>NZ_JBQKEV010000004.1:0-212868 GCF_052121135.1 Bifidobacterium sp. LCP19S3_E9 | reverse complement strand
CGAACAACCACGACGATCCGACGAACGAACCTGGATTCTACATCCGCAAAGGACACGTCCACTAACCAAAAATGGAAGTCTAAAACACCACGTTTAGTTCCTATAGCCCCACGTTTAGTTCCTATAGCCCAGGAACGACGACCTGACACGAACCGGCAACTACCCCAGCGTAACCAGTTCGCGAGAGGAACGATCCGACGCGGCGACGCGCTGTCGCTGCGCGGGCACGAGCCGGGAAGAAAAACGAAACCCCGGGCGAACCCGGGGTTGATGGGGTGGATAACGCGGCTCGAACGCGCGACCTTCTGAACCACAATCAGATGCTCTACCGGCTGAGCTATATCCACCATGTGGTGTCGAACCGAGGTGAACCTCGTTTCGCACAACAGTCAAAGACTATACACGATGTTCAGGACGTACGCTTCCCGGCGCGTCGTTTTTCCTGCAATCACAGAAATACACGACACAGACCCTGGGAACTTCCGGCGTGCCGCAGCCGCCTGGGCACTCCGCGCTGCAAAGTCCTGGCGTGCGATGCCCATTCACAACACCTTCGACGAAAACACCCGTCCAAACGACACTGCAACGCAACGCACCACACCGCCCTGCCGTCTCGAGTCCTAACGCGCCGCACCCCTTCCACCGCCATCGATGACACGACCACGACGCGCCAACACCACCACACGCCACCGCAACGCACCAACACACCTCGCACCACCATGAACCACCCCGCAGAAGTGGAACGACCGTGGCCGAACAGCACCGCATGCGCGATGCCACTCGACCACGGTCGCGAATGACACCCCAAGCCGGGCAAGAGGAGTGCAGTGTATTGGACCCGGCTTAGGGCAGGCTTGATTGGGGTTACTCGGCGGTCACATCGTGCGCCATCTCGGCGAAGGCGTTGATGTAGGCGTCGCACGCGGCGTCGTCGTGAGCCACAGACAACGTCCATTCCTCCTCACGTCCCGGAGTCATGAACACGCCGCGGTTGGCCGCATACAGCCAGCAAAGCTGGTTCAAGTCGGTGCGCTGGCCCTGCTTGAAGGTCACATAGTCCACGATCTTGTGCGGAGAGAAGGTGACACAGCCCTTGGCACCGAAACCGATGGAGTATCCCGGGAAGTCATACTTCTTGATGACTTCGGTGCAGCCTTCCATCAGGCGGTTGTTCAGATGATCGAACAGCTTGTAGGCTTCCGGAGTGAGCACCTTCTCGAGATTGGCACGGGCTGCCGCCACACACAGCGGGTTGCCGGAGTAGGTGCCGACCTGGTAGACTTCGCCGGATTCGACAACGCTCATCACCTCGTCGGTGCCGCCGATGGCGCCCATCGGCAGGCCACCGGAAATCGCCTTGGCCATGGTGACCATGTCCGGGGTCACGCCGAACAGCTTGGTGGCACCGCCAGGTCCAATGGTCAGTCCGGTCTTTACCTCATCGAAAATCAGCACGATGCCGTGACGCTTGGTGATTTCGCGCACCTTCTCGAGGTAGCCCGGCTCCGGAGGCACGATGGACATATTCATCAGGCAGGCTTCCATGATGAGACAGGCAGGAGCCTCGTCATCGGTTTCCATCTCCCGGATGCGGGCCTCAAGCGCGTCAGCGTCGTTGAACGGAACCGGCACAGTCAGCGGAATCAGGGACTTCGGGATGCCGGCGCCGTATGGAATCTTCTTCAAGTGGTTCTTATCGCCGATGTTCTCGTAATCGCCGACGATAGAGATCATCACCGCGTCATGGTGACCGTGGTAGGAACCGAAGATCTTCATGATATGGTCGCGGTGCGTGTAGGCGCGAGCGATGCGGATTGCGTCCATTGTGGCCTCGGAACCGGAGTTGGTGAAACGCCACTTCGGCAGGCCGAACCGCTGGGTCAGTTCGTCAGCGACAACAAAATCATCTTCATCAGGAAGCGCGAAATGCGTGCCCTTCGGGAAACGCTCAGCGATGGCCTTGCCGATTTCCGGGTTGCCGTGGCCCTGCACCATGGCGCCGTAGCCGTTGTGGAAATCGTAGTATTCGTTGCCGTCCACATCCCACAGCTTGGAACCGCTGCCGTGATCGACGTAGATCGGCCACGGATCGCGCAGCTGGTAGGAGGAGGCGACGCCGTTGCACAGATGCTTGCGGGCTTCGTTATACATCTCGCGGGATTTGCCGAGTTTGGCGTTGAGTTTCTCACCCTCCTTGGCGGTGAGTTCCTTGATCCTGGCTTCACTGATGCTTGCCGTCATGTCGAATCCTTTCCTTCGGTAGTCTTGTGATGCGATTTTCGTTGCGTTCTATCGACTTGACTACGAATTTCGTACATTCATAGGTAAAACCCGCATTATTTCGTTGGGATTTCTGATTCCGGAACTGTTTTTCCGCTCGTAACAATTCGTCAACATGGATGTTCGCTTTCGAGGGGCGATTCGCAGCCGCGGTGAGCATCGTGTCGGGCTCGTCCAGATTGCGACCGATGGGAGATTTGGGGATTGCCGGGAATACCAAGGATTTATGAGCCCCGATGCCGCGATCGACAATCAGCACCGGCGGTGTGAGCGAATCCTCACACGGACCGGCGGACAGACCATCCACGAAGCGATCGGGGGCGGGAAAGTGTCCGTCATGTGAGCGAATCCTCACATAACCACCCTCAAACCGTCCCCCCCCCACACACAACATCCGACCCAACCAACAAGTCACCGTGCGAGCCAATCCTCACACATCGACGGATATGCAACCTCCGGGACTGCAACCCGGACACATCAACCGCCTCCATGTGAGTCAATCCTCACACGATGACAGGCATGACGCCGGGTGGCGCGGAAGGCGGCACCACTGTCATCACACGCCAACCCGCCATTGCGCAATCGACACACCCCGCATCACGAACGAGCCCAAAGCCCAGTCAAGCACGCTCAGTCCAGTACTCCCCAAACACAACTATGGGTCATCCGGAGGTTTCCCCGGATGGCCCGATTGCCCCGCAACCGCGCAAGACGCACAGCCGCACCCGACGCGCGGCAGGGGCGTTATGTTTGGGAGCGCACCCGTGCCCCCGCCGCACAGCCGCACGCGCATCACTGCTTGAAGTTCTCGAACAGCTGCGTGTAGTTGTCGTTGATGGCGTTCGAGCATGCCTTCTCAGTCACCGCATGCTTGAGCTCATCCGCGCTCGGCACGATCGTGTTGGACGACCGCATCTCGCTCGGCAGCAACGCATCGCCGCCCTTGAGCACAGACCCTGCGCCCGCGGATTCATCAATCGCTTCCTTGTTTTTCGGATCCAGCATGTAGTTGATGAAGGTCTTGGCTTGGTCGATGTTCTGCGCCCCCGCAGCGATTGCCATATTGTCCACGAACTGGGTGGTGCCGTCGGACGGGTAGACGAATTCGAGATCCTTATTCGACTGCTGCGCCTGGTAGGCGTCGTAACTCCAGATCATACCGATGACCTGCTCACCGGAAGCCAGACGATCCGCCACACCTTCCGAGCTGACGACGCCAACCTTTGACCGGTAGGACTGCAGCAGATCGTTCGCGTTCTGATAGGCGCGCGCATCGGTGGTGCACTGCTCGGAACCGACAGCGCGCAATGCCGCGTTGGTCACCTCGATGGAATCGTTGAGCAGCTGCGACTTGCCGTACTTCGATGGCAGCGCGAAGAACTCCTTCCAACTGGTCGGCGCCGCGGACTTGGGGATTTTCTTGGTGTTGACCATGAATCCGGTGTAGCCCACCACATACGGTGCCGAATATTCGAGCTTGGGATCGTAGTACGGCGAGGAGAACTCCTTGGAGACATTCTTGCCGTTGGGCAGCTTGGACACATCGAATTTCACGAGCATATGCTCCTTGATGAGCTGGTAGACCATGTAGTCACTCGGTATCACGATGTCATAGCCGGACCCGCCTGTGGACTGCAACTTGGCTTCCAGCGCCTCGTTGCTTTCGAAAGTGTCCACGGTAAGCTTGATGCCGGTTTCCTTCTCGAATTTCTTGATGACATCATCCGGCATGTACCCTGCCCACGTGTAGATATGCAACTCGCCGCCGTGCGCCTCGTGGTACGCCCCGTTGGCGACGACATCAGTTGTGCGCGCGGAATCCGAGATACCGCCTGAGCATGCGGCAGACGACAGCAGGCCTGCGACAGCGAGCGCCATGCACGCCATGCGACGGAACGTCCTGCCCACGTGGCCACGACCGTGCCTGCTGCCACAGCCGCGCCCGCTCTCACGGTAGTCGGAATATGAATGATTGGAAGGGATAACAGCTGATGAGGTGCGCATATCGGCTCCTTTCTTCGATATGACGGCTGCATTCTGGCGTACGCCGTCGTTCAGTCGTCCTTGCGGTTGGTCAGGACCGAGGAGATGACGGTCACGATGACAGCGAGCAGGAGCAGAAGCGTGGCGACGACGTTGATGCTCGGGTTCACGCCCTTGCGGATAAGCGAGAAGATGTAGATCGGCAGTGTCGTCGTGCCTGCGGATGTCAGGAAGTTCGAGATCATGAAGTCATCCATCGAAATCACGAATGCCATAAGCGCGCCGGAGACGATGGCCGGGGCCAGCAGCGGCAGGGTGACGCGGCGGACCGTGGTGATTGGCGACGCGCCGAGATCCACTGCGGCTTCGAAACACGAGGTGTCGATGGTCTGCAACCGCGCGCGCAACGGCATCACCACGAACGGGATGCAGAAGGTGGTGTGCGCGAGAATCAGTGGCAGCAATCCCGGCTTCAGACCGATCATACGGATGAAGCCCATGGTGGCGACGCCGAGCACGACCTCTGGGATAATCAACGACGCGTTGATCAGCCAGCCGGCGAGCGCCGAACCCGCCTGTGACATCTGGTCTGCGGCGAGGATGAACAGCACACCGATGACCGTGGACAGAACCATCGCGATGACGGCGACTTCGAGCGAGGTCAGGGTTGCCGAGATGATTGCCGGATCGTGGAACACCGTACCGTACCAGGAGAAGGAGAACCCTTTCCACAGCAGCGCTTGACGACCGCCGTTGAAGGAGAACATCACAACCATGAGCATCGGCAGATACAGGAACAGAATGACAAGCACGCTGATGAACGCGACGCCGGGGAAGGTTTTCAGCCGGTTTCGCCCGGAACGCCGAGTGCTCAGCGCCCGGTCGGGCTGCTTGTCTTCGAGCCATTGCGGCATCTGGGCGGACGCGTGTTCGCCACGTTCGTCGATGGTCCGTTCGACGATGGCGCCGAATTCCGCCGCGGTGCCGTAATCCATGTGGACGACCGGAGCGGTTTCGCCGTCGTGTGCCCCGGCGGCCGTGCGGATATCCGCTGCTTGCCCGGTATGCTTGATTTCCTTGTTGCTGCTAGTCATTGCACTCACCTCGTTCTGTTCATACCGCCATGCCGGCGTCACGCGCCGCTTTGCCGCCGCCGATGCTTGCCGCGACACCGCACAGCAACGTGATCAGCAGGATCACCGTGGACAATGCCGCGCCGAACGGCCAGTTGCGCGCTTCGGAGAACTGGGATGCGATCAGGTTGCCGAGCATGAGGACACGCCCGCCGCCAAGCAGCACGGGCTGCACGTAGGACCCGAAGGCCGGGATGAAGCACAACGCAATGGCTGAGGTGACGCCTGGTTTCGCGGCGCGCAGGATGATCCGCCGCATTACGGTGAGTTTGCGAGCGCCCAGGTCGTATGCGGCTTCGACCAGACAGAAGTCGAACCCGGACAGCGCCGAATACATCGGCATGATCGCGAACGGCAGGAAGGTGAATATCAAGCCGATTAGCGAGGCCCCCGACGTGTACAGCAGCTGTTTACTGCCTACGCCGATGAATTTCAAGAAGCCGTTGATCGGGCCGTTTTCGTTGAGGATGAGCATCCACGCGTAGGTACGGACGATGAGGTTCGTCCAGAACGGGATGTTGATCAGCAGCACCAGCAGGCGCTGGGTTGACGGCTTGCGTAACGACATCCACAGGGCGATAAAGAAGGACAGCACGATGCATATGAACGTGGTGATGAGCGCCTGCCACAACGAGGTGCCGAACACCTTGAGATACCGCGGGTCGAAGGAGGTGCGGCCCAGGAAATCGGTGGTGAACAGCAGCTTCTTGTAAGCGTTCGTGGAGAACTTGTAGACCACGCCGCCACCGACATCCGGCTGGCTCATGAAGGAGAACGCGACGATGACGCATATCGGGCCGAGTGTGAACAGCAGTCCGACGATAACGGCGGGAATCGAATACCAGTGCGAGAGCATGCCGGGCTTGATGCTGCCCGAGGCGGCGAACAGGGTGCGGCGGCGACGGGAAGTCGTCGCCCCACCGTTTTGCGAAGGCGCAGAAATCGGCGGCTTGCTGCCGTCCAAAGCGGAAGAGGTTTCGCTCATCGTTCCACCACCCTCATATGGTCGGGGCTGACCGTCACACCGACCTTTGCACCGATTGTGAGCAGTTCGGAGTCAAATGGCGGGTTGACGCGGATCTGCACGGGCGTGCCGTCGGCGAGACGGACATGGCAGCGGATGTCGGAGCCCATATAGGTCACGGTTTCCACGCTCGCCTGCAGACCGCCGTCCTTCGCCGCGCCAAGCGTAATGCGCTCGGGGCGGACGGCAGCGCTCACGGCCGCTCCCCTGCCATACTCGCTCAAGTCTTGTGTCACGGGGAAGATCTTGCCTTCGACCTCAACCGAGCCGGCATCATGCACAGTGGCGTCGAGGAAGTTGATATCGCCGATGAAGTCGGCGACGAACCGGTTGGCCGGCTTGTCGTAGATTTCCTCCGGGGTGCCAACCTGCTCGGGCTTGCCCTTGGAGAACACGGCGATATGGTCGGCCATCGACAGGGCTTCCTCCTGGTCGTGCGTGACGAAAATGAAGATGATGCCGGTCTCTCGCTGCAGACGCTTCAATTCGACTTGCATCTGACGACGCAACTTGAAATCAAGCGCGGACAGGGATTCATCAAGCAGCAGCACCTTCGGGCTTTTCGCGAGCGACCGGGCGAGCGCGACACGCTGCTGCTGGCCGCCGGACAGCTGGCTGGGCAGACGCTTGCCGATTTCGCTCAGATGTACCAGATCGAGCATCTCCTGCGTCTTGCGCTTGATGTAGTCCTTCGGCTTCTTTTCCATTTCCAAGCCGAAAGCGATGTTCTGTTCCACCGTCATATTGGGGAACAATGCGTAACTTTGGAATACGGTGTTGACCGGACGCTCGTATGGCGGCATCTCGTCGATGCGTTGGTCGCCCAAGTAGATTTCGCCGGCATCCAGGGTTTCCAGACCGCCGATGGACCGCAGCAGTGTCGTCTTGCCGCAACCGGAGGGGCCGAGCAGCACGAAGAATTCGCCGGCTTCGATGTTCAGGCTCACGTCGTCGATGGCGTGGACCAATTTGCCTTCCGCCGACCGGAAGGTCTTGCGGGCGCGGTTGATGGTCAGGCCGCTTTCTCTCAGTTCCACGTCCTTGTCGCGGCCGATGCGGACGCCGGTATCATCCGGCTGATGCGATTGGGCCGCAGATGATGACAGGACCGCATCCTGGACAGGTGATTGTGTCGTGGTCATCGCTCCTCCTTGGTAATTCGTCCGGTCATCCTGCGGCGCCTGTCCGCGGGACGCGTCACGTTCGTGTGTGGCTTGCGAGAACTTCGAGTTCGATAGCGTGCGTGGCTTGGTCTCTGCTGTTTTCGTTGTGATTCATCAAAGGTTGCGATGATTTCCGTTGCGTAAACGCAATATTGCGACTAAAAAAGCGGCGTAACGCGAAATTTTCCCCAAGGTCTCGCATCGTGAACAATGACCTGCTGTGATGGTCGTATGAGAGTTCAACATGACATGCGCGAGCCGTTCACGGCGGAGACACACGAGACACCGGACAATGAGAGCAGCGCCGAGCAGCGCCGATCGCCGTCGCTACTTGACGAGACCAACAAGGCCATCATCCGCGAATTGCAGAAAAACGGACGCAAACCTTACGGGGCGATCGGCAAGGTCGTCGGCCTGTCCGAAGCCGCCGTGCGCGGGCGTGTGCAGCGGTTAGTCGAGACGGGAATCATCCAAATCGTCGCCGTCACGGACCCGGTCCAGCTCGGCTACCGCAGGCAGGCCATGATCGGAGTGAACACGAGCGGGGATTTGGACGCGCTCGCCGACCAGTTACGCGCAACCGACGGCATCGACTACATTGTCGCAGCGGCGGGGCGTTTTGACATGCTACTGGAGGTCTTCACCGCTGACGATGACGACCTGCTCGACCTGGTGATGCGCATCCGCAGGATCCCAGGCGTCGACCACACAGAAGTATTCACGTATTTGCGGCTTATCGAGCAACGGTACGATTACGGCGTGCGGTAATTGCGACGGCCAGACAGTGCGGGTGCGCAAAACGCGCTGAACGCGGATGAGATATCGGATGCACGGACGTACGGATGTACAGGACGGGCTGGACGCGCAAGACAGCAATCGTGTGATATCAGCCTTTCTCGGGGTTCCTGTATTCGGGCCATTGCAGGATACGCCAGAACAATCCGCGCAACTTGGCGACGTTGACAGCGTTTCGGCCGAGTATTGCACACCCAAGACCCGGCGACCCCGAGTTATCCTTGCATCTGGCTGAGGGCGGAATCAACCACACCACTCAGCGTCCAGCATGTGAGACATGTAACCACATTGTGGAATTTCTGGGCCGATTCCAGTGCGACAAAGGCGACGTAAACCGGATTCTAATCGGCGAAACGGAATTATCGGGGTATCTTGCGTTTGCCGATACCCTTGGGCGGCAACAACATCAGCAGCACATGCAACAGACGGCTCTGGACGTACCAGAAATAGTGATGGCCGGTCGCCCAGAATGTGGCGACCGGCCATCATGCCGATACCGGGCCGATACCAGACGAACCGCCCTTGATTCAGCGCGCGGCTTCGGTGACGAGCTTGTAGTTCGCGAACTCGCGGATGCCGAGCGGGCCCATTTCGCGGCCGAATCCGGAGTTCTTCACACCGCCGAACGGCAATTCCGCCGAATCGGCGCCGGATTCGTTGATATAGGTCATGCCGGATTCCAGACGGTCCGCGAAGCGCAACCCCTGCTCGCTGTCGGTGGTGAACACGTAGGAGCCGAGACCGTACGGCGAATCGTTGGCGACCGCAATGGCCTCATCCTCGCCGGACACCCGGTAGAACTGGGCGACCGGCCCGAAGAACTCCGTGCGTCGTGCGGCGGACCCTTCGGGAATATCGGTCAGAATAGTCGCCGGATAGTAGGCGCCATCATGTTCGGTGCCGCCTAGCACCACCTTCGCCCCGTCATCGATCGCGGCCTGCACCTGGGCGGCGAGACCGTCGGCGGCGGACACAGAGCACAGAGGCGCGAGCTTGCGTTCCTTGGACACCTTGATAAACCGCTTCAAGAATTCGTCGTACAGCGAGTCGATGATGATGAACCGCTTGGCGCCGTTGCAGATCTGGCCGCTATTCTCGTACCGGGCGTTCGCGCCGGCCTCGACCGCGGCATCCAAATCGTCGGTGCTCATGACGATGAACGCGTCATTGCCGCCCAGTTCGCACACGACCTTCTTCAAGGCGGCGCCGGCCTCCTGGGCGATCGCCTTGCCAGCACGCTCGGAACCGGTCAGGGATACGCCACGGACGCGCGGGTCGGCGATGACCTTGGCGATCTGCTCGTTGGTGGCGTACACGTTGATGAACGCGCCCTTCGGGAAGCCCGCCTCCAGGAAGATCCGCTCCATCGCGGCCGACGACTTGGGGCACAGGGAGGCGTGCTTGAGAATGATGGTGTTGCCGAGCATGAGGTTCGGACCAGCGAACCGGGCCACCTGATAGTACGGGTAATTCCACGGCATCACGCCGACCAGCGGGCCGATTGGCAGGTGTCGGATGAACGCCGTGCCAGCCGCAGCGCGCTTGATTGGCTCGTCGGCAAGGAATTCAGCGGCGTGATCGGCATAATATTCAAGGATTTCCGCCGAGAATTCCACCTCGACAAGCGCCTCGCCCATGGTCTTGCCCATCTCGTGGTTGATGATCGTGGCAAGCTCCTGCTGCTGGTCGCGATAGGCGGCCACCGCCTTGCGCATCAGCGCCGCGCGCTGTTCGATGGTCGTGGTCCTACCCCACGTGCGATAGGCGTCATCGGCTGCGTCCACCGCCGCGGCGACTTGCTCGTCGGTGAAGGTTTCAAAGCTTTCCTCGACCTGTCCGGTCGCGGGATTGGTCACTGCATATCTGCTCATCGTGTCGCCTTTCGTTGTCGCAACTTACGCCATGCGCAGCCGATTGATGACATCCGTGCGATATACGTTGAATATCAACGGTTCAGCTGCGTTTTTCTTTACGTTTGGCGGCATGGTATGCGATTTTCGTATCATCGGCGTTACCGCAACATTGCGAAATGCAATCAGCGGACTGAATGACACGATTCCGAGCATGATGTCATACCCGCGCTCCCGTAGCGCGTCTGACAGAAGCGGTCAGGGTGTGGCGGGCGCAACGCTCCCACGCCCCGACCGCATGAAACCGTCCGAACCGGCAATGCGCCGGCTACGGCGGATTCATCGTTCACAACCTGCCATCGAAGTCGGCGATCGCTTCGCGTTCCATCGCGACGAACTTACGCACGCATGATGCAATCGAATACTCCTCACGCGTGTGCTCGGCATAGACGGCACCCCAACGGCTCAACTCATCAGGATGGTCGATCCACCAGTCGATACGTTGGGCGAGCATGGCCGAGTCTTGGGCTTCGAACAGCGAATGGTCATTGAGCGCGAACTGTCCGGCGGCGCTCTGCGTGGACCGCGCAATCACCGGAACCAAGCCGGAGGCCATCCCTTCAAGCACGCTTAACGATTCAATATCCACGATAGAGGGGTGAACCAGCAGATCACATGAACGCAGCAGTTCCGGCATCTGTGCGTTGTCATGGAATCCGATCGACCAACGGCCCGGCAGCAACTTCCCTGCCATCCGCCGCAGCTCATGTTGCAACGGCCCGGTGCCGCAGATCGTCAATTCGATATCCTCGGCATGCCGGCTCAACGCGACCGCCCGAATCAGCGTCACATGGTCCTTCTCGCTGGCCAGACGCCCCGAAGCGACGATTCTGAACGGTCTTGGCGACGGCGAACCGGGTTCACGCTGCTGTTTGGCGGTGAATCTGGGCGAATAGCCGTTGGAGATCACATGCAGTCGCTGCCGGTAGCCATGCGCCCGCAACTGCGCGGCGATCATATGCGAGGGCGTGTGGATATGCCAGATATGCCGGTACAGCATGCGGTTGAACAGCCAGTAGATGAACGCCGAAGCGCCGGGGATATACCGCAGCGGCCCCGCCGAATACAGGACGTTCTCCGGCTGCAAGTGGAATCCGGCAGTTGCGGGGATGCCCATCTCATGTGCGGTCCGCACCGCCATGCGGCCGTATTTGAACGGCAGGTACACGTGGACCACATCCGCGCCCTCAAACGCCTTGCGGAACATCGCCCGGTCAGGCTGTGCGAATTGCATCTGCTGTTTCGCCGCGATCCAAGAGACCAACGGGATGTGACGCACGCGAATCGGATACTCAGGCGAACCAATACCGACCAGACGGACCGTATGGCCTTGCCGGCGAAGCTCCTTGGCATACTGCAACGCCGAATTCGACGTGCCGTTGCCCTCATTGCCCGCGGTGTCGACGACCAGCGCGATGACCAGCGGGCGGCCGGCATCCTCGGTGCTGCCAGCCGCCACAGAAAACTCCTGATTCTTCATGCTCATACCGGTATCGTAAGCCTCAAGCCCCACGAAGCCGGAATGCCACGCCGATTACCGTACCGTGACAGTCAGCGCATCGGCGACGCGTCCGGCCTTGGCGCGGGCGTCATCGGCGCTGTCCCCGATGGCGAGTGCCACGGCCATGCGACGATGCCCGTGGACTTCCGGTTTGTTGAAAATCCGCAGGTTGGTGTCCGGCTCGGCGAGCGCCTGTGGCACATTCGAGAAAATCGCTCGGCCGTCGCCTTCGACGACGATGGCATGGCTCGCGCCAACCTGCCCGTCGCCGAGCGCCAAATCGACATGCTCCTGGCTGACCGGAATACCGAGAACCGCCCGCGCGTGGAGCGCGAATTCGCTCAGCCGTTGGGAAATCATGGTCACCATGCCGGTGTCGTGCGGACGCGGGGAGACCTCATTGAACAGCACCGAACCGTCGGTGAGGACGAACAGTTCGACACCGAACACGCCCCAGCCGCGCTCGCCATGCTCGTGCGCGTCGGCGACCAGCCCTTCGACACAACGGCGTGCCAGGTCTTTCGCGATTCTCAAGGTGTCCGGGTTGACAGCCGCCGGCTGCCAGGATTCGCGGTAATCGCCGCTTTCCTGACGCTGCCCGATCGGAGTGCAGGTGACGACACCCGCGGACGAGCTGACGGTCAGCACGGTCAGCTCATAATCAAGTGGTGCGAGCGCTTCGACGATAACGCGGGAAATGCCGCCTTCGCCCGCCGCACGACGACCGACCTGCGCCTCATGCCAGGCGGCGTCGATGGCATCCGGGGTGCGTACAACAGACTGGCCGTGACCGGAAGAGCTCATAATCGGCTTGACGACGCACGGGTAACCTATGGTTTGCGCGCCAGCACGCAGTTCCTCGAGCGACCCGGCGAAACGATAGGGTGTGGTCGGCAGCCCAAGTTTCTCGTGGGCGAGCACGCGCAGGCGCTCGCGGTCCATGCAGATGGCGGCGATGCCGGCGCTCGGCACGACTTGCACGCCTTTTGCGGCGACGGCATCCAGTTCGGACGTGGCGATCGCTTCGACTTCAGGGATGACGATATCCGGCTTGATTTCGGCGAACAGGGCGTCCAGCTGCTCAGGATTGGCCATATCGAGGACACGGTATTCGTGGGCGACCTGCTGTGCCGGGGCGCCTTCGTAGCTGTCGGCGGCGCACACCCACGCGCCCAGGCGCATGAGTTCGATGGCGATTTCGCGGCCAAGCTCACCGGAGCCAAGCAGCAGAACCTTGGTGCGCGCGGCGTCGGCAGATCGGTCGAGCGGGGTACCAAGCCGCGGATCGGCTGGCGTCGCGACGGAGGCTGATTGTGATGCACTGGACTGGCTTGCGTTGACTGTGGCTTCGGCGTAATCACTCATACCCGTCATCTTGCCATCGGGGGTTGTCAGAACTGTTGCCGACGGTGTTGCCCGGCTCCGAATCGAACCCGTTTGCCGCCGCGCCGATACCGGATAGGCAACCAGGCGATTCGGGCGATACCGCCCCCACGCCGTGCCGCCCGATGTAGCCGGCGCTTGGTATCCTGTCCACCGTATATACCCCCAATCCATCTCGTGCTTACGAGGAAGGCGAGTCATGCAGAAACTGGAAAAGCTCTATGAGGGCAAGGCCAAAAAAATGTATGCGACCGACGATCCCGACGTTCTGTGGGTCGAATACATGAACCAGGCGACGGCCGGCAACGGCGCGAAGAAGGCGCAGATCGCCGGTAAGGGCAACCTGAACAACCACATCACCTCCGTGATTTTCGAACTGCTCAAGGCTCGCGGCATCGACAGCCACTTCATCAAGCGCCTGTCCGACACCGAACAGCTGGTGCGCAAGATGACCATGTACCCGCTGGAAATCATCATGCGCAACACCGCCGCCGGCTCCTTCGCCAAGCGGTACGGCGTCAAGGAAGGCACGCCGCTGAAGAAGCCGATCCTCGAATTCTGTCTGAAGTCCGATGAACTGGGCGACCCGTTCATCAACGATGACGGCATCGTCGCCCTCGGCTTGGCTTCCGAGGAAGAGCTCGCCGAGATCTCCCGTCAGGCGCGCGCCGTCAACGAAGCGCTCAAGGACATCTTCTCCAAGATCGACGTGCAGCTCGTCGATTTCAAGATCGAGGAAGGCAAAACCTCCGACGGCACGATTCTGCTGGCCGACGAGATCACACCCGACACCTGCCGTCTGTGGGATTTGAAGGATCACAGCGGCAAGATCGAGCATCTTGACAAGGATCTGTTCCGCCGCGATCTGGGCAACATCATCCCCGCATACGAGGAGATTTACAGCCGTCTCAAGCAGCTCGCCGATTCCGAAGGCGTCAAGGACGCCGAGTGAGCCCGGGCCCGCACCGGTTTTCCGATGCGGGCCACATTTTTCGGATGCGCCGCGCAAGGCGAACACACCCACGCGACCACCTGCATCACCCAGACAACCGCCATACCAACAACAGAAGGAATACCGTGGTTTTTCGCGTTTATGTCGAGAAGAAGCCGGGCTTTGACGTCGAGGCCAGGCAACTGGAAAACGAGCTGAAGACGATTCTCGGGATTAAGGGGCTTACCGGTCTGCGTATCGTCAACCGGTACGACGTCGAAGGCATCAGCCGTGAGCTGTTCGATCAGGCCACCACAACCGTGTTCAGCGAACCGCAGGTGGATAACGCCAGCGAGGAGATGCCCGATTTTGGCGACAGCGCGGTGTTCGCCGTCGAGTTCCTGCCCGGGCAGTTCGATCAGCGTGCCGATTCGGCCAGCGAATGCATCCAGCTGATCAGCCAAGGCGAGCGCCCGACTGTGCGCAGCGCCAAGGTCTACGCGTTGGAGGGCAATCTGGACGAGCAGGCCGTCGAGCAGATCAAACAGTACGTAATCAACCCGGTCGAAGCCCGCGAAGCCTCCCTCGAACCGAAGAGCACCCTCAAGGTGCAGGTCGCCAAGCCAGCGAAGGTCGAGGTGGTCGCCGGATTCGACAAGCTGGATGACGAAGGCCTCCAGCGGTTCATCGACGAGCGCGGTCTCGCGATGGATCTGGCGGATGCGAAGGTGTGCCAGGAGCATTTCCGCGGCGAACACCGCGAACCGACCATCACCGAGATCAAGGTAATCGACACTTACTGGTCCGACCACTGCCGCCACACCACCTTCGGCACACAGCTTGACGAGGTGGATATCGATGACAATGTGGTCAAGGCCGCATTCGACAAGTACATGGCCATGCGCCATGAGCTCGGGCGCGACGGCAAGCCGGTGTGCCTCATGGATATGGGCACGATCGGCGCCAAGTGGCTCAAGAAGAACGGTATCCTCAAGAACCTCGACGAATCTGAGGAAATCAACGCCTGCACCGTCAAGGTGAAGGTCGATGTGAACGGCGAGGACCAGGACTGGCTGTTCCTGTTCAAGAACGAAACCCATAACCACCCGACCGAAATCGAGCCGTTCGGCGGCGCTGCCACCTGCATCGGCGGATGCATCCGCGACCCGCTGTCGGGCCGTTCCTACGTATATCAGGCGATGCGCGTGACCGGCGCCGGCGACCCGCGTGTCCCAGTTTCTGAAACGCTCAAGGGCAAGCTCCCCCAGCGCAAGATCGTCACCACCGCGGCCGCCGGATACTCCTCGTACGGCAATCAGATCGGTCTGGCGACCGGTCAGGTCGACGAGATTTACCATCCGGGCTATGTGGCCAAGCGCATGGAAGTCGGCGCAGTTGTGGGTGCGACCCCGGCCGACCATGTCCGCCGTGAAACCCCGACCCCCGGAGACAAGATCATCCTGCTGGGCGGGCGTACCGGCCGTGACGGCATCGGCGGCGCAACCGGCGCCTCGAAGGCGCACGATGAGGAAAGCCTTGAAAAAGATGGCGCAGAAGTGCAGAAGGGCAACGCCCCCGTCGAACGCAAGCTCCAGCGTCTGTTCCGCCGCAAGGACGCCTGCCGTCTGATCAAGCGCTGCAACGATTTCGGTGCGGGCGGTGTGTCCGTGGCAACCGGCGAGATCGCCGACGGCCTGACCATCAACCTTGATCTGGTGCCCAAGAAGTACGAAGGCCTGGACGGCACCGAACTGGCGATTTCCGAATCCCAGGAACGCATGGCCGTCGACGTGGCCGCCGATGACGTGGACGAGTTCCTCGGCTATGCGCGCGAGGAAAACCTCGAAGCCACCGTTATCGCCACTGTCACCGAAGAGAAGGTCATGCGCATGACCTGGCAGGGTGACACCATCGTGAACCTGAGCCGCGCCTTCCTCGCCTCCAACGGCGCGCCGAAGCATCAGACCGTGCACGTCGAGCAGGGCGGCTCCTACACCACCCCGTGGCGTGAGGGCTCGCTCAAGGACCGGATGCACGCGCTGGTCACCGATATCAACGTGGCCTCCAACAAAGGCTTGTCTGAACGCTTTGACTCCACAATCGGCGCCGCCACTGTGCTCATGCCGTTCGGCGGCAAGCGCCAGCTGACCCCGACCATGGCCATGGTCGCCAAGCTCCCGGTGTTCGGCGAAACCACCACCGCGTCCGCGATGGCATGGGGCTTCAACCCGTACATCATGGAGAAGAATCAGTTCACCGGCGCCTACCTGTCGGTGGTCGAGTCCCTTGCCAAGCTCGTGTCCGCCGGCTTCCGCCGCGAAGACGCCTACTTGAGCTTCCAAGAGTATTTCGGCAAGCTGCGTGACGTGCCGGAACGCTGGGGCAAGCCCGCCGCGGCGGTGCTGGGCGCCCTGATGGCGCAGGTCGATCTCGGTGTCGGCGCTATCGGCGGCAAGGATTCGATGAGCGGCAGCTTCGAGGATCTCGACGTGCCGCCGACGCTTATCTCCTTCGCTGTGGCCGTCGGCAACATGCATCGCGCGACCTCCCCCGAGTTCAAGAAGGCCGGTCACCGCATTGTGCGCATCGCCCCGCGGTATGCGGTCGACGGGCTCACCCCCGACAAGGACGGCCTGCTTGAGGCAATGGACGTGGTCGAATCGCTCACCGAATTCCATGATGCGCTCGCCGTGTCCACCCCGGGCTATGGCGCCAGCGCCGAAGCGCTGTTCAAGATGACGCTCGGCAATCGCATCGGCGTCAAGCTCGCCGACACCATCGCCGTGGACGACCTGTTCACCCCGGCCTATGGCTCGTTCCTCGTTGAACTTGATGACAATGCGAAGCTGCCAGCGGTGTCCAACCGCGTCGAAATCGGCGTAATCGGCGAGACGACCGACGCGTACGAATTCGTCGCCGGCGGCGAGCGCCTCGATCTCGACCAGGTGCAGGAAGACTGGGAATCCGCAATGGAAGGCGTCTTCCCGTACCGCTCCAAAGGCGAGGAACGCGGCAGCGTCACGGAAACCGAGGAATTCCACGCCCCGAAGAAGACCGTATACATGGGCTCTCCCGTCGCCAAGCCGCATGTGGTGATTCCGGTGTTCCCGGGCAACAACTGCGAGTACGATTCCGCGGCGGCATTCGTGCGCGCAGGCGCCGATGTGAGCACGCTCATCGTGAACAACCTCACTCCGCAGGCGGTCGCCGAATCCACGCAGGCGCTGGTCGACGAGATCCGCCGCAGCCAGATCGTCATGATCCCTGGCGGTTTCTCTGGCGGCGACGAGCCTGACGGGTCGGCGAAGTTCATCACCGCGTTCTTCCGCGCCCCAGCCGTCACCGACGCCGTGCGCGACCTGCTCAAGAACCGCGACGGTTTGATGCTTGGCATCTGCAACGGCTTCCAGGCGCTCATCAAGCTTGGCCTCGTGCCGTACGGCGACATCGTGCCGATGACCGACGCCTGCCCGACGCTGACCTTCAACACAATCGGCCGACATCAGAGCCGTCTGGCGCGTACGCGTGTGGCTTCCGACCTGTCCCCGTGGCTGGCGGAAAGCGCGGTCGGCGACGTGCACACCATCGCGATTTCGCACGGCGAGGGCCGGTTCGTGGCTTCCGACGAGGTGCTCGCCAAGCTCAAGGCCAACGGCCAAATCGCCACGCAGTATGTGGACGCCGACGGCGTGCCCGGCATGGATCTGGACGTCAATCCGAACGGCTCGATGCTCGCCATCGAAGGCATCACCAGCCCGGACGGCCGCGTGTTCGGCAAGATGGGTCATTCCGAACGGTACACGGACGGCACCTTCGTCAATGTGCCCGGCGACAAGCTCCAGCCGCTGTTCACCAGCGGTGTGAAGTATTTCACCGCGTGAGTCGCGACCCATAATAGGGAAGGCCCCGGCTGTTTACCGCAGCCGGGGCCTTCCCTATATCGGCCCTTCTCTTGGATGATCACGCGCGTCTGTGCGATACCGCCATACGCCACTTCGCTTTCCATCCCTCGTTCTTCTGGACCGAGCAGGTCAGATCCAACGCCACGCCGGCATGCAGCAGATCGTGCGCAGTGGCATACCACGAGCCAGCGTCGCTGGACGACGGAATCGCGGCATGACAGGCAGCGAACTGACCTTGGGAAATGCGCAACACCACACCGGCGCCGGTGACCGGATCATAGCCTTTCACCTCATAGTCACGCGACGAGAACAAGCCGTGCTGTCCACTGGTCAGCCGGGTGGGCACGAACTGCACCTCATGCCGGGCGAGCAGCGGCGGGACATCGCGTGAAGCAAGTCCCACGGCCACGAGTGCGATCACCAGCACCACCATCGCACGGGTCATGGCCGAAGCCGCCGCACTGTGATACCGCGAATCCTTGTGCTGCCTGACCAACGTCACTACCGCCAGCATCGCCGCCGGAATGCCGATGCCGTCGACGAATACCAGCCATCCCAGATAGTGCACGAGCATATTGTCAGCGAACTGTGCCGCAACGGCCACCCCCAGCAGCAGCGGCGTACAGCACGCCAGCGCGATGACCGCCGGCTAGATCGCACGGCGTTCCGGCGTGCGGGCGTGCGTATGGGCATCATCACCGGAAAGCGCAGATACCACGTGGTCCGGTACGGTACCGACACCGGACATTGACAAATCGTCGACATCGGGACGACCTGCTGGCGGAGCGCCGGAAGCCCCCGGAATTTCAGCAGCGGCGGGCATCGGGGACGACGATTGCAGCATACACAGCAGCGTTGTAGCAGCGGCCACGGCTCGCCCTCCTTGACCAGGGGTACCGTATTGTCACCTTGACACCATGGGCAGATCCACGTCACCGACCGGTCGGTGGACTCGCATCAAGACGCGGCTACCGCGTAGCGGAGCACCTTCCTGCCGCGTTCCGCACGGCGCTCATCACGCAAATGCGCCCAGTCGATGAGTATCGCGAACCCGTTGGCATGCAACAGCGATCGTGCCAGACCGCTCTGGCTTATCGCTCCTTCGGCAAACGCAACGACTGCTGTGACCGCTACAACCATGTCAAGCACATACAGGAACGCAATGCACCAGCGTTGGACGGCGAGCCTCCTTGCATGCCGTTCGTTGCGACGACGAATCTCACGCTGCCGGGGGTCTTCCATGCCATCGTCTCGCCCGTGCGGGGACGCATCCTGCTGCCACGGTCCCATACCATGCTCCATCCAGCTCTTGCAGCCCTGCGGCATACAATTCCATCGACGCTCGACTTCGAGCCTTTCCCTCCATGGAAACGCATTGAGCATCAGCCATCCGACAGGGCGATTATCATGAACAACGATAACGGGTCGCCGCGCCCTGAACACGCGGACGCGACGAAATCCGCCCGCACATGTCTCATTACAAGGAGCGTCGCATGTCCACCAACCAGCCGAACCCCGGCCTGCCACCATACCCGAACCAGTCGGCCTATCAAGGCCAGTCCGCGTACGCGAGCCAGCCGGCACCCGATATGCCGCCGCTGCCCGGCCAGACAGCCAACGCAAGCCAAGGCCAGTACACGAATCAGGCCCCATACACCACGCAAACTCCCTGCCCGGCCCCGCAACCGTACGCGCCGGCATACCAGGGACACCCGCAGTACCAGCCGGCACCCGTACAGTCGAGCGGCACTACCGATCTCGGCGGGTGGATTGTGACGCTGATCCTGTCTGCCATCCCCATCGTCGGGTTCATCCTGCTGATCTGCTGGGCTGCCGGCATGGGCGGCGAGCAGCACCAGGACCGTCGCAACTGGGCGCTCGCGCAAATCATCATCGGTGTCGCGGCCGCCATCATCACAATCATCATCATCGCGGCCACCGGTTTCTCGTTCAGCCAGATACTGAACGAAAGCTGACCCATAAGGTATGCCGGAGATGCCGGCAATCACGGCAGCTGCCAGCCACAACAACGATGAGGGGCGCCACGCATATGCAGCGTGGCGCCCCTCATCGTCTTGCGCGTCATCTCACATGGTAACCATGGCAACGCGGCCACACGGTATCAGCGACCGTGCGATACCGGCCTCCGCATTACTTGCGGTCGCCGTAGCCTTCCGGATGGCTCGAATGCCAAGCCCATGCGGAGGCGATGATCTTATCGATGTTGTCGAACTGCGGCTTCCAGCCGAGCACGTTGCGGGCCTTGTCGGAGGCAGCGATCAGCGTGTCCGGGTCGCCGGGGCGACGCGGGGCCATCTCGGCGGGGATTTCCTTGCCGGTCACCCTGCGGGCGGCCTCAAGAATCTGCAGGTTCGAGAAGCCGGTGGACGAACCGAGGTTGAACGCCGTGGATTCGTTGCCTTCACGCAGGTACTTGACCGCGAGGATGTGCGCGTCCGCAAGATCGTACGGATGCACGTAATCACGCACGTTAGTGCCGTCAGGCGTGTTGTAATCATTGCCGAAGATCTTGAGCACGTCGCGCTTGCCCTGAGCCACCTGCAGCACAATCGGCAGCAGATGCGTCTCCGGGTTGTGGTCTTCGCCGATCGAGCCGTCGGGCTTGGCGCCGGCGACGTTGAAGTAACGCAGCGCAACGAACTTGATGCCATAGGCGAGGTCGGACCAGTGCATGATCTTCTCCATCATGAGTTTGCTCTCGCCATACGGGTTGATCGGCTTCTGCGGATCGGTCTCGCGAATCGGCATCTTCTCAGGGATGCCATAGGTGGCTGCGGTCGAGGAGAAGACGATGTTCTTGACGCCCACTTCGTTCATTACCTCAAGCAGCTTGACCATGCCTGCGGTGTTGTTGTCGAAATACTTGAGTGGCTTCTTCATCGACTCCGCGACCAGAGAGTACGCGGCGAAATGGATGACCGCGTCGACATCCGGATTTTCCTTGAACACGGTACGCATGAAATCCTGATCGGCGATGTCGCCCTGATAGAACTTCGCCGCCGGATTGACGGCTGCACGATGGCCAGTGACCAGGCTGTCAACGACCACGACCTTCTCATCCGTGGTGTTGATCAGACGGTCGACCATATGAGAGCCGATATAGCCGGCTCCGCCGAGGACCAATACTGCCATAGTTGCTCCTTGTACATCATTTACGCAACCCGCGTATGCGGGCAACCAACCACCAGTGTACGCCGTAAGCCCTACTCCGGGGCGGCGCACACGGCCGATGTTGCAATCCGGGCGGTATCGCACACGGGCGATGTCAACATCCCGGCGCTGTGCGACACGCGAGTCGCACAGCGGGCCGATAGGTAGCGGCGACGGCGGTGTCATGGGCACATCGCCACCATCGTGCGACTGTTCCGTCGCATGGCAGGCAGATACCAGCCATCTCCCGCAGCGAGCCGCCCCAACCCCGCCGCTGAATACGCGACGACCCTGACGCCGCGATGTAGCCGGCGGTTGATATGTTGGTTACTAGCGAATCCCCCGTTTCCACGGTTTTGGAAGGAGCTTTGGCTTGTCAGCTGAACTCGAAGACATCCACGAAGAGTGCGGTATTTTCGGTGTCTGGGGTCACCCGGACGCCGCCCGCCTCACCTATTTCGGTCTGCACGCGTTGCAACACCGCGGCCAGGAAGGCGCCGGCATCGTCTCGAACGACGACGGCCATCTGATCGGGCATCGCGGGCTCGGCCTGCTCACCCAGGTGTTCTCCGACGAGCACGAAATCGAACGACTCAAAGGAGACAAGGCCATCGGCCACGTGCGTTACGCGACATCCGGCTCCGGATCGGTGGACAACATCCAGCCGTTCCTGTTCCGCTTCCATGATGGCGACGTCGCGCTCGGCCACAACGGCAACCTCACCAATTGCGTGAGCCTGCGCCGCAAACTGGAGGACGAAGGCGCAATCTTCCACTCCAATTCCGACACCGAGGTGCTGATGCACCTCATCCGCCGTTCGAACGCCCCCACGTTCATGGACAAGCTCAAGGAAGCGCTCAACAAGGTGCACGGCGGTTTCGCCTACCTGCTCATGACCGAGCATGCGATGATCGGCGCGCTCGACCCGAACGGCTTCCGTCCGCTGTCACTGGGACGCATGAAGAACGGCGCGTATGTGCTGGCGTCCGAAACCTGCGCGCTGGATATTGTCGGTGCGGAGTTCGTGCGCGACATCGGCCCGGGTGAAATCATCGTTGTGGACGATGATGGCTATCACATGGACCGCTACACGACCAATACGCAGCTGGCCATCTGCTCCATGGAGTACATCTACTTCGCGCGCCCGGATTCCAACATTTACGGCGTCAATGTACATTCTGCCCGCAAGCGTATGGGCGCGATCCTCGCCAAGGAATCCCCCGCCCCCGCCGACATGGTCATCGCCGTGCCGAACTCCTCGCTGTCCGCGGCATCTGGCTTCTCCGAGACCAGCGGCCTGCCCAACGAGATGGGGCTGATCAAGAACCAGTACGTGGCGCGAACCTTCATTCAGCCTACGCAGGAACTGCGCGAACAGGGCGTTCGCATGAAGCTGTCCGCCGTACGCGGCGTCGTCAAGGGCAAGAGCGTCGCGGTGATCGACGATTCCATCGTCCGCGGCACCACGTCACGTCGCATCGTGCAGCTGCTGCGCGAAGCCGGTGCCCGCGAAGTGCATATGCGCATCTCCTCACCACCGCTGAAATACCCGTGCTTCTACGGCATCGACATCCAGACGACCAAGGAGCTGATTGCCGCGAAGAAATCCGTCGAGGAAATCCGAGAGTATATCGGCGCCGATTCGTTGGCATTCCTGTCGTTGGATGGTCTGGTTGAGGCCATTGGCCTGCACGCAGACGCCCCGTATGGCGGGTTGTGTGTCGCCTACTTCAACGGCGACTATCCGACCGCGCTCGACGATTACGAGGAGCCGTTCCTCAAGTCGCTGACCCCCGAGGACCGCGTGAGAATCGCCAAGTTCGCGCACGACAAGAGCCACTATCAGGGCAACGAGTTCAGCGCGGATATCGACACGCTCCAAGCGCAAGTGGCGAAAGCCTGACATGATGCCGCTGCAATCTTTCGCAGATGCAGCGGCATACTCATGCCCGCGCCGACTGCACCACCCGCCCACACGCGGCGTGCAGTCCCAACCTAACAGCCTATAAAACCCATAAAGTCAATAAAGCCAATACCTCACAAAACAATCGATACGAATACAAGCAAATCCAAGAAAGGTAAGTCATGCCAGAAGCGTATGAGAAGGCAGGAGTCAGTGTCGAAGCCGGCTACGAGGTAGTCAAGCGCATCAAATCGCACGTGGCCCGCACGAACCGTCCCGGCGTGGTCGGCGGCATCGGAGGCTTCGGTGGCCTGTTTGATCTCGCCTCCCTCGGCTACCGCGAACCGGTGCTGATTTCCGGCACCGACGGCGTGGGCACCAAGCTCATGGTCGCCAAGATGGCGAACAAGCACGATAAGATCGGCATCGACTGCGTGGCCATGTGTGTCAACGACATTGCAGCCCAAGGCGCCGAACCGCTGTTCTTCCTCGACTACATCGCGTGCGGCAAGAACGACCCGGCGCTGCTCGAACAGGTCGTCTCCGGCGTGGCCGACGGTTGCGTACAGTCCGAATGCGCCCTCATCGGCGGCGAAACCGCCGAAATGCCCGGCATGTATGACCCGGACGAGTATGATCTTGCCGGTTTCGCCGTCGGTGTCGCAGAAAAGTCCGATATCGTCGACGGGTCGACCATCACCGAAGGCGACACGCTGATTGGTTTGCCGTCCACCGGCGTGCACTCCAACGGGTTCTCGCTCGTGCGCAAGGCTCTGTTCGAGCAGGCCGGCTACACGGTGGGCACCACGCTCGACGAGCTCGGCGGCAAAACCGTGGGCGAAGTGCTGCTCACCCCGACCAAGATCTATGTCAAGGCGCTCAAGCCGCTGTTCGCCGAGCATCTCATCAAGGGCGTCGCCCACATCACCGGCGGCGGGTTCATCGAGAACATTCCGCGCATGATCCCCGACGGCCTCGCGGCGAGCATCAATCTGGATTCCTTCCCCGTCCCGCCGATCTTCGACGTCATCGAACGTGCGGGCGACGTGGATCATATGGAGATGTTCAACATCTTCAACATGGGCATCGGCATGGTGCTCGCCGTGGACTCCTCCAAGGCGCAGGTCACGCTCGACCTGCTCAAGGCCAATGGTGAGACGGCGTATGAGATCGGCTCCATCGTCGCCAAGACCGGCAACGACGTCGAACTTCACTGAAAACCAGCGTCAGAACGAAAGGAACGCGCAAGATGGGAATGAAGGTTCTGGTCATCGGTTCAGGCGCACGCGAACATGCAATCGCGCACGCGCTGCTCAGCGGTCCAAGCGTGAGCGAAGTGACGGTCGCCCCGGGAAATCCGGGCATGCGGCTCGACGGCATCAATACCACGCAGCTTGACCCGTCCAATCACGCCGCCCTCATCGACTTCGTCAAGGACAATCAGGTCGATTGGGTGTTCGTCGGTCCGGAAGTGCCGCTGATCCAAGGCATTGTCGACGATTTCGAGGCGAACGGTATCAAGGCGTTCGGTCCAAACAAGGCGGCCGCCCAAATCGAAGGATCCAAGGATTTCGCCAAGCAGCTCATGGAGCGTCATGGCATCCCGACCGCGAAATACCGCACCTTTGACGAGCTCGCCACGGCCGAAGCGTATGTGCGCGACCACGGCGCCCCGATCGTGGTCAAGGCCGACGGGCTCGCCGCAGGCAAGGGCGTGACGGTCGCCATGGATCTGGACACCGCCCTCAAAGCGCTGGAGGATATCTTCGTAGATCACCGTTTCGGCGCTGCAGGGGCGAAGGTGGTTATCGAGGATTACCTCGAAGGCCAGGAATTCTCACTGATGAGCTTCGTGAACGGCACCGAGTTCTGGCCAATGCCGATTTCGCAGGACCACAAGCGCGCCTTCGACGGCGACAAGGGGCCGAACACGGGCGGCATGGGCGCGTACAGCCCTGTACCTCAAATCAGCCAGGACGTGGTCGACACGGCGATCGAGACGATTGTTCGCCCGACGGTTCAAGCGATGGCCGATGAGGGTACGCCATTCACCGGTATTCTGTACGCCGGACTGATCGCTACCGCGGACGGCCCGAAAGTCATCGAATTCAACGCGCGATTCGGCGACCCGGAAACCGAAGTGGTGCTCCCCCGCCTGACCTCCGACTTCGGCGAAGGCATCAACGCGATTCTCAACAACAAGACCCCGACCTTCACTTGGGAGGATGACAACAAGACGACGCTCGGTGTGGTGCTCGCCTCGAACGGCTACCCGACCAACGTGATCAAGGGCGCGGCAATCCCCGAAATCCCGGTCGATGAATCCAGCCACGTGTATTACGCGGGTGTCGCCACGGACGCCGACGGCAAGCTGGTCGCCAACTCCGGGCGCGTCCTGCTGCTGGAGACCACGGCAGACGATATCCGTGCCGCGCAGGACAAGATCTACGGTGTGCTCGACACGCTTGACACCACCGGCATGTTCTACCGCCACGATATCGGAGCCAAGGCCCTGAACGCCTGAACAGCTGAACGCGCAACCTGTCACGCGGACCACGATGAAGGCCCTCGCACCGGAATGTTCCGGTGCGAGGGCCTTCATCGTGGTCTACGGATTACCTGCTGATCATCCGAGGGTCATGAAGCCGAGGGGCTTGAGATATCCCTTGCCGGCGGTGATATCGTACTGGATCAGCTTGTAGTCCTCCAACAGCTGCTTGGTCTCGCTGCTGAAATCGGATTCGGCCATCGGGTTACCCTTCGAATCCAAGTAGATATCCTGGCCTTCGGGGATGCGGTCCCAGCCTTGGATCTTGTTGGCCACCGGCGGTTCCATCGCCGCGATCTTCTCATGCATGAGCGTCAGGAACGCGATATACGGCGACACCTTCGCATCCATGTGTTCTGCGGTCTGCGCAATGAAGAAGTTCGGCGAGGAATACTCACTGTTGCTCACCTTGGTTCCTTGCGTGCCCGAGGCCTTGTTCGACCAGATGAAATAGTCGGTCTCGTGCAACGCGATGGAATTATCGGAATCCTTGCTCGCAGTCGAATAGATACCGGGCAGGTGATCGCCGTAGAAGACCACGGTGACCGGCTTGTCCAGCTTGTTCAGCTTGTCGAGGAACTCCTTGGTCGCCTTGTCGGTCAGGCTCACGCCCTTGGCGTAGGTTTCGATGGATTCGGTCTCCGTCTTGCCGAGCCGGCTATCGGGATCGGTCGATTTCACCTTGTACTGGTTGTTGGAATACCAGTTCTTGTACGGCATGTGGTTCTGCATGGTGATGATCTGCACGAACTGGTTGCTGTCCGTCGCGGAAATCGCCTCATACGCACTCTTGTAGGTCGATTTGTCGCTCACATACGGCGATTTGCCGATCTTGTTCTGGTATTTGATGATGTCGGAGCCTTCAAGCGCATAGAAATGCGAGAAGCCGAACTTCTTGTAGTTCGTCGCACGCGAATACATGGACGGCTCATAGGGGTGGAAGGCGATGGAGTTCGCCGACGACCCCCACAGCTGGTTGATGGTCGGCGTCCACTTTTCACTGGGCACCAGCTGTTGGTACGGGCTGGTCAGCGAGGAACTGAAGTTCGCCATGCTCAAACCGGTGAGTCCCATGTATTCAAGGTTCGCCGTACCGCCGCCATAGCCGCTGGACAGCATCTGTCCGCTGGTGGTGTGTCGTTTGATTGAACGAATGTTCGGCATGGTGTCCTCGTTGAGTTTGATGCCGGGGACGCGCGAAGGGTCGGAGAAGGATTCCGACAGGATGTACACGACTGTGCTGTCGGTGAGATTGTTGGAACGGCTTACGTTGATGGTTTTCGCCTCGGCGGCGTATTTCGCCGCGATCTTCTTCATCGTCGCTTCGTTGTAGTTCTTTGGCTCTTCCATGACGTCCGGGTTCATCTGGCGCAGGAACGAGGTTACGACGCCATTACGCTGCGCATCATAGACCGAATCCCACATGGATGGGGTGTCACCGAGCCATGAAGAGAAGTTGCGAGCCCACGAGCCCACGGTGCCGGCCTGGGCGGTGTACAGCCCCAAGAACATCACCGGCAGCACGATGAGCAGGATGCGGGTAATCGCCCCGAGGGAGGCTTCACGCGCCGAGCCGCCGCCTCGGATCATGCTGCCGTGGCGCCCGTCGATATGGCTGAGGAACACGAACAGCGCAATGAACACGACGATGCCGATGACGACGCCGGCAATCAGGCCTGTCGATCCGGTGGGAATGAAGCTGACGATATCGCCTGTATTCGACTGCAGGAAGTTCATGTCAGACGGCAGAATCGCTTCATACCGTGATTCGACCTTGAAATGGTCCGCCACGGCGATGACCGAGGCGAGCGCGAGCACGATCGGCGATGCGACCCAGATCCGGTTGGTGAGCATGAGCAGCGCAAGGTAGAACAGGCCGACCAGGATGAGATTGAGTACGAAGACGAAGTTCAGGTTCGTGAACATCTTGCCGACGATGCTCCACGCGCCTAAGAGCGGGCTGGAGAGCTTTACGCGTGTGCTGTTTTCCGTGACGCCCGTCTGCATGATGAGCACCGCGGCCATATCGACCACGATGAACACCACGGCGTATAGCCAGTTCGCGAAGGCCTTGCGCGTTTTTCCGTTCTTGTCGCGTGGGCCGCCATTGAGCAGGTTGTCGTGGCTGGTGGTCGCGATCTTGAGTTCTTCGATCGGTGGCGTATCCGGTGTTGCCGCGGTGTTGTCCGTGTCACCGCCCGTCATACCGGTCGTATCGTGTGGTGTTGTGCTTGTGGCGAAATCATGGTCATCGTTGGTACGAGTCATGTGGCCTTTCCTTATCTCGCCCCGGATGCGTCGTGCGCGTCGGGGTGCCGTCTGGATGCAAACGACGGTCCCGTTGGACCAACTTAGGACATTGTCCACGGTAGAAGCGACAAAACGCGCGCCCTACCAGCTTTTGTACAGGCTTCAACGAGCCGTCCCGGGGGTCATCCTCACGAATGATTGCACTTTGCAGGAAGCGTTATTATCGTAGCGGTGTTCCAGCCAAACCAACCCCGGAAAGGAAGCAGTTGCGGTGAAATCACTCATCAATATTCATCTGCTCAACGGCTGGTTTCCTTCTACCCTCTTCGCATTGACGGCGCTAAGCGCCCTGTTGGTCGTCATCCTGCCTCCAGCGCACCATGGAACGTCACGACGACGGCTGCCGGCACGGCTGTGTGAACTCATTGCCGGCTTGGCAGGATTCTGTGTCAGCGGACTGGTCGTCTGGCTGTTGTCCGATGTCTTTCTTGTTTTTGGCGTGAGCCTTGGATGGATGGTGATGCTCATCATCGACATCGGTATCGGCGCGGCCACATTCGCCGTATGTGCGGCTGTGGGCTCCCGTGGATTGAGACGCGCGACTGCCTGCGTGATGGCGGTGCTGTCCCTCATCAGTTGCGCTGTGCGCGTAGACATGGTGTACGGCGAGTACACCACGCTCGGTTCGCTGTTCGGCGTGGCCGCGTTCAAGGAGGTGTCGTCCTCCCATATCAGTGGCAAGGCGTCGATGAGCGTCAAGGAATGGCAGCGGCTCGCCAAGCGAGGCACGTTGCCGTCGATGCCTGAGGCGGGCGAAATCAGGACCGTCGATATTCCGGCGACCGCCTCGCATTTCAAGGCGCGCAACGCGGACGTCTACCTGCCGCCAGCCGCGCTGAGCCGCAAACCGCCGGCACTGCCTGTGATGGTGATGCTCGCCGGTCAGCCGGGAAGCCCCGACCGCTTCTTCAATGCAAGCGGCATCGCGACGACGCTCAACGACTACGCGGCGAAGCATCATGGACTGGCGCCGATCGTCGTCTCCCCCGATCAGAACGGCGCCGCAACACAGAACTCCCTGTGTGCGGACACTCCAGTCTACGGCAAGGCCGAAACCTACCTGACCGTGGATGTGACCAAGTGGATCCGCAGGACCTTGCCGGTTTCGACATCCCCGAACGACTGGCTGATCGGTGGGTTCTCGCAGGGCGGAACGTGCAGCACCCAGCTCGGGCCGGCGCATCCAGAACTCTACGGGCATATCTACGCAGCGGACGGCGAGCTCGCCCCGACCTACCACGACCGCGAGGCCACCATCACGCGGTATTTCAACGGTGACGCGAAGCTGTACCAGAGGCATGTGCCGACCGAAATCATCAAACGCAATGCCCCGTCGATGCAAACCCTATTCAGCATCGCCGGCGAATGGGACACGAAATCGCAGCGCAATGCGGCGATTATCGCCAAAGCGGCGAAACGCGCCGGCATGACCGTCCATCTGGCTACGGCGAAAGGGTCGGGGCATGACTGGCATACGGTGAATACCGGGCTTGCCGCGGTCATCGACCGGTTCTGCGCACAAAGCGGCATCGGTACAGACCGACGCGAGCTGAGCACCTACCCGAATCTTCAGATGCTCACGGTGGATGGCTGAGCGCGGCGGCGGACGCCGCGAACAAACCCACGAACCATCGGCAGCTGATACCAATCAGCATGGAACAACCCAATCGGAAATAATCCAAGAACTAACAACCCAAGAACTAACAACCCAAGACAAGCGACCACTATGACCCAAGCACAGCAACACACACCACAAACCAAGCCGGCACCGCATCAAACCGGCTGGAACGCACTCAACATCGACGCCCGCGACTGGTGGGCGAGCCATTGGGCTGGACCGGTCGCGGCCATCGCGCTCGTCGTGCTCAATATTTCGGTATGGGTCTGGCAGTTCGCTCACCATGCCATCCGCCGTCCGCAAGACATGACCATGCTGCGCATGTTCGGCAACCATCTGCACCAGGGGCAACACGATACCACCGGGCAATTCCTCAACCTGTTGTCGTCCATGGTGCTTGTGCGGGGACCGTTCGCACTCGTGCTCTATACGTTCGCGGTTCTGCTGATCGTCTCGGCGGCGCAAGCAGCGCTCGGTGTCGCCCGAACGCTGGCCACATCGCTGCTGGGGGCAATCGCCGGATCGGCGTTGGGACTCGGATTATGCGTCATCATCACGAACCTGTGGGATGCCGAATCATGGTATGCCGTGCAACGTCTGCCGTTCTCGCTGTCCCCGCTGACCCTGTTCATTGGCGCTCTCATGGCTGCCAGCGCGTTCGAATCACTGCTGTGGAAGCGACGCATCCGCCTGATCGGCTACGCCTTCGTGCTTGCAGGACTGCTGTTCAGCGGCAATCCGGGCGATTACTGTACGCTTGCCGCCGCACTGGTCGGGCAGGCCGCAGGAGCGCTTATGGCCCGCCGTCGGGGCCACGCCCAGCCTTCGGCACGCGAGCAATGGTGGCATGGCACTGATTATGAGGTACGCCGGCTGATCGCCGCCATCCAGCTGATTTTCGCGTTCGGTCCGATCCTCGCCCTCGTGTCCAGCTCGCATGACGGTCCGCTGTCCACCTTCGGATTCTTCCTGTCCGGGCTCGTCGGCGACGAGGATCTTGCCGGCGTATGCGCCGACAATATGCGTGCGAGCAGCTGCGTGGCGATGGCGAAGCATTACCATTTCGCAATGACCGGCATATGGACTCGTACCATCCTGTTGGTGGTCGCCTTGTCCATCCTCGCGTGGGGCCTGTATCGCGGCCGCCGGCTCGCCGCGCACGTGAGCATCGTGCTCAACGGTCTGACCGTAGCCCTCTCGCTCATCTATTGCGTGGTGTTCCCGCTGCTCGACAGCACCATGATGCCGATTGACGCCGAGCTGTGGATCGCCCTGCTGCAACTGTTGGTCGCCACCGCGCTGCCGTCGCTGGTGTTGCTCGTGGCGATTGTCGTGAATATGGATCATTTCTCGGTGTTGACCGCGCGTTCACGCATCCGTCGGGGTGTGGGAACCATCGGCATGACGCTTGTGGTCACCGCTGGCGGATTCCTGACCTTTGGCATGCTCGACCGCGATGCGTACACTCCGCATGCCACTTTCGGCATGCTGCTGCGTGACCTGCCGCACCGGTATCTGCCGATGGGCTTGATTGGGGCGAGCCGGTTGCACATGCATTCGACCACGATGATATCGATGGTGATCAATCAGCTGCCCGGACTGGTGTTCTGGATTGTGGTGCTCGTGGTGTTCCTGCTATGGTTCCGCGACTCCGTGGCGTTGAACGCTGCAGACCGCGAGCGCGCCAGCACACTGGTGGAACGCGGCGGCGAATCGATGAGTTTCATGACCACATGGGAGGACAATCATTATTGGTTCTCCCCGAGCGGCCGTTCGGCGATCGCCTACCGTGTAAGCCATGGTGTGGCGCTGACCGTGACCGGCCCGTTCGGCGACCCTGGTGAATTCGATACATCGCTGCGCGAGTTCATGCGCTTCTGCGAGCGTAACTCGTGGTCCCCGGCCTTCTACGCGGTGCATGACAACGCTCGCGAAACCTTGGAATCGTTGGGCTGCTCGTCCATCCAGGTGGGTACGGAGATGCTGGTCATCCCCAGCACCTGGCAGACACGCGGCAAGAAGTGGCAGGATATACGCACGGCCATCAACAAGGCGCGTCGCAGCGGCTTGACTGACGTACTCACCACGTTCAACGAGGCGCCGTGGGAGGTGCGCGAGCAGATTATCGGCATTTCCGAGCAGTGGGCTGAACTCAAGTCGCTGCCGGAAATGAAGTTCACGCTCGGCGGTATCGAGGAGCTGCGCGATCCGCGGGTCATGCTGCTGTATGCGATCGACGCCGACGGCGTGGTGCAGGGCGCGACCAGCTGGCTGCCGACCTACCGCGACGGCAAAGTCATCGGTTGGACGCTTGATTTCATGCGGCACCGCACGGACAGCCCGAACGGGATTATGGAGTTTCTCATCGCCCGTATGGCCGAGCGCTTGCATGAGCAGTGCGTCGAGGAGCCTGATCAGGCGCCGCAGTTCATGAGCCTGTCGGCCGCTCCGCTTGCCGGTATCGGCGACAATACTGCCGATCCTGAGGATATCGCGGTAATCGAGCATGTGCTGCAGATTGTGGCCGATACGCTTGAACCTGCGTACGGGTTCAAGTCCTTGTATTTCTTCAAGCGCAAGTTCCAGCCGACGCCTTCGCCGATCTACGTGTGCTATCCGGATGCGGCCGCGCTGCCGCGCATCGGGCTTGCCGTACTATCCGCGTATTTGCCGGGACTCAAGCCCTCGCAGATCCCGGATATGCTCAAGTCGCTGCGTCCCGCGCCGAAAGCCAAGGGACATGGGCACCAGTGAGATTTGGAATTTCCGCTTCTGCCGACGCTGAGGTCCCCGTCAGCGTCGGCAGAAGATATCGTTCTGTTTCTGCCGACACTGAATGGCTTGTCAGCATCGGTAGAATCTTCTGCCGATGTTGGGGCGCTTGTGAGCGTCGTCACAACCTTCTGCCGACACTCAGTGGCTTGTCAGCGTCGGTAGAAGGTTTGAGATCTGCTTCCACCGAAGCCGGAAGAGCGGTCGACGGACTAACGCCGGCGGTATCTGGCTGTCGTGCGATTGATTAATCACACTCAATGGAGATTCGCGAGGTTTGGCTGTCCCCGCACGACGCTATCTGCATGATGTGCGACTGCCCAATCGCATGCCGCACAGATACGAGGGGATTGGATAGTCCCAGTCACCGCCATCCCGCCGCCGTGCGACTCACCAATCACACCACGGCGAGATACCGCCGACTCCCCCGCAATCGGCACGGCTATCCCGTCGGCATGCGACAGCCCAATCGCACCCACAGCAAGATGGACAACATTGATTTGGCATCACATGATACGAGTGTTGATGCATCCGATTTGCAACGTGCAAGTACGACATCTGTCGAAAGCATTACCGATTTGAATCGGTTCAGATTCCGGATTCCTTGACATGCCGGAAGTTGACATCGACTCTCCAGAGACACGCCGTTCCATGAAATTCCTCTACAAGTACATTTGCATTTACTTTGTGTTCACATGACACTCACATACCGATTTCTCAGGTTTCCCTCAGCGTGTTATCCTGTGAATGTAGCTACACCGATGCACATACAGTCACAGGGGTTCAGTGACTGTCATGGTGATTCCCGCTTCCGCGGCATCATCCCCTCGAACAACAACAATCTAATGTTTTCGGAGGTATTCATCATGAAAGCAACAATTATCAAGACAATCTCAACATCAGCCACTCTTGCTATTGCTTCGACAAGACCGATGCCGCAGACCACGCAACTTGCTTTGGCTGATACGGATTCCGACAATTACGCATCATGAAGTGCAGCGCTCAAGCTGCTCGAGCGCTGCACTTCAACGTATGATACAAGGAGACATGATGAGAAGGGTTGTACGTAGCGTTGTGGCAGTAGCCGCAGTATTGGCAATGATGAGCTGCGCCGGGTGCGGATCGAAGAAAGAATCCCAGGACGCCGATGTCCCTGAGAATGTCTCCGAAGCGACAGTGAGTGTCGTGATCCCCCACCCCGAGCCCTACACCGCATCAGACATTCTTTCCGTGCAATGCATGCGCGAACGGGGGTTCAACATGCCCACAAATCTGTCGTATACCAGCAGTGCAGCAACGACATCCTATGCCGACGTCGGCGGAGTGTTCACCTCACTCGACCAGGCGACAGCGACCGGGTACCCGCAGGTAACAGTCAAAACCAACAGTACGAACACTATCAACGGATACCAGGCCTCGCTCTCGAAATCAGAGCAGGAGCGATTCGAACAGGAATACAACGGTTCAATAGACGACACCGATGCCCAGAAGGAAATCAGCACCGCATGCTCCGTCCAGGCTTTGCGGTGGGTCTACGGATCGTGGAAAAACTACGCAAACCTCGCCGATATCGGCAATGAGTGGAGTTCCAAACGCAGCGAGTCAACACTGCAACAGAAGGAAGTCCAAGACGCTATCGACACATACACCCAGTGCATGGCCAAAGCGGGATACAAGGTCGACGGGCTACGCGCCTATAAAATCGCTGGAAAAGAATTCGGAAGATACCGGTCTATTGGCAGCAAACCCAATGCGAAGGAACAAGCGCTTGCGACACAGGACTTCCGATGCCAGGATGAAGCCGGAATCATCCCTGCAGTACGCAAGGCCATGAATCATGTCTCCGGCCGCTGGATGGTGGAAAACGAAGCGCGCATCCTTGAGCTCAACGATGTCCTGCAGGAAACGATGGAACGCGCCAACAGCGTCATCAACGGCGACAAAGACTATGCGACCGTGAAAGCGGAAACCAATGGCACATTCCGCGTGACCGGCAAATAGCCGACCAACAATACCGGAAACACCACAAGCAATCAGACAATCCGAACGGCACCACAGCCCAGACCACGCGAGCGCGACCATCATGACCACATCGAGTGACATACCACAAGACCAGATCGCAACCACCACTCACAAGCGCAAGAACAAAGCACTACCGGGATTTGCCACGATACTCCTGGCGGTGCTGCTCGTCGCGGCGCTGATTGCCGGAACGTCAGTACTCACGCTCGGCGTGTACACCATGCGTCAACAGCAGCAGACATCGCCGGAAATCGTCGCAACGACAACGATTTCCGGCGCGCCCGTAACCAATACGGTATCCGCTACACTCACCGCGGTCGCATCTCACACGCAGACGGTGACGGCGCAAGGAACCGTCACTCGCGACGGAGTCAAAGCCGATGGACAGGACCTGCCAGAAGGCACCGTGCTCGCCGTAATCGACGAGCACCCAATCGTCGCACTGCAAGGCAATGTCCCGGCATGGCGGAGCATCGCCCCAGGTTCTTCCGGCGCCGATGTCTCGCAATTGCAGGATGCGCTGCGCAGGCTGGGATACTCCATCTGGGATACGGCGGGAACATACGGGCAAAGCACCGCAGCCGCTTGGTATCATTTTCTTTCCGCCCATGGGTACCAGCCGACGGACGCCGAAGGCAACACCGTAGCGGGCGACGCCATCGCCAATACCGGTGTACCGAAGAACACCGTGGTCTTTGCACCGCTGTTTCCGCTTCGCGCGGCGAACCAATGCGGGAGCGCCGGGCAAACCGCCACCGGCACCATCTGCACAATCACTTCAAGCGAACGAACGTGGCAGCTTTCCATCGCCGCAGGCATACTGGAATCACCAAAAGACCCGATCGGCAAGCATGCCTTCAATCAGGATTCCTCGATTACGGGAACCGTCGGCGAGCAGATTGGCGATACCGCCAACATGAATGCCACTTCGACCACCGGTGACGGAACCGCAAGCGATGACGCGAATCAAAGCGGCGACACCAGTCAACAAAGCCCCACGCAAGACGATGCAGGCGACCAGGCATCGCAGACGCTGACGTACGGCTTCACCCTCGATGACGGCAAGAGCATTCCCGTAACAGCGACCAGCGCCGATATAACGGTCACCATCGCCACCAGCGCCAAGGATACGCTCAGCGTCGATGCCGTCGCCATCCGGGGAAGCGGCAAGAAGCTGTGGTTGGAAGCGAAAAACGGCACACACATCTCCATCACCACAGATTACTGCTACGCGGGCAGATGCTCGTTCACATCGAACGCGTCGAAAGCCAAAGCCGGGACGGTCGTAACGCTGCCGAAGCAGGATGGCGCAGCATGAACGCAGACAACGGCATCATGAATATCGGCGCAGACACCGGTGCAGGAGACAATATTGGCAGCGACACGAGCACGCCCCGGCAAGCCGCACCACTCATCGCCATGACCGGCATCAACCAATGGTTCCCACCCAACACCCAGGCGTTGGACAATGTCACGTTGAGCATCAGCGCAGGCCAATCCGTGGCGATCACCGGGCCGTCAGGCTCGGGAAAGTCGACATTGCTCGCCATCATGGGACTTCTCGCGACCCCGGAATCGGGATCCTACCTTTTCGACGGCGTTGAAACGACCACGGCAAGCAAGCGGCAGCTGGCCGCATTGCGGCGAAACAGCATCGGCTACGTCTTCCAGTCCTTCCACCTGATCGAATACCTGACGGTTCGGGAGAATATCCTCAATGCGTTGGCAATCAAGTCGGTTCGCGGCAGACAGGCCGCAAGCCGGGCACGGGAATTGCTTGACCAGGTCGGGCTCGGCCATAGGATCGACGATTACCCCACCACGCTGTCGGGCGGCGAATGTCAGCGCGCCGCCATCGCCAGGGCAATCGCTGTGCATCCCAAGCTGTTGCTGTGCGACGAGCCGACCGGCAATCTTGATTCGAAGAACTCAGCGGGGATCGTCACACTGCTGACACAACTGCTGACACCGCAATCAGCGCTTGTCATCGTCACCCATGATCCGCATATCGCGCAACAATGCCACCGGCAGATCACCATCATCGACGGACATGCCAAGGAAGGCGGATATTACGACAATGACGGCAGGAACGACAACGTTGTCGCCGACGCCGATATCAACCCCGATACCGATGACATTGCCAGCTTCGATTCCGACTTCCACGCCCGAGACAAGGAGAAGCCATGACACCGACAAACGTCATCACCCGTGCGCTCCTCGCCCTGGGCAGGCGTCGCGAACGCTCCATTGCCACCATTCTGGCGATTGTCGTCTGTTCTGCCACCCTCGTCGCATTGCTCGGCATTTCGGAAAGCTCCGCAGCGCAAACCGCGCGACGCTTCGAAAAGCTCCAAGGATCCAGCATCACCGCAACCATCAACAGCGCCAATGCTTGGGAATACAGCGAACAGGACATGCTCCACCGGCTCAAGCCAGCAACGGCGATCACCAGCGCGGGCACACTCATCAACGATGCCGCAAGCCAGCTGACCGTAAAATCACCGCAATGGCATACCACTGTCACCACTTCGGCCGTGATAGGCACGCCGCAAGGTGTGGAAGCAATCGGCGGGAAAAGTATCGCCGGACGTTTGCCTACGGATATCGACGCCGATGTCTTCACCGCCGCGCTCGGCAAAAGGGTCGCCAAAGAGCTGGGTATCAGCATGGAACAACGCACACCGACCATCACCATCAACGGCGTATCCGTAGGCGTGACTGGCATCGTCGCCGACAAGTCGAACGGGGCGAGCCTGTCCGCATCCATATTCCTGTCGCCACGCACGGCAAAACAGCTGGGACTACGCCCACAGAACCGGACCATCATCTGCAACGCCGCTTCCGCGGATATCACCGCGGTCGCTGCAGTGCTCCCCCGGATGCTCAACCCGTCCAATCCGCAAAGCGTAACGGTCAAAGCCCCCGGCAACCCTGCCACTTTGCGGGCTAGCTTACTAGCCGACGCGCACAACACCAGCACCATCATCGCCGCGGTACTGGCGGTGGTTACCGCGTTCGGCATCGTCAACACCATGCAAATGGCAATCACCGAAAGACGACGGGAAATCGGCATCAATCTGGCGCTCGGTATGCCGGCGTGGAAAGAATCGATGCAGTTCCTGTGTGAGGCAATCATCCTTGGCGGAATCGGCGCGTCCGGCGGCATGCTGATCGGAGCGGTGATTGCAGCAGTGACAGCCGCCGCGCGGTCGTGGGTGTTTCTGCTGCCTTCAACCGTTCTGCTTGTCGCCCCGCTCGGCATAGTGACCGGGGCGATCGCCGGGATCATTCCCGCGTGGAGGGCAGCGAGAATCGACCCGGCGATGCTGCTGCGGTCGTCGTGAACGGGTGCGAAGGGCGTGGCCTCGTGAACGAAGCCGGGAAATCGCCTGTTTTGGGTGTCTGATGCCGGCTCAGGCCTTCCCGGCTGTTGCGAACGATGCGACCAGCGCGGTCATCCAATCGGTCAGCGTGCTGTATTGCTTGGGCATCTGCTCGGTGAGCTTGACTTGGTGTACTCCGTCGTGCTGTGCAGATGCAATCAGCTGCTTGGTTGTGGCGTTGGATTCCTGGGTATTGACCACCAGCAACGCCACCGAACCTGTCTGGAGTAGCTTGCTGAATGCAGTGACATCTCCGGAGGCGGGTTCGCTTTCATTGGCGACCGCCTGCGCGTATCCGGCCGGGGTGGCATCCACCAAACCCAAATCTTGAGCCAGATAAGCCGCCACGGACTCGGTGGCTGCGTACTTCTTGCCGTTGAGCCGGCGCTTGGCTTTGGCGATGGCGGATTCCAACGTGTTCTCCTTGTTTTGCCACGCGTCAAGCCGCTTGCTGTACTCCTTGGCGTGGGCGGCGTCACGCTGCTCGTAGGCCGCGGCGATCGCTTTGGCCGTCGCGGTGCGAACGGCTGCGGAGAACCATACGTGCGGGTTGTCGCCGTCGTGTTTGCCGCCGCTTTCGGCCGCGTTCACGACCTGCGCTTTCGTGGATGCTGCGGCTTTTGTTGCCCAGCTGTCGTATCCTGCGCCGTTGACGATGATGACGTCGGCCTTGGAGAAGGCTGCGATGTCGGCGCTGGTCGGCTCGTAATCGTGTGCTTCGACCGCGGTGCTGTTGATGATGTTGGTCACGTTGACGCGGGAACCGCCGATCTGACTGGCGACTGAACCCCACTGGTTGATGCTGGCGACCACGTGAAGCGAACCTGACGTATTGGACGCGGTCGTGTTCGCTGACCCACACGCCCCCATCGCGACAATCAATCCCGCCGCTGCGATACATACCGTCGCCTGTGCAATACGTCGATACTTCCTGATTCCCGTCATATCTGCTCCTGATGCTCTCTTGGTGATGCGATGCGACGGATTGCCGCATCATCTGACGACACCAGATTATCGTTAATGATAATTATTATCAATTACAGCGTGTCGAGACCCTGTCTGCCTACGCTGACAACCCCCGCAGCGTACGCACAACCTTCCACCGACACTGACACGGCGGTGAGCGTCGGCAGAAACAGAACCCCAACCCTCTACCGACACTGACCGACACCTCAACGTCGGCAGAAACAGACCGCCGACACTGACAACATGCTCAGCGTCGGCGGAAATGGAGGACGGGGCCTACCGGCGTTCGGCGGCGGAGTCGCTGACCGACTGTGTGGCACGCTTATGCTGGCAATCAGAGCACAGGCCGAAAATCTCCAAAGTATGCGAATTGATTTTGAAGCCATGGGAACGGGCGATCTGGCGCATCCACTCCATATCCGGCGGCTCGATTTCGATGGTTTTCCCACAACCGCTGCAAATCAAATGATGATGATGCGAATCATCGTCGCAGATACGGAACATCTGCTGCCCATCCAGTCGCACAGTGTCCACCGCACCGGATTCGGCAAGCGAATTGAGCTGCCGATACACCGTGGCAAGCCCGACGGACGCCCCGGAATCAGTGAGCCTGCGATGCAGTTCCTGCGCCGAGACAAAACCCTCGCACCCTCGCAACTGCTGCAATAACGCGTCCTTCTGCCGCGTATGCCGCGCAACACCATGCTCACTCATATTCACGCCCTCTCATAACCGGACATCACAACCATCACGAACGAACTGCACCGCGATAGTACAACCAACCCGCACCCGGGGCAAGCCCGGTACGCCGACGGCCGGCATATCGTCTCCAGTATGCCGGCCATCGAACAGTGCTTGATACACAATCACGCGCAATCAGCGTACATCAGCCCGATTCAGCGCAAATCGTCCCAGCATCCCGTCGCTTCGAGCGCCTCGACAGCTGCCCGGGTGTCATCGCACAGCACGGTGATATGCCCCATCTTGCGGTTCTCACGCACTTCGGCCTTGCCGTAATCATGCAAATGCCATTCAGGATGTTCGGGGATGAGCGCGCGTGTCGGCGCGACATGCTGGCCGAGCACATTGACCATGACAGCCGGGCTGAGCAGTCGCGGCTTGGGCAGCGGCCAGCCGGCAATCCCGCGGATATGCTCGTTGAACTGGCTCTCCGAGCACGCCTCGATGGTGTAATGCCCGGAATTATGCGGGCGCGGCGCCAACTCATTGACGATCACATGGTCGTCCCTCGTGACGAACAACTCAATCGCGAGAATGCCGGAGAGTTCAAAGCCCTTGGCCAGCCTGACAGCCAACTCATGTGCCTCGCGCTCCACTTCCGGCGAGACGGCCGCCGGGGCGATCGTCATATGCAGGATGTTGTTGCGATGCTCGTTGCGCACCATCGGGAACGTCACGTAGTCTTGCCCGTTGCCGGCCACCAGAATCGAGGCTTCGAACGCGAAATCGACGAAACCTTCCAAGATCGACGGCGGGAACATGCCCTCACGCTGCGCACGCTCTCGCACCGCAGCGAAATCGTCCGGCCCGTGCAGCACGGTCTGACCGTGGCCGTCATAGCCGCCGGTACGGGTTTTGAGCACCGACGGATAACCGATCTCATCAAGGGCCGAGCCGAGCTGCTCGATGCTGTCGACCTGCCGCCACGGGGCCGTCGCCGTACCATGCTCGTTGATGAAGGTCTTCTCATGGACGCGGTCCTGGGTCACGCGCAACAGATCAGTACCCTGCGGGATGGCCACCAGGTCGCGCACATCATCCAGCGCATCCGCATCAACGTTCTCGAACTCGTAGGTGAGCACATCACTGCGTTCGGCCAGCTCACGAATCGCGGCGACATCGTCATATGCGGCGGTCACCTGGAAATCGGCCACCTGGGCGGTCGGACAGTTCGGCGTCGGATCGAGCACGCCGATACGGAAACCCATCTGGCGTGCGGACAGGGCCATCATGCGGCCCAGCTGACCGCCACCGACGATGCCGATTGTCGAACCCGGTTCCAGATACTTGATACGGCCGTTGGTTTCCTCAGACAAGCTCGGCATTGGACTGTGCCACCTTCTCCTTGAGGCTTTCGCGATATGCCTTGAGTTCGTCGGCCAGACGCCCATCGGTGATGCTCAGGATGCTCACCGCAAGCAGGCCGGCGTTCGTAGCACCGGAATTGCCGACCGCCGTGGTGGCGACCGGGATGCCACCGGGCATCTGCACGATGGACAGCAGGGAATCCCAGCCAGACAGTGCATGCGAGCGCACCGGCACGCCGATGACCGGCAACGTGGTCTGCGCGGCGACCATACCAGGCAGATGGGCTGCCCCGCCGGCGCCGGCGATGATAACCTTGATACCCTTGTCACGCGCGGAATGCGCGAAATCAGCCATGAGCTCAGGCGTACGGTGGGCGGAAATCACCTGCTTCATGTACGGCACCTTGAACTGGTCAAGCATTTCACAGGCGTGCTTCATGGTCTCCCAATCGCTCGCCGAACCCATAATCACAGCAACTTGCGGCGTTTCTTCAGCCATTCCTACCTCCAGATCGGACAGAGTGGACGCATGGAACCACTCTACGCAACGGCTTCGAAAAACAGCTGTGCACAACCTGAATATACGGCAGAGATATGCGGCACGGATGCGCAGTACGGATATGCCGCGAAATCATCGTGCACGCGATTTACGAAGAAACTGGGGGTATTTTCCCCGCACTCAATCATCACGCCACGCGTAGTCTACAATCTCACATTTGGGACAAACGGAAGGAGCAAGCGTATGGTTGGCGGTTTTCTGGAGCATATTTCGAGCCCCGCCGACGTGAAAGCGCTTGATTCCAAGGATCTGCCGGCCCTGTGCCAGGAAATCCGCACGACGCTGGTGCGGTACGGCAAACTGCACGGTGGGCATATCGGCTCGAACCTCGGCATGGTGGAGGCGACTGTGGCCTTGCACCGCGTGTTCGATTCGCCGCTCGACAAAATCGTCTTCGACGTCTCCCACCAAAGCTACGTGCACAAGATGCTCACCGGGCGTGCGCCGGCCTATATGGACGAACGGCTGTTCGGCACGGTGACCGGGTTCACGAACCCCGAGGAAAGCAAGCATGACATGTTCGTGCTCGGTCACACCGGAACTTCGATTTCGCTGGCGTGCGGGCTCGCGAAAACCCGCGATCTCATGGGCGGGCTTGACGGCACAAGCGGCACGCGCAATGTGATTGCCGTCATCGGCGACGGGTCGCTGAGCAGCGCCATCGCGTTCGAAGGGCTCAACAACGCGGCCGAGCAGGGCACGAATATGATCATCGTCGTCAACGACAACGAGATGTCCATCGCCGAGGATTTCGGCGGCATGTACGGGCAGCTCGCCCGGCTGCGCGCATCCGGCGGCACCTCGCAGCCCAATATTTTCAACGCTTTCGGCCTTGATTACCGGTATGTCGAGGACGGCAACGATGTGGCCGCGCTCGTGGAGGCGTTCAGCCAGGTCAAGGATATCGACCACCCGATCGTCATCCACATCCATACCGCCAAAGGGCTGGGGCTTGACGCCGAGGATGCTGCCGCCGGCGTAAAGGAAGGCCGCTGTGAGGCCAACCACTGGCAGGACCCGCTCGCAGCCCAAGGCAATCCTCTCGGTGCACGCAAGCACTACGGGCAGCTGGCGATGGCACGGCTGGAACAGCGGTTCGCCAGCGAGCCGGGGCTCGTGGTCATCTCCCCTGCCACCCCGGGGTCGAACGGCATCACACGTGAGTTCCGCGAGCGGGCGGGCAGCCATTACGTGGATACCGGCATCACCGAGGAGCATGCGGTCGCGTTCGCCTCGGGTATCGCGAAAGCCGGCGGCACACCGGTGCTCGCAACCAGCGCGACCTTCTTCCAGCGCACCTTCGACCAGTTGCAACAGGAATTGTCGCTCAACGGGACACCGGTGACGCTTCTGGTGTTCGGCGCAGGCATTTCCGGCGCCGACAACACGCATTCCGGAGCCTTCGACATCCCGATGTTCGCGAATATCCCCGACCTGACATATCTGACGCCGACAAGCGGGGACGCATTCCTGTCGATGCTTGACTGGTCGACCACATCGCGCGAGCATGGGGCGGTCGCAATCCGCGTGCCAGGCGAGCCGATTCTTGCCGCCGAACGGGACGCTGAGGGCGACGGCGTTGCGTATCCGCGATATCGCGGTGCCGTAACGGCAGCGAATGCGGGCAGCAAGGATGCCAACGCCGACACGCCGTTCGCCCGGTACCGGGTGACCCGACAGGGCGCGGATGTCGCGATCCTCGGTTTGGGCAACATGTATCCGCTCGCCGAACGTATCGCAGCGGATTTGGCAGAATCTCGCGATGGCGGAGTGGCGACAATCGACGCGACCGTCATCGACCCGCAGCAGTGCACCAGCCTTGACACCGCGTGCCTTGAGGCGTTGCGCAAGCGTCATTCGCTGGTCGTCACGCTCGAGGATGCACAGCTGTCCGGCGGTTGGGGCGAGCAAGTGACCGCGTATTACGCGAACCAGGATGCCCTGAACTCTGCGGATGGTAACAAGTGTATGCGCGTGCTGAACTTCGGGGCCGCCAAGGAATTCACCGACCGCGTGCCCGCGCAGGACCTATACAAGCGGTACAGCCTGACCGCACCGCAGGTTGAACAGGCCATCCGCTCCGCGTTGCGGCAGCATCTTTGCGAGTAGCGTCTTTTCGGATTGCCATGACAACCCGGATTGTACCGGCCTACTGATTCGATTTGATGGCGTCGAGAGCGGGCACGCGCACCGCCTTGTTCGCCGGTCCGAACCCGGAAATCAGGCTGATAAGCGTGGCGAAGGCGATGGCGAACACGTACAGCCACCATGGGATCACCGAGACCCGCGCCGCTTCGTCGGCGGTCCCGTTGCCAAGAATCGCCCACTGCAGGTGTTCCGCGCTGACGCCTCCATAGCGGATAAGGTTGATGGCCAAGGAAATCAGCGCACTCACCAGACAGCCGATCACCCCGCCGATGACGCCGATCGCGCCGGCTTCCACGAGGAACATCGCACGGATGTCATGGACCGTGCAGCCGAGCGCTTTCATAATACCGATTTCACGCACCCGTTCGGTGACGGACATGACCATGGTGTTGGCGATGCCGATGGCGGCGACCACCAGCGCGACCGCACCGATACCGCCCAAAATCAGCTGAATCGAGCGGGTCTGCTCCTTGAGCGAGTCGAGCATGTCCCGGCTCGAGGATGTGGTGAACCCCATCGTCCTGATCTGGGATTCGACGTCCGCGACATGGTCGATGTCCTGCACGCGCACGAGCGCCGAATCAAACGCCAGCGAGCTCGTCGTCGCACCTGACTGGATTTTCGCGACAAGGTCCTTCAACGTGGCGATGTCCATGAGCAGACCGGATGATGTGGCTTGCCCCTTGCCATAATCTTCCTTGAGCAGTCCGGAAACCTGGATTTGTGTGCCGGAACCGGAAGCCGATGCCGTTTCCGTCGTGGTGGCGGTGGACGATGACGACGTGCTTCCGGAATCGTCGGAGGGTGCGGCAGCCACGGTGATTTTGGTCGTAAGGATATTGAAGAACGGGTCCTGTACGTCCGACTTGTCCCGGCAGCCGTTGGTGCGCTCCTCAGCGGTGCAGGATTCGGCGACATTCATCGGGGCCACCCGGTAGTTGTCGCCTTCAGGGCGCAAACTATCTGCGAAATCGTATGCCGTGTACTGTCCGGCAAGCACCTCGCCTTGTCGCTCCGGTTTGTGCCCGGAGACCAGCTTGTACCCCATGGCGTCGAACTGGGCCATGTCGATGGCCTCGATCGATCCGGCATCACTGGTGTACCGGTTGGCGGGGCCTGCGGTCAGTCTCGCCGACGGGTAGGTGATATGGCCGGTGGCTGCGGCGACGTACTGCAACGAGCGGAAATCCTTGACGGCCTTGTCGTCGAGCCGCGCAGTCGTCGTTCCGGAGCTGTCAGCCATCCCCATAGGACCGGCAGCCTGCATGCCGCCGGTGCTGTTCGTACCGGTGACGGTGATGATGGTCAAATCGCCCATCGAGGTGAGCATCTGCTTGTTCTGTTCGTCGATGCCGCTGCCGAGCGAGACCATGGTGACGATGGAGCAGCAGCCTACCACCACACCGAGCACGGTGAGTATGGTGCGTGATTTGCGGCGGAACAGGTTCTGCCGACACAGGTGCACAAGGTCGGAGAATCTCATGAGCGCTCCCCCGGCTGCGGGGCGATCACCTCAGTGGGAGCCTGTCGGTCGGTATCATCCGCGGCAGGGGTATCGGAGGCGTGCCCCTGCGCTTCCGGCGTGTCGCCGCCGTTCTGGTCATCCTGCCAGTCATCCCACTGTTCGTCCATCGCTGAACGCTTCTTCTTGCGGTGACGCTTCACGAGCACCACAATCACGACAATCGCTACAATCGCAACGGCCGCGACCGTGGGCAGCAGCCAGACAGGTGTGCCCGGCTGTTCGTCCTGTACGTCCGCCGCAGTGTCGTCCATGGCGGGAGTGGGTTCGGCGACCGTGAGTTTGACCGGGAATTCCTTGGTTTTCTGCTGACCGTCGGAATCTTCATACGTAACAGTGATTTTCGCGTCCAAATCCCCGCTGTCCGTGGGTGTGAACGCATAGGCGATGGTTCCACTGCCGCCGGAGGCGACGTTGCCAAGATACTGTGTCTTTGACACGGTATCGAAGCCCTTGCCGTCCATGGTGGCTTCGACGTTCGAGATATCGCCTTTGCCTTTGTTCACATAGGCGAGGGTAATGGTGCTTTCCTGGCCGTTCTGCGCGTCATCCGGAATGACGGGGTCGTTGATTTGGAAGCGGTCGGGCTGGCTGACCGGCACGGAGATCTTCTCGTCCACGCTGTTGGAGCTGCGCTGGCCGGCATCCACGTATTCGTAACGGAAGCTGACGACCACTGCCTGTGCACCGCTTTTCGCGTCGATCAGGGCCTGCATTGGCACGGTCTGGCTTTGTGTGGCGCCCGCGGCCAACTGGGGCACGTAGAAGGTGTTCGTGCCGCCGGCGATGGTCAGCCCGTCACCGCCGTCCACGCTGATAACCATATTCTGGACGGCCACCGACCCCTTGTTCTGGAAGGAGAATCCGAGGTCGAACTTGCCACCTGCCGAAACGGAACCGTCACCGTAGGTGAAATTCGTGATGATGACATTCGGCACCGGACCAGCGATGGGGGCTGCGCTCTGCCCGGAATCACCGGCGGACTGGTCGGTGTCGTCAACGGGTGTGGCATGCCGGGTGCCGGCATCCCCGGCGACGATAGTATCGGCTGCCGCCGCGGCGGCTTGTCCGGACGCCATCGCGCAGACGGGTGCAGACACGCAGGCCACAATCAGGGCGGCGATCGCGATGAGCGTGATAATCGGCTTGACGGCGATAGTTCGGGGACGGTTCATGGTGGTCTTTCTCTCTGGTTTTCGAAAAGCTTGCTGTTGAGGAATGTTGCTGCGCAATTGACGTGGGACCGCCCGGTTGCGTGAGTTATCAGGCTATCTGTCCTGCTCGGTGTCATGGACGATACACCCGTCCAACAAGGTGACGATGCGATCCGCATAGGCGGCCATATGGTCGTCATGCGTGACCAGCACGATGGTCTGGCCATTCTCGCGGGCGAAATCGCGAATCATATCCATAATGTCGACTTTCGTCTTCGAATCAAGATTGCCAGTCGGCTCGTCGGCAAACACGACCTGCGGGCGGGTGACGAACGCGCGGGCGATACCAACACGCTGCTGCTGGCCGCCGGACATCTGCGAGGGGTAATGGTTCAGACGTTTGCCGAGCCCGACGCGTCTGAGCATCGCCCGCGCCCGGGCTTCGCGCTCCTCGCGTGGCACCCCGCGGAACATGAGCGGCATCGCGACGTTTTCGACGGCGTTGAGTCCAGGGAGCAGATTGTAGGACTGGAAAACGAAACCGATGTGCTTCTGCCTGAATTCGGCGAGTTCGCGCTCGTCGAGCCGCGAGACAACGATGCCACCGATCCGCACTCCTCCGCGCGTCGGGTGTTCCATACCGGCGAGCTGGTTGAGCAGCGTGGATTTGCCTGAACCGGATTCACCGTAGATGCAGCAGATCTGGCCGCGCGCGATATCGAGGTTGATCCGGTCGAGGGCGATGACGCGCTCGGTGCCCATGACGTATTCCTTGCGCAGGTTGCGTACTTCGATCATCGGGCGTTCTGAGGCGGGATGCGTGCCGTTGTGCCGCTTGGGCTGAAGAGCCGGGGGCGCTAGCGCGACTGATGTATCCGGCACTGCCGGTGCAGCCGATGCAGTCGGCGCATCCGAAGCATCCGTTTTGGCCGTAGGTGGCGACGCGAGCCAAGCCATAGGCGTCCCTTCTCATCTCTCGGCACCTCAACACAGCGGTACCGCATTCATGAATTCGAGTATTCATCAGAGTATATGCCGAAAAATCGCCATACGCCACCTTTGACATGCCGGTGATACGCCGCACGATGCCAGTGAACACGCACCCCCTACATTATTCGTCAGGCGAGGAGGGTTGTTGCAGTCGCACAGTGGTCGGCAGGCGCACGTCCCTATGGCTGCTATAATGGCACACGTTGTCTTACGGCCCCGTAGCTCAGTTGGATAGAGCAGGAAACTTCTAATTTCAAGGTCGTCGGTTCGAATCCGACCGGGGTCACTTTTCCATCAAGGTCGTCACGGCCGTTTCGTTGCACCAACCGTCATCGCGGTCTCACACGCAACCACCCCACGCAACGCAGCTATCCCACGTATTCACTTCCCAAACTGTCTACGCTCAGACGGCTGTGAGCGTAGACAGTTTGGGAAGGGTGCGCGCAGGTCAGTCGACGATCCACGACAGGCCGACCAGCACCACAAGGAACAGCACGTTGACCGCGCTGTACACGGCAAGGTAGCGGCCTTTTCTGTCCGGGTAGCACCGGGTCACGTTCTTGTACGAGACCAAGGACGCCATCGAGGCGATCAGCGTGCCCATGCCGCCCAGGTTCGTGCCGATGATCAGATGCGTCCAATCATCGCAGAAGCCCGACAGCAGAATCGTCGTCGGCACATTGCTCATGATCTGGCTGGAAACGACCGCCACTTCAAGCGGATGACCGCCCACCAAGGACGCCGCCAGCGAGTAGAACGCCGGCACGCGCTTCATATTGCCGATGAAAATGAAGAACATGATGAAGGTCAGCGGCAGCCCCCAATCGACCTTCCGGAACGCCTTGCGATCGGCGAACAGGAACACGCCGAACACCACGACGCACATCACCCAGATCGGCACCAGGTCGCTCACCACCAGCAGGCACAGCAGGAACAATGCCGCATACACCCACACGCGCCAGCCGCCATGGCCGGCACCATAGCCGGTCAAGCGGATTTCGTCAGGCTGCGGCTGGTCTGGCTGCGGAGCAAGCACCCCGCGTTCGATATCCTCCCCGTCAAGATCGGCGAACCGGCTTACTTTCTTGCCGCCGAACGCCACCGAAATCACCAAAATCAGCAATACCGCAGCAACAAACGAATACGGGGCCATGATGCCGAGGAACTTTCCGGTCGGCATGCCTGACAACGCTTTGAGATACAGGTTATGCGCATTACCCACCGGGGTGAGCATGCTGCCGACATTCGCCCCCACGGTCATCAGCGTCGCCACCAGCACGGCCGACGCCTCCATACCCGCCATCGTGAGCACGGAAATCGCGAACGGGATGAAGGTGACCAGCGCGACATCATTGGTGATGAGCATCGAGGAAAAATACGTCAGCGACACCAGTACCAGCACCACACCGCGCTGGGTGCGCACCATGCGCAGCAGACGCGAGCCGACCATGCGGAACACGCCGATGCGCTGGAATCCGCACACCACCAGCATCAGACACACCAGCTGGGCGATCGTCTTGGTATGCACATAGCTGCGATACTCGGCATCCGGGGGCACCACGAAACAGGATATGATTGCAAGGACCGTAGCGACGATGAGAATCGTCTCACTCTTGACCACTTCAAGCAACCAACGTCGCATCCAGTCCTCCGTGAATTTGAGTTGAACCCTAGGTGAATTCAACATGCCGCACCCGCGACATGCCCAATCTTAGCGGGGAAATCCGGCAGGCTGAAGCCAAAGACGGCGTGTTCGCGCGGATTGCTCCGACCATCGTCGAAAATGTCGGCGGCAAATACGCCAGTATTGCCGAAATGCCGCCAATCGCGCGCCCGAACGAAGCCGACCGGTCGGTAGAGAACGACGCGGAGGACGGCACGCGTCACGCGCGTGTCACAACGTCACCGTCACCATCGTGACCGAATACGCTGGCAACCCCAACGCGAACCTTACCGGCGGCCCGGCCATCGCGAATGTATCCTCACGACGTTCCGCCACCCTATGGGATACGCCCTCGTCCCCAAGCACATTGCGCGCCTCAGGAGCCGCGCACAGACGCACCACATGCAACCGGCACGAATCGCGGCGCGGACGGGCGCCCAACGATCGCAAGCCGAAGGAGATATCGAGCGTGACATCAATGCGATCGCCACCCGTATTGACCAGCTTGATGAATCTGGTCGATTCGTCGCCGGTGGCGCTTACGAACAGCCGGCTCCCTACCGCTTTACCGGCACGGGTATGCCCGGCATCCCCCAGTTCGCATTGGTAGGCCATCGGGCCGATATGCGTGGCGAACAGCTGCTCCACTTCGGCGTTGAGCGTGGGCATCACCGTGCGCGCGTCGAATTCGATGAGGTTCTGCATCCACCCCTTGCCCGGCACGCGTGCGAGCAGCGGCGCATACGACGTCATGCGCACCACGTCGCTGTTGCGCTCGCACCCCGTGAGGAACGCCGCCTCACCGAGCGCGGATGCCCATGTGTTGGCATGCGCGTTGTCCTGCTTGCGCCCTGCGAGATAGCCGTTCGCCGAATACTCACCGACCATGACGCCGACGGAATCACGTGGATAGCCGTCATAGCGGCGGGCTTGCGAGGCGAACCATTCGGGCGTGTGGTACGAATGCTCGTCCACGATGATTCTGCTGCCGGCAAGCGGCGGATCACACGCCAACAGCATCTCGCCACGCCCTGCAGCGATATCACGCGCATGATTCCACGCCCGGCGCATGGACAGACGGTACGGGAAGAGCCCGGCGCTCATCACGCACAATATCGACGGATAGCGTTCGTGAATCGCCTTGGCGATGGCATCGAAGCGTTCCATATACCCTTGGCCGTAATTCTCATTGCCGATGCCGATCATATCGAGGCCGAACGGTGCCGGATGGCCCATATCGCGACGAACCCGCGCCCACTGGCTGGCATCTGGATCGCCGTTGGCGAATTCGATGAGATCGAGATAATCCTGAACAACCACGTCACGGAAATACTCGCTGTCCACAGGAATGGACTGCGGGTCTCGGTACGGCGACTGGCAGGTCATGCCCGCGAACAAAGTCGGCAGCGGCTTGGCGCCCAAATCCTCGCACAGGCAGAAATACTCGTAGAAGCCGATCTGGTAGCTTTGCGAATAGCTTGAGCCGTCCGGCATGCGGAAGGCCCACATATTGTATTGCTGACGACGCGCATACAAGGCGCCGACTGTGTCTTTCCAACGGTACTCGTTGCCCGGCGTGACGCCTTCGGTGATGCAGCCGCCGGGGAACCGCAGGAACGCGGGTTTGAGCGCCGCGATGGCTTCGACCAGGTCGCGGCGGAACCTGCCATACCGCCATTTGGGGTCGCCCGCGCCCCACGTGTCCGAGTCCATCAGGACGACACAGTCGAGATCGATGACGGTGTCCGACACGGGGATTGCAATATCGCCTGATCCAGTGGTTGACGAGACGGCTTGCGCATTGGTCGGCGCGGCGCTGGATCGAACCGCTGGCGCAGGTCTCGGTGCAACACCCGATTGACCATCCGCAGTGTCCGGAACCATGCCGGAGAGTCCGGCGGAGTACCCGTGTGCGCGATACCCGCGCGTATCGCCGGCATTCCCCTCACCGGGATTTCCCCCATCGCCGGCGGACGCGCAGTCCCCCGCGCGATCTTCCCCCGCAATCAAGCCGATATGCAGCTTGCCCAAGCCCGAAGCCAAGCCCGACAGCGTACAGGTCAGATGAACCCATCCGTTGATGCAATCGGCATCATCCGGGTCGCATGACCCTGCAGCGGCGGCGCTGGACAAGTCATTGCCCGGGGCGCTGCACGACAATGTCACGCAGTCGGTCAGTGCCACCCCGGAAGCGTTGACAACACTCACCGCAAGCGTCATAACCCCGGCGACCGAACGCGCGTAGACGCTGAAATCGTAGCGATGCCCCTGGCTGATGGCAATCGCGCACTCCCCGGCATGCTTTCCGTCGCCGTTGTACCCGAGGTTTTCAATATCCGCGCCACGCCGCCCCGCAGGCAGGGTCACACGCACGTATCTGCTGTTGGGGTGCAGCGGAGGCGCCGGGCAGGATGTTTCAATACGTTGCCCGTGCTCGCCGCGCGTCTGGGTGCCGTAACTCGTCGCCGAAACCCCATGGAACTGCCAGAAACGCAACGGATCGGCCTGAGTGCGCCACCGGTCCGTTCCGCGGGCGCGCATGCTGTGGTGTTTGAGATAGACGCCATCGAAGCTGTAATTATTGACCACGTTCGCATTCAGGCCGCCATCGACCGACATGTTGATGTCCTCAAGAAACGCGCCATACAGCCGGTCGCTGACCGGATGCGAAGCTGAACCCACCATTACCGTGACCATGATTCCTATCGTAGGCGAAACGAGACGATTTTCCCGGTAGCGCAGGGCGGATGTTGCATGTGCGTGTCGCATGCGGCACCACGCTGTTCGAGGAGCAATGCGCAGCGGCAGACAGGATGGATTATGACGCTCTTGCCGGTTTCCTGTGCCCGAGCAGATACATACGTGCAGGAATCCGGAGATGCGCGAGTACTGAGCCATCGCCCCACGCCGAGCCACGCCGATCTGGTCGGCCCATCCCCCGTACGGCTCGACGGAGTTGAACCGACAACACTGTGCGGGAATCTCAATATCTCGCTGATTTGGCCATCGAACGCGAGATATTCAGAACCCGTTCTCAATATCTCGCGAAATGGATTCATCATAATCACGCGCATTCAAAATCGCCGTGCCCAACGTCTCGACATCGACCAGACCATGCGGTATCCTCACACTCCCCGCGGGGATACACGCCATCGGCACATCCGTACCCCCGGTTCCAGGACGCAGTTGAACACCACGAAATCGCCACGCAGACCACCCCGGCCGAGCTCGCGGCAGCCCGCTCCCAGGCGCGCGCCGCGTACGACGCGCTCGACACCCCCATGCAACAGGAACAGGAGTAGGATACCAGCCAACAGGGGCAGCGACGACAACGCCACGGCAACACAAAAAGGCGGCCCCTTCATACACCAACCCAAGGGACATCATCCGCCCGCCTGTCCACACCAGCATACCCGCACAACAACCGCCGCAGATGGCTTCTGCACAAGGTGTCGCACACGCCGTACCGGAACGTCACCGCCTCCAGCAGCAGATCATCATCATGGATTGTGCAACCGTTTGCAGCCGAAACCCCGCATCTGCTGCAACAAGCGCCCTCAACGCCGTCCGCAGGCGATGTCGGACATCATGCGGATCTGGCGGTAGTAGCGCTCCTCGCTCAGGCCGTCGACCGTCGGGGTGTTGCGCATCGTGACCCCGTCGAGCCCGCCGGCGTGTGCAACATCCGCCAGCACGGACCGATGCCATGCGACATCGAGCAGCGGCGCCGCCCGACGACAGCCCATCGCGTACATCGCACATACCAGCGCGTGACCGCCCCAGTTTGACGTGCCGGAGACAATCAGCTCGTCCGCGGGAACCATGCAGGCGATACGCTCGCCATGCTCGACGACATCCTCTATGACGATGGAATCAAGCCTGCCCATGCCGATCTCATTGCCGCCGTCGCCGATACCGATCACATGCAATCCCAGCCTGGTGAGTCGGCTGAGCGGGGCGGTCCACCGGTCGATGTCAAGCCCCCGCATATTGCGCGGGTTTCCGTCACGCGCCGGCCCGACGCGCTCAATGTAGATGATGGTGTCGATGCCATGATGATCGACAAGTCCGCGCATCGCGTCAATCCACTGGTCGAAGTGTTGCGCATCCGTAGGCGCGATGGCCACATGGTCTTCGGGCAGTCGCGACGAGGCCCCTGCGCGGATGACCGGCTCGCACGGCTCATCGCTGACCAACCAGGCATCCGAACCGATGGCCCGTAGCGCCTCACACAGCTCGACCGCCCCGGCGGGACCATCCGATTCGGCGGCCGGCCGCTCGGCCTGCGGAATGTAGAACCCGGTGACGACCATGGCCTTGTGGCCGCCGGATTTAAGCCACCGGGCGGCATGGAACAGGTCGCCACGCGCGAAGGTCATCATGGTTTCGCTGCCCCGGCCCGCATCCGCCGCAGCGGCATTCTGGATGTGCGCGACGCGCGGTTTCCACCGCCAGCTTGCGATGCGGGCGGCAGGGCCAATCCCGCCATGGTGCGCCGCACTGCCACGGCCGGTATGGAACGTATCCGATTGCCGATTGGCATGTCCTGCTTGGTTGTATTGCATCGTTTCCGTCATATCCACTCCTCTCCTATCGGCGCCCGGCCGGTCAAATCGGCCGAACGCCGTATGTCACGCCTGTCTCGCCTGTCTCGCTTATCTGTCTCATGTCTTGTCTCACGATTCGATATGTCCCAGCACGCTTCCGGATCTCACGCTGTCGCCCGGCTGCGCGGCGATATGGACCACACCACCGATCGTGGCTGCAACCTGGATTTCCATCTTCATGGCTTCCAGCACGACGACCGGCGTGCCCGCGCCGACTTCAGCGCCGTCATCGACCAGCCAGCGCGCCACCGTGCCGGTGATCGAGGCGAGGATATCCCCGGCGTCATGCGCGGCCGTCTCCCCCACGCCGCCATCGTGCGATGTTCCATCACCGGCCGCCCCCGCCGCCCCGAGCGACGAGACCAGACCGGCCGGCAAGCCGACTTCCACACGGCGGCCATCCCATTCAATCCATGTACGATGCAACCCGGTATCTGCGTCATCGAAACGTGCCGACATCCCATCAGGCTTGAGCTGTTCGGGGTCAAGCCGCTTGAGCAGCACCTCCTCAATCCACCGCGTGTAGATGCGGAACCCGTGTTCCGCCGTGAAATCAGGGTCGGCGAGCACCGCCCGGTCGAAGGGTACGACCGTGGGCACACCGTCGATGCGCAGTTCGGCGAGCGCCCGCCGCGCCCGTTGTATACATTCCTCGCGCGTGGTGGCGTGCACGATGAGTTTGGCGAGCATGGAATCGAAATGGTCAGAGACAATCGAACCGGTTTGCACGCCGGTATCGAAGCGTATGCCCGGCCCGCTGGGCGCCCTCAGCGCAGTGATACGCCCGGGGAATGGCGCGAATCCGAGCGACGGGTCTTCCGCATTGAGACGAAATTCCATCGCATGCCCGTCATGCGCCGGTTTGAGTCCGGCGATCGACGCGCCCGCGGCGATACGCAGCTGCCAGGCCACCAGGTCGATGCCGCTGGTCATTTCGGTGACCGGGTGTTCGACTTGGATACGCGTGTTGACTTCCATGAACGAGAGCGTGCCGTCCGGGGCCACGAGGAATTCCACGGTTCCAGCACCCACGTACCCGACTTCGGAGCAGATCGCCACGGCCGCATCTTCAAGCCGTTGCATGATGCTGCTAGGCAGGAAGGGCGCCGGAGCCTCCTCGATAAGCTTCTGGTTGCGCCGCTGGAGCGAGCAGTCCCTGGTACCGACAGCGATGACCCCGCCATACGTGTCGCCGAGCACCTGAATTTCGACGTGACGCGGGTGGTCGAGGAACCGTTCGATGAAACACTCCCCGTTGCCGAACGCGACTTCGGCCTCGTGGACGGCGGATTCAAAGGCGGGTTCGACATCGGCGAGGTCGCGCACGACTTTCATGCCGCGACCTCCCCCGCCGTGCACCGCTTTGATGACAATCGGCAGACCGTGTTGGCGCGCGAATGCGGCGGCTTCCTGCGCGTCCTTGACCGGTTGCGTGGTGCCCGGGGCCATGGGTGCGCCGACTTTCGCGGCGACGGCACGCGCTTCGACTTTGTCTCCGAGCATGCGGATGGTCTGCGGTGATGGGCCGATCCATGTCAACCCGGCATCCTGGACCGCCTGCGCGAAATCAGCGTTCTCTGATAGGAATCCGTACCCCGGATGAACAGCATCCGCACGTCCGCTTGCCGCCACCTTGAGCAATGCCGGGATGTTCAAGTAGGTTTCCGCCGGCGTCACCCCATGCAGGGGGATGGCCTCATCGGCAAGCTGGACGAACAGCGCGTCGGCGTCATCGTCCGCGTAGACGGCGACCGCCTCCAGACCCAGATCATGGCAGGCGTGGATGATCCGTACGGCGATTTCCCCGCGATTGGCGACCAGAATGCGCTTCATCGGGACTCCTTTCCATCGTGTTCATCGGGATGGGATATGTCTTGGCCTCCCGATGCCGCCATTGCGCTCTCCCCGGCTTTGCGAAACCGGATGAACGCGCCCGGCGGCAGTTGCGCCGCCAACGCGAGCGCATCAAGCGTGAGTACGGCGATCACCGGGTAGCCGCCGGTGACCGGCTGGTCGCGCAGGAACAGCACGGGCTGCCCGCTTCCGGGCACTTCAAGCGAGCCGGGGACCATGCCTTCGCTGGGCAGTTCCCGCGTATCTTCGCGTTCCAGGGGCTGCGGGCCGTTGAGCCTCAGCCCGGTCCGGTTGGATTGTGCGGTGACCTGCCACGTGGTGCCGAAGAGCGTGCCGATGGCGGCAGGCGTGAACCAGTCGTCATGCGGGCCAAGCATGACATCGAGCCAGACTGGATGATCGGCGCCGCCGATCGCCTCCGGACCGGCATGGTGCATGATGCCGGTTGGCAGGCGCCCGTTCCATTCACACGGCCGCCCTACGCTTCGTGACGGATCGGGGGTTCCGGCGATGAGCGTGTCGCCTGCGGCCAAAGGAGCCGGTCCGATGCCGGACATGGTGTCCCGCGAAGCGCTGCCGAGCGTCATCGGGGCTTTGAACCCGCCTCGAATGGCGAGATAATCCCGCAAGCCGGCGCGCGGCACGCCAATGGTCAGGGTTTCACCGTCGTGGAGGATAATGGCTTCCTGCCGGTGCAGGCTTTGCCAGATAGTCATGCGACCCGGATCAGCACCAGACGCGGCCTTTCCGGCGATACACAAATCGACCGGGGCTCCCGTAACGGCGACCACCACATTCCCTATCGCGGTGAACGCGGCATCGCCGGCGGTCAGTTCGATGGCGAGCGCACCGGGCGGATTGCCGACAAGCATATTGGCCAGGCGGTAGGCGGGCATATCGCACGCCCCCGACCCGGCGACGCCCATAGCCGAGGCGTGCCGGCCTTCATCTTCGAACAGGGCAAGCAGGCCGGAGCGGTCCGCACGTAAGCCGTGGACGTGTGTCGTTGAATCTGAACCGCTACCGGAGTTCCCGGCATGCGCCCGGATATCGCGGTCCGTCGGCGTCCGGCGTTGGCGCGCAATATCAGTCATGATTGCCTGATCGCGCTCGGCGTGGAACGTCACACGGTCGCCGGGCATGATGGCGGCAGGCGGGTCGGCGTGCACATCCCACATCGGCATGGCCGTGTGCCCAATCAGCTGCCATCCGCCCGAGCTTTCGCGCGGGTAGACACCGCTGAACCGCCCGGCGAGTCCGACCGCGCCTGAGGGCACGACCAACCGTGGTGTCGTGCGGCGCGGTACGTCGAAAATCGGGTCCCCGTCCACCAAATATGTGAATCCGGGGGCGAATCCGCCAAATGCGGCCGTCCACGGGGTGCCGGCATGCCGGGCGACCACCTCGTCGGCGCTGATACCAAGCAGCTGCGCCACGGCCTCAAGATCCTCGCCGTCGTAGATGACGGGCACGGTCACCGTCCGATGCTCTTGAGCCTCATCGGGCGTATCAGACAGCGTCATAATCGCTTCGGCGAGCGAAGCTGGACGAATCTTGCGCGGATCGAATCGCACCAGCACGGTCTGTGCGGCTGGAACCAATTCCGTAACCGCCGCGAGCGGTCGTGTCGGCGCGGGCGAAGCGACGGATTCCCCTGCCGACGCGTTTGCCGAAACGGCATCCTCCATCGCCGCGTTCAGTGCATGATACAAACCGAGCGCATGGCGCAAATCACCGGTTTCCACGAGCAGCGCGTCCTGCCCCGCCGGCAATATCCGTCTCATGATTTCGCGGCTTTCGTGGACACTGATGACGACGAGCCGTCACCTGCCGCAAACGACCGTACTTCAATCCCGGCATGTTCCAACGCTTTGCGCACCACTGTCGCCATGGCAACCGCCCCCGGCGAATCGCCGTGCACGCACACCGAATCCGCATGCAGTCGGACAATGCTGCCGTCAATCGCCGTCGCCGTACCGTCCTCGACCATGCGCAGCACCCGTGCGGCCACCCGTTCCGGGTCGGTGATGACCGCGCCCGGCTCGCGCCGCGAGACCAGATGACCGTCCGGGGTGTAGGCGCGGTCGGCAAACGCCTCACGGAACACGCGCAGCCCCGCCCCCTCGGCAAGCCGGCCGACCACCGAACCGGGCAGGGTGAGCAGAGACAGCGACGAGTCCACGGCTTTCATTGCCTCGACCACAGCCTTGGCATGCCGCTCGTCAACCGCGATCCGGTTGTAGAGCGCTCCATGTGGCTTCACATATCGCACCCGCGCACCCGACGCAGCGGCTATTCCTTCCAATGCGCCAATCTGGTAGATGACATCGGCGGTCAAATCCGCTGGCGTTTCATCGACATACCGCCGGCCGAACCCGGCAAGATCGCGGTATGCCACATGCGCACCAATCGTCACGCCGTGCGCCGCCGCGTAGCCGACCGTGCGCAGCATTCCAGCCGGGTCGCCCGCATGGAAGCCGCACGCCACATTCGCGCTCGACACCACGCCGAGCAGCGCCGTATCGTCGCCGAGCGCCCACCGGCCGAAGCTCTCGCCCATATCGCTGTTGAGGTCTATTCCCGTCATTGTCGTTCCCCACTCCCGCTGTTTTCTGCTTTTCGATATCTCATATCTTCCGCATCGCACTCCATCGGTATTGATGCATTTGCGCCGACGCAAGTCACACCATGAAACTGCGGTCGGGAATATCCGTGAGGAACATGTGCCCAGGCGCGTGCGTGATCGCGAACGACGGTTTCGACGCCATCACCGCCGCCTGCGGGGTCACGCCACACGCCCAGAACACGGGGATGTCACCGTCCTCCATAGTCGGCGGGTCCCCATAATCGGGGTGCTGCAAATCCGTAATCCCTATGCCTTCGGGCTCGCCCACCCACACGGGCGCCCCGTGAACGCTCGGATAGTAGCCAAAGATCCGCACGGCGTCCGCGATCCGGTCCGGTTGGATGCCGCGCATCGACACCACCATCGTCGAACTGAACCGTCCCGCAGGTTTGCAGGCGATTGACGTGTCATACATCGGCACGTTACGTCCCGCCTCGATATGATGCACCGGAATACCCGCCTCCATGAGCGGGAATTCGAAAGTGAAACTGCATCCAATCAGGAAGGTGACCAGATCATCATGCCGCGCCCAGATATCGGTGATGTCACTGCATGTGTCCACCAGCTCGCCGTGCTCCCAGACGCGGTACAGCGGGATATCCGTACGGATGTCGCTTCCGTCGGCAATCGAGGGCTTGGGATTGCCGGGATCAAGGACTTCAAGAATCGGGCAGGGCTTGGGGTTGCGTTGGGTGAACAGCAGAAAATCGAACGCGTATTCACGCGGCAACGCGATCATATTCGCCTGGGCGAAACCGCGGGCGATGCCGCAGGTCGGGCGCACCACGCCGCGTCGGAACGCCTCACGCGCCTCTTGTGGCGCCGTATTCGCACCCAACGCGGGCGCAATACCTTGCGTATTGTGTTCAACCGGCGCAACGCCGGACATCAACGAACCCATAGGAACCTCCCTTTCGTCCACACGCTAAGTTCGGCGCGTTAAACCCTGATTTCACACAACAACGAGGAAGATCACCAACCTGTGACCGGCGGATTACGGGCATGCCCCGCCCGTGCGATCCGTGAAATACGCGCGGAATAACGTGAGGCTCGTTCAACGACGCGGTGGCTCAGCCACGACGCGTCCGGCCGCGGGGTACACCGGCGGCAGGGCCGCGAGACCGCCAAGGCCATCACGGCAAGCAAACACGAGAGGAGTCATTCCATGAGCGCAGTCGTACTCGGGGTAGGAAACGCATCGGTATTGTTCAAGGGGCTGGATATCAGCGGCGGAGACGCGGTCACCATCATTGACGCGCATGATGATTGCGCTTCGGCCTTTGATTTGAGCGTATTGCGCGGCGACGGGATCTTCGAGGCGACCACGGTCTACGACGGATTCCCCGTATCCTTGGAAAACCATCTCAAACGGCTCGCCCATTCCGCCGCACTGGTGGATATGCCTGAACCTGATGTCGACGCGTTCACCGACGCCTGCCAAGGGGTGATCGACGCCTACGACGGGGCCGAAGAAGCGCCGATGCTCCGCATTCTCGTCTCGCGCGGGCTTGACCCGACCACCGGTATCGGGGTAGAGGCGAAACGTTCAGGCAACGGGCCGTTGCCGCCGAGCGTGTGGATATTCCTTGACGGAGAAGGCGACGGGCACAGCATCGAGCCGATCACCATGGCGACGCTCACCCGCGGATACCCGTCGGATATCACGGCGAAAGCGCCGTGGCTGCTCAATGGCGCCAAAACCCTGAGTTATGCGGTCAATCAGGCGATGCACCGGGAATGCGACCGGCGCGGGGTCGGCGACGCGGTCACCACCACAACCGACGGGTATACGTTGGAATGTCCCAACAGCAGCATCGTCGCACGATACGGGGATACGTACGTCACACCAGACCCACGCATCGGCATCCTGAACGGCACGTCGCAACGCGAACTGTTCGCGTGGGCGCTTGAGGAAGGCAAGCGGACCGCCTACCGCAAACTGCCGGTCGAAGAGCTGCGGGATGCGGATGCGTTGTATATGACGCACGGCGGCTGGGTGGTTCCGGTCAAGGAGCTGGACGGCAAGACGTATGCGGTGGACATGGACGAGATACGTGCGATGAACGAGGCCATCCACGGCGGGCGCACGCATGACGACGCGCTGACAATCGGGCCAAGCGGGGAATACGACGCGTAAGGAGGGTCGTTCTGCCCCGGGGCTTACCCGACCGTGTTGTTGTACACCTGCGCTTGCAAATCCTTGCGCGCGGTTTCAAGCGTGGTGATGCTGCCGAGCAGCGCGATCTTCTCCTCGCCGTCCGGCAGCTGGGCCATACGGCGTCTGGCCGCGCCGATTCTGCGCATGTAACCGATATCAAGCAAACGGGCCAACAGTTCGGACGCGTACTGGCGCTCCCCTTGGGTCGGCTCCCGCAGCTGGACGTCGGCGACGCCGGGCGCTCCGGCGGCACCGACGCCTTGTCCGTCACCCGCGCCAGGTGCCGACTGTTGGTTCGGCGGGGTCGGCAACGGCAACGGCATCACGGCAAGCTCGTCAATCACCGATTGGAGCATCGGACCGCCTGCCTTGGTCAGATTGTGCATCCACAAACCTTGCGGGGTGTCATCCGTCGGTAATCCGCCGGCAGCCGCAATCGCCTGGAACAGCGTGCGGAACACCGGGGTCATGAAATTCGCCAGAGTCAACTGGGCAAACCATTCGCGGTCGATCGCACGCGGAATCTGGATGAGCGTCGCCATGAACTGTTGCTCGCAGATGAACACCGCGTCGTCGATGTGGAAATACGTCTGGTTGGCGGCATCACGATGCTCAAGCTCCCGCCTGCGAGCCGGATTCGCGTACGGGTCATCGCGGTCAGCACGCTCCTCGATACGCACCTGCTGGCGTCGGCGGGGCGCGTAGGCGTCCTCGTCGCGCACGTTGTACTGCCGTCTGGCCTGTCTGACCTCGCGCTGCATGATATCAAGGTCGATGCCGATGCGCCGGGTCGCTTTGCGCGTGTACAAGTCAAGCAGCGAGCGGTCGCGGATCTGCGCAATCAGTGGTGCGGCTGCCTTGACCGCCCCCATCTGCCCGGTGACATACTGGGTGTCGAAGCGGTCGATTGCCGTGTCGATGACGAAATCGTAGAGCGGACGGGCGCTGTCGATCAGTGCACGCACCGCCTCGTTGCCGCGCTGGATTCGCAGATCACACGGATCGAGATTGTCGTCGGCCACGGCGACGAAGGTCTGCGACAGGAATGAAGAATCCAACCCGAACGCGTGCAGCGCTGCCTTTTGTCCTGCCGCGTCGCCGTCGAACGTAAAGACGACACGCGAACTGAGCGACTGCCCTTCGACCTTAAGCGGCCCGACCAGCTGGACGGCGCCCAGCGAATCGTCCGCAATCAGACGACGGATGATTTTCGCGTGTTCCGCGCCGAACGCGGTGCCGCATGTGGCGACCGCCGTGTCGATACCCGCCAAATGGCAGGCCATGACATCCGTGTACCCCTCGACAATCACCGCCTGGCGGTGCTTCACAATCGATGATTTCGCCAGGTCAATGCCGTAAAGCACCTGCGTTTTGCGGTACAGCTGCGTATCCGGCGTATTGATGTACTTCGCCGCGATAGTGTCGTCATCATACAGTTTGCGCGCGCCGAAGCCGAGCGTACGCCCAGTCGAATCGCGGATCGGCCATGTGGCCCGGCCTCGAAAATAGTCGTAGATGCCATGCTGGCCGCGACGGGCGAGTCCGGCATCCAGCATCTCCTGCTGCGTGAAGCCTTTGTCTGCCAAATGCCGCACGAGATTGTCCCAGCCTTGCGGGGCGTAGCCGCAGCCGAAGCGCTCGCAATCGGCCTGGCTGAAATTGCGTCCGCCGAGCAGTTTGCGTGCGGCGAGCGCCTCCTTGCTCATGATCTGCGAGGTGAAGAAGCGTTGGGCTTCCTCGTTCGCTTCAAGCAGACGCGCGCGTTTCGACCCGGCGTGCTCGCCTTGGCGTGAGCCTTGGTCGTAATGCAGTTCGATGTGGTATTTGTCGGCGAGCAGTTCGACCGCCTCGCGGAAGTCGATGTTCTCCTGATGCTCCACGAAGCCGAAAACGTCGCCGCCCAGACCGCAGCCAAAGCAGTGCCAGACGCCTAGGGACGGTCGGACGTTGAAACTCGGGGTTTTCTCGTCATGGAAGGGGCACAGGCCGACATAGGTGCCGGTGCCCGAAGGCTTGAGCGTGACGGACGCGGATACGATATCGTACAGGTCCGCGGCGGCGCGCACCTTCTCAACGTCTTCTTTCTTAATCATCCCGGGCATAGGTTCCATGCTAGCCTGAGGGCTGTTCAGTGGCGTGCGCCGCCAGAGAACAGCGTGCCATGCGACCGCGATGTCGCACCGCAGACAGATACCGCCGGCGCCGGCAGGCCGCCGCGACACCGCGTGTCCGAGTCGGCGCTCAGCACAGAATCGAATGCAAGGTCGCCGCCGACCCGTCCGTCAGGCTGGCCACCTGGTCAATTGCCACGCGCAACCGTTCGTCATCATTCGACGCCTGCCGCCAGTCATCGAGGAACACCGTCTCCAGAGCGTCGCTCGGCCTCGGCGAGTCAGCCATAAGCACATCCACCAAATCGGTGACAATTCGCTGCTCTTGCTCATGGAACGGCTCACGTTCGCGGGGAGCCATGACGAAATACACAGACATCCCCTTAAGCGCCAGAATCTCATAGCGTGTCCGGTCAGGCACCACCACATGCGCCGCATACCGGGTCAACGGCCCGGTACCATATCGCTGCCGTGTGGCCGATTCCACCGATCCGGCGAAACGACCGATCAACGCGCTGGTCATGTTCTTCAACTGCGCCAACGCCTGCCGGGAACCATCGAAACGACCCGGCAGAAGTTGTCCGTCACGCAGCCGGAGCACCGCCGCCAGCAGAAGGTCCGGGTCCCACTGCCGCCCATACCATGCGCGCGCCGATTCGACCACCCGGTCGACAATCCGGTTGTCCTCGAGCGCCACCGGATTCAGTGTGCCGGTCGCAATCGCATCCTCAATATCATGCACGCTATAGGCGATGTCGTCGGATAGGTCCATCACCTGGCATTCCATCGGCGTACTGGCCTCGGGCGCCCCCTGCTTGAGCCAATGGAACACCGGCTCATCGTCTGGGTAGACGCCGAATTTCACGCTACGCTCCCCTTTGGGGTGAGCAGCCGCCTCGCGAAGCGTCCACGGGTATTTCACCGCGGCGTCCAATGCAGCGCGCGTCAGATTGACCCCGGCGGACCGCCCGTCGGGAAGGAATATCTTCGGCTCCAGTCGCGTCAGCAATCGCAAGGTCTGCGCGTTACCTTCGAATCCACCGATGTCCTTGGCGATTGCCGCCAACGCGCGTTCACCGTTGTGTCCGAATGGTGGATGCCCTAGGTCGTGTGCGAGGCACGCGCAATCGACAACGTCGGGATCGCAGCCGAGCAGAGCGCCGACTTGCCGGCCGATTTGCGCGACTTCGAGCGTATGTGTCAATCGCGTGCGCGCAAAATCGTCGGTTCCTGCGACCAGAATCTGGCTTTTACCGCCCAGCCTGCGCAGCGCGGACGAATGAATCAGTCTCGCCCGGTCGCGCTGGAACGCCGTGCGCGACGGGGATTTCGGCGGTTCAGGCGCCCAACGCTCTTCGTCCGCCGCGCAATACCCTTCAGTGGTGAGTACACGTTCGCTGTCGGCTGTAGTCGTCATATCTGCCCTTTCCCGTCTCCCCGTCGCGCATCCCAGCGCTAACATTCCAGACGCATACCGCCGATTACGGTTCGGCAATCCGCCGCAGGCAGCGCGCCGACCAGCGGTCAATAGCCGCGGCAGCCGCCGACGCAACCGACGACAACCCGCCGCCGAAGCACTCAAACAGTCAAGCAATCAAGTACTCAAGCGGTCGAGCGGGGCGGCCCGACAGGCGTCGCACGCCACGCCACCCGAAACCGCCTCGCTTCCCGCTTTGGTCTCGATTACAGGATGCTCGCCGGATCGAGTTTCGCCAAATCCTCAGGGGGCAGCACCTCGGGCGCGTGCAGATACAGGCGCGGGATGCGGTTGCGCAGGCAAGTGAAGATCTCGTAGCTGATGGTGTCCGCCGCGCGTGCCCAGTCGTCCGCGGTCGGTTCAGCGTAGTCCTCTCCCCTGCCCGGGCCGAACAGTTCAACGGTATCGCCCTCATGGACGCCCATTTCCGCCGCGCTGCCGTGCAGGTCGAGGATGAACTGGTCCATGCACACACGCCCGGAGACGCGCAACAGCTTCGGTCCCTGTTCGGTCATGACCCGCACCGGGCCGCCGAGCTTGGTGATGTGTTTGGCGCCTTGCATGTCGAATCCGGATGCGGAACGGTGAATGCCGTCAGCGTATCCGACCGGCACGATCGCGGTGCTCGTGGCCTGCGGCGTCAGATAAGTGCGGCCGTAGGAGATGCCGTGGCCTGATTCCACGTCCTTGACCGTGCCAAGCTGCGCCTGCAAAGTCATGGCTGGCTTCAAACGGTAGGTCTGCGGCGTGCCCATCGCCGGATCGGGCTCATAGCCGTACAGGCCGACGCCCGGCCGGGTGAGTTCGAAATGGATCTGCGGGCGGTCGAGCGTGGCCGCGGTATTGGCCAGATGTCTGATTTTCGGCGCGATTCCAGCTGCTCGCATCCGCTGAGTGAACTCGTTGAAGGTGGCGACCTGCTGGTCGGTCGCGTCGACGAATTCCGGAACATCCGGCGAATCGGCGACCGCCAGATGGCTCCACTGGCCGATGATATCGAGCACGCCTGCCTTGGCAAGCGGCACCAGCTTATCGAGCGCCGCGCCGAAGCCCTGCGGAGTGAAACCGTTGCGGCCGAACCCGGAATCGACCTTCACATGGACGCGCGCAGGACGCCCCACCTTGCGTGCGGCCGCGGCGAGCGCGTCGATGCCAGCGAGAGAGCCGACAGAGATGTCGATATCGTTGACGATCAGCTCATCGAACGGGACCTGCGTGCCGTTGTACACCCAGGTGAGAATGTGGCAACGGTCCGGGCCGATTCCGGCCTTGCGCAGCAGCAGCGCCTCATGCGATTGCGCGGTGCCGAGCCATGTGGCGCCTCCTGCGAGCGCGGCGAGGGCGGACGGAATCAACCCGTGCCCGTACGCGTCCGCCTTGACAACGCCCATCACCGCGGTGCCGGACTGGGGGCCGCCGACCACGGACACCAAATGCCGCATATTGTCGCGCATCGCCGCGAGGTCGACGATCGCCTGCGCCGGATATTGACGCAACGCGGCCTGATAATTCGCCTCGCCCTGCGCTGAGGAAAACTGCCATGCTGGTACTGCACTCAAAGTCATGCTCCCATTGTTGCGCAGGGAGGTAACATTCGCCGCACGCGTTTCCTCCCCGGCGGTTCCTTGTCCACATCGTGGAACCCTTCGCGTCATCGCCCCGGCGCGTCGGGCGCGACGGTTATAAAAGAGAAGGCAATGCGAATCATGGGGAATTCTGTTTCCCCGCCCCGATTCCGGATCATTCGTCGCGGCGCCTGTCCCGTCGCGTTATCGGAAGAGAATTCATGAACCTGCTACGTAAGAAATCCGTCGAAAGCATGGTCGCGCAGGCCACGCCACTCAAACGGACGTTGAAAACCTTCGATTTGACGATGCTCGGCATCGGCGCGATTATCGGCACCGGTATCTTCGTGCTCACCGGCAAGGGAGCGCTGACCGCCGGCCCGGCATTGTGTGTGTCCTTCCTGCTGGCCGCGGTATGCTGCGGGTTCGCCGGCCTGTGCTACGCAGAATTCGCATCGATGGTGCCAGTCAGCGGTTCCGCCTACTCGTACGCGTATGTGGCGTTCGGCGAAATCATCGCCTTCATGATCGGTTGGGATCTGATTCTTGAATACGCACTCCAGGCGGCGACCGTCTCCGCCGGATGGAGCGGGTATTTCAACAAGCTCTTGGAAGGCTTCGGCATCCACCTGCCGGTCGAACTGACCGCGGCATACGGCACCACGCCGGGGGTCACAACCTATTTCAACCTGCCCGGATTCATTGTCGTGCTGCTGATCACGTGGGTGCTGTCCATCGGTATCAACCAGACGAAGCGAACGAACGACATCATGGTGATGATCAAACTCGCAATCATCGTGCTGTTCATCGTATGCACGGTGTGGTATGTCAACCCGGCGAACTGGAAACCGTTCTCCCCGTACGGCTGGTACACCTTCCAGCCGGGTTCGACCAAGCCGATGGGCATCATTCCGGCGGCTTCGATTGTGTTCTTCAGTTTCATCGGCTTTGACGCAGTGTCCTCGTCCGCGGAGGAAACGGTCGAACCGAACAAGACCCTGCCGCGCGGCATCCTGTATTCGCTGATCATCTCGACCGTGCTGTACGTCATCATGACGCTTATCATGACGGGCATCGTCAAATACCCTGAATTCGCGAAGTTTGTGGATGCCCCGGTCGCCGGTGTGATTCTCGCCACCGGGCTCAACTGGCTCGCCTTCGTTGTCAATCTGGGCGCGCTGATCGGCATGACCACGGTGATGCTCGTCCAGCTGTACGGTCAGTCGCGCATCTGCTATGCGATGAGCCGCGACGGCCTGTTCCCTAAGTTCTTCGGCGAGGTCAACAAGAAGTTCCACACGCCGTTCAAGGGCACATGGTTCTTCGGCATTCTCACGGCGATCGCCGGCGGATTCATCAATATCAACATCCTGTTCGAACTGGTGAATATCGGCACGCTGTCCGCATTCATCATCGTGTCGGCGGGCGTGCTGTGGATGCGCAAGACCCAGCCGGACGCCCATCGCGGCTTCCGCGCCCCTGGTGTTCCGGTCACGCCGATCCTGGCGATTGTGTTCTGCTGCGTCCTGATCGCCGGCCTCAATTGGGAGACTTGGGTGCGGTTCGTGGTCTGGTTCGCACTCGGTTTGATCGTGTATTTCGCGTACGGCCGCAAGCACTCGAAGCTCGGTGTGGCGGAAGGCGGCGTTTCGGCGGCGCAGTCCGGTATTGCCGGTGGCAATCAGGCTGGCGACAACGCCGATGCCCCCGACAGCTTGGTGTCCTTCGAATCCTAAGACCCTGCGGTATTGCAAATTGCGCTGAATTCAGCGCCACCCCAGATACCGTTATGCCGCCGGTTGCTTCTCCGCAATCGGCGGCATTGTATTATCGCCTACCGGCCAGCATTCAGCCGTTCACCATTCGTGGCGCTGGTAGGCGATCCGCGTGGTGTCGGTCGGCCGGTCGATGAGCTGGATCAGCCCACACCGCGTGAACCCACAGGTTTCAAGAACGTGCTGCATGGCTTTGTTGTTCGGATGGGTGTCCGCCCGGACGTTGCCGTACTGTTTGAGCGCCCATTCCAGGCATTCCCGCGCCGCATGGCGGATCAGACCGGACGAAGCGATGCGGTGGATGGTCACGTAGGCGTCATCGTCAAGCCACTGCCCGTCGATGGTCTGATAGGTCGGGTCTTCGCCCGTACAAGCCGCAAATTGCGCGAGAATCCGCTCATTGGCGCCGCTTCCGTCAACCAACAGGATGCTGCGATGACGCATGATATCATCCTGCACGACTTCCGGTTTCGGGAAGGTATGCCCCCATTGGGTGGGGTTCCCGTTGCGGGCCATCAGCTCACGGGCGCGCTCGTAGTTCTGCTCCATCACCGGAAAATCGCGCATGGTGGCGTGCCGGAATCGCCGTGCAACCATATTGTCTGTCTCCTAGCCGTAGATAAAACCTGCTCAACCCTACCACGGCATATAACACGGCATCTGTGACGTGGCGCACGCAACGCACAGCAAACGAATCCAACATCCCCAGCCGAGATCGCAACGGCGGGATGTGTCACCGCTTGATGACACATCCCGCCGTTATCTCACGCGAATGCCGATAAGCATACCGGCACGCAACACCTCCGCTCAGACCACCTTGCGTTCGAACGGATCAGAGCTGATGCCCTTCGCCAGGATGTCCTTGCACCATTCCTTGGCAGTGAACAGGCTGTGGTCGCGGTAGTTGCCGCAGCTTTCGATTGTGGTCGCCGGCACATCGTCCCAAGTTGCCTTGTAAGCGATGAATTCCAAGGATTCCTTGAGCGCACGCGCAACATCCTCCGTGCTGTGCGTGCCCCAGGTCAGCAGATGGAATCCGGTACGGCAGCCGAACGGCGAGCAGTCGATATACCCCGGGATGCGTTCGCGCAGCAGCACCGCGATGGTGTGCTCGATGGTGTGCAGGCCGGCGGTCGGAATGGCGTTCTCGTTGGGCTGGACCAGCCGTAGGTCGTAATTCGAGATCACATCGCCGTTCGGGCCGGTTTCGGTGTCGATGTAGCGCACGTACGGCGCCTTCACCTTCGTGTGGTCAAGCTGGAAGCTTTCGACAACCGGCTTGTCGTCCTGCGTGGGCTTGGATTCATCGCTCATAGTACCTCCTCGATGCCGGGGTGGCCCGCGTTGCACACGCGGACCACCCGCTTTCGATGCCTAGTCTAGCCCGCCCGGATGTATGCCGCCGCGGGCGAGAGCGTATAGGGCATAGGAAAAAGCTATGCCCGGCTAGCGTGGCGCGGGCGCATGCGCTTCGGCGGCGGATTTTGCTGGCAGCAGCCGGCTCGACGAAAGGCGCTGCGCTGCTCAAACCGGTCAGAAGATGTCCACGTGCAGTGATGGGGCCTTCCAACGACGGCCTTTCAGCTCGGTGTCCAGCGCTTCGAGCGTCCCGTCGGCGACAGCCTTGTCGTACCGCTCGATCATCGAGGTCGCGTTCTCCTCTTCCTCGACCTGCTCTTTGACGAACCAGTCGAGGAACTTCGCGCTGTCTGTGTCCCCGGCCGCCTCTGCGGCATCGTGGAGCGTATGAATCAGCCCGGTGACATACTGTTCATGAGCGAGCGCGAAGTGCAGCGGATCGTCATCGTCTGTAATGGTTTTGTCGGGTTTGGCGATCGGCAGCAGCTCAATGGTTTCGCCGCACTTGAGCATCCATGCGCGCATAAGCATCGCATGGTCGCGTTCCTCCTGCACCTGCACGTCGTACCAGTTGCCGAAGCCGTGCAGGCCACGATTGTGATAATAATCCGCGAAATCCATATACAGATAGGCGGAATAGAGCTCCTTATTGAACTGGTCGTTGAGCAGTTCCCTGAGATGACGGTCCATCATGTCAGCCTCCTTGCTTTTCGGGCGTGCGTTGGGCCCCGGTCGTGCGTACGTGCAGGCGGAATGGCGCAATGGCGCAATGGCCATATTCCGCGGCACCCGCCGGTACCGGTGTCGTCTTCGCCGTCGCTATCGTCTTCAATGACGACACGGTCCATGCTATCGCCGCCGAGCCGCAGGGTGTGGGAGGCTCGCCGGCGTGTCACGGCCGATTTTGCGCGATCGCCTCCATGAACTTCGCACCATACTGGCGCAGCTTGCTCTTCCCCACCCCGCTGACTTCAAGGAATTCCTGATCATTGGAAGGTTTGAGCCGAACCATGTCACGCAACGAACGGTCGGAGAACACGATATACGGCGGCTTGCCGATTTCCTGCGCGATGCTGCGGCGCAAGGCGCGCAACCGTTGGAACAGCTGTTCGTCCGCCTCGGTGAATTCCGCGGCATCCTGCGCTTGCATGGCCGTAGCGCCCTGGCCGAGCGCGCCGCCAGTCGCACCCGCAGCACGCGAACGCCCACTCGTTTGCCGTTGGATACGCTTGATTTCGTAATGAAAATCAGGGGCGACTGTCTGCGCTGCGAGCGGCCCGAATTGGACGATGGGCAACCGGCCTTCGGTGATCGCGAGGAAACCGTCAACGCTCATCTGGTTGAGCACATCGCGGATCCGCGCTTCGGGGACACTGCCCAGCACGCCGTAGCTCGGCACCTTATCGAGGCCGCGATTGAGCAAATCCTGGGCCTTGGAACCACGCAGGACCGCCACGATCTTGCCCATGCCGTAGCTCTGCCCCAAATCGTGGACGCACCGGCTGATCGCCCGCGCGGTGTCCGTAACGTCGAGCGTCTCGAAATTGCCTTCGCAGTTCGAGCAGTTCCCGCATTTTGCGGTCGGGCCCTCCGGCTGAGCCGGACCGTTGGACGCAATCAAGTTTGCCGGCCCCTGCTCGGTTTCGGGGTCGGCGAAATACCTGACCATATAGTCATGCAGGCAGTGCGTGGTGCGGCAGTAGCCAATCATCCCATCCAACAGACGACGTTTCGAGGCACGGACGATTTGCTGCTCCTCAGGGTCGAGGCGCTCGTTGTCACCGTTCAAGTCAAGCAGACGCCGGCGGGTGACGATATCGCTGTCATTCCACAGGAGCGTGCACCGACTGGGTTCGCCGTCACGCCCGGCGCGACCGGCCTCTTGATAGTATGCTTCGATGCTTTCGGGCATATTGTGGTGAATCACATAACGCACGTCGGATTTGTCGATGCCCATACCGAACGCGTTCGTGGCAACAACAACCGGCACGCGGTCGGTGACGAAATCCCGCTGAGTGCGCGACCGGTCTTCCGGCGCCATGCCCCCATGGTAGGCGGCGGCAATCGGGCCGTCCGGCAAGCCTGCTGGGGCCTCCGCGTCGCCATGTGTTCCGGATGCCGCCATGAGGCTTGGAACCGCATGGTTGAGCGCGGCTGCCACCGCTTCGGTCTCCTTGCGAGTGGCACAGTACACGATGCCGGATTCTCCGGGGTGCGTCGCCACGTATTGCGCAATCCATGCGGTTTTGCGTTTGGTTTCCATCCGGATGACGTCGAAATAGAGGTTTGGACGGTCGAATCCAGTGACGGTAATCAGCGGGTTGCGCAGGTGAATCAGCGAAACGATGTCGCGACGCACTTTGCCTGTTGCGGTCGCGGTGAACGCGGCGACAATCGGCCTAACCGGAAGCGCGTCAATGAACTCGCCGATACCCAGATATGAGGAGCGGAAATCCTGCCCCCACTGCGAAACGCAATGTGCCTCGTCCACCGTGACCAGCGAGATGCGCGTGTGTACGGCAAAATCGCGGAATCGCCCGGTTTCCAAACGTTCCGGGGCAACATACAGCATGCGAATCTTGCCTTGGGCAGCTTGGGTGAGCACGGCGTCCTGCTCGTCAGGGCTTTGCGTGGTGTTGACGTACGCCGCGAGAATGCCCGCGTCTTGGAGCGCATCCACTTGGTCGCGCATCAGGGATATCAGCGGGGAGATGACAATGGTCAGACCCGGCAGCAAGGTGGCGGGGATCTGGTAGCAGATGGATTTGCCCGCGCCGGTGGGCATGACGCCGAGTACGTCACGGCCTTGAAGGATTGCGGTGACGAGTCCGGTTTGACCGGGACGGAACGAATCGTAGCCAAAATACTGTTTCAGCGCGGTGAGCGCCGGCGCCGGTGCAGGCGTTTCGATTCCCGTGTCCCCGCGAGAGTTGTCCATCATTCTCGACACGCCTGTCGAAGCTGCCATACCCGTCGCGCGCGTGATGCCCATCGCCGAATTCCCTGCCGTCATATCCCCCGAGTCTATCCTGCGCGGCGGAACTGGCGACTTTTCTGCCCGTCGTGCGCCACGCAGCCGCACCGCGGGCAGATAGCCGGCTTCAAGCCACCGACCGACAACCACCGGCGTCCCCCCCCCCCCACGACGGCAACAAAGAACGACCGGCAAGCAACAACGATGGGCGTCCGGAGCGCCATCATCGCTCCGGACGCCCATCATCACGTCCCCTGACGGATGCCGGCGCCCAAGTATCCGGCATCCATCCAGCTTCTTCTTATCTTCTCTTCCGGTCAGGCCTGCTCAAGCGCCTGATCGAGGTCGGCAATCAAATCATCCGCATCCTCAATGCCCACAGACAGACGCACCAAGTTCGCCGGAACCTCAAGCGTCGTCCCGGACACCGAGGCGTGGGTCATGGCCGCCGGCAGCTCGATCAGGGATTCCACGCCGCCGAGCGATTCGGCGAGCGTGAAGATCTTCGTGGCCGCGGCGAACCGCTTGGCCGCCTCGAGCCCGCCCTTGAACTGGACGGAAACCATGCCGCCGAAGCCGCCGTGCATCTGGCGTGCGGCGATTTCATGGCCCGGATGCGATTCGAGGCCCGGGTACCACACGCGCTCGATCTGCGGCTTGTCTTCGAACCATTCGGCGATTTTGAGCGCGTTGCGGCTATGCTGCTTGACACGCAGATCCAAGGTCTTCAAGCCCCGGATGTCCAGCCAGGAGTCGAACGGCGAAGGCACAGCGCCCGCGGAATTCTGCAGGAATGCGACCTTGTCGCGGATCTCCTCGTCGTTGAGCACGACCGCGCCGCCGACCACGTCGGAATGGCCGCCGATGTACTTGGTCGTCGAGTAGACCACCACGTCGGCGCCATCATCGAGCGGATGCTGCAGCACCGGGGATGCGAAGGTGTTGTCCACCGCGACCTTCGTGCCGTGCGCGTGCGCGACCGCGGCGGTCGCCGCAATATCGGTGATGTTGAGCAGCGGGTTGCTCGGCGTCTCCACCCAGATCCACTCGTAATGCTTGGATTCGAGGGCCGCGCTCACCGCCGCGGTGTCGGTGATGTCGACCACGTCAAGGTTCACGCCCCACGGCACGAACACCTTGGACAGCAGGCGGTAAGTGCCGCCGTACACGTCGTTGCCGAGCAAGACGCTGTCGCCGGGCTTCAAGGTGGAGCGTAGCAGCACGTCAATCGCGGCGAGGCCGGATGAGAAGGCGAGCGCATACTTGGCGCCTTCGATGGCGGCCAGCTGTGCGTCGAAGGAATCACGTGTCGGGTTGATCGAGCGGCTGTAATCGTAGCCGTTGCGCAGACCGCCGACACCGTCCTGCTTGAAGGTCGAGGTCATGTAGATTGGCGTGACGACGGCGCCGGTGATCGGGTCAGGCTCCTGGCCGGCGTGGATGGCGCGCGTGGCGAGCTTGGTGGCGGCGAAATCCTTGGCGGACTGTTCGAATGATGCGACGGACATGATTGTTGTTCCTTTCGGTTGTGGTTATGAGCCTAGATGGTTGTGCGGGGTTTGTCCCGCGTGTCGGTATCGGTTTTGGTGATGACGGGTTGATATCGGATGTAGGGTTGATTGTCGGACCGCTGATGTGCGGGCGAAATCAAGCTGAATCAATCGTGTGGAATCACGCGAGCGGAATCACAGGTATTGCTCGGCGATGGACGGGCTGCTGGTACGGTCGACAACGTCGCCGTAGCCGTTGGCTCGCATCCAGTCGTCGTTGAAAATCTTCTCCAAATAGCTGCGTCCGGAATCCGGCAGCAGCACGACGACCAGCTGATGTTCGTCCAGATTGTTCTCACGCGCGTATTTGAGTGCTCCGGCGACCGCCATGCCGGAGGAACCGCCGACCAGCAGGCCTTCCTCCTTGGCCAGGCGGCGGGTCATCTCGAAGGCCTCGGCGTCGGTGACCTGCTTGATGTCGTCGGTGATGTTGCGATCGAAGGCCTCTGGGTAGAAGTCCTCGCCAACACCCTCGATATTGTACTGGTGGACGTCATTCGGGTTGGAGTAGATGGAGCCTTCCGGATCGGCACCAATGACCTTGACGGCCCCGTGGGAGACTTCCTTGAGGTAGCGGCCGGTGCCGGAAATCGTACCTCCCGTGCCGATGCCGGCGACAAAATGCGTGACCTTGTGGTCAGTCGCTTCCCAGATTTCCGGGCCGGTGGTCTCATAGTGACTGCGCGGGCCATTCGGGTTGCTGTACTGATTCGGCTTGAACGCGCCGGGGATGGCGGCGGCGAGTCGGTCGGACACGTTGTAGTAAGAACGCGGGTCGTCCGGCTCGACGTTGGTGGGGGTGACGACGACTTCGGCGCCATACGCCCGCAACACTGCGCGCTTGGACTCGGACACCTTGTCCGGCACGACGAAAATCGTGCGATAGCCGCGCTGCTGGGCGACCAAGGCGAGGCCGACACCCGTGTTGCCGCTGGTCGGTTCCACGATCACACCACCCGGCTTGAGTTGACCGGATTCCTCCGCAGCGGTGATGATGCGCTCGGCAATGCGGTCCTTGGATGAGCCGCCCGGGTTGAAATACTCGACTTTGACGACGATGTCCGCTTTCACGCCATCAGTGACGTGGTGCAGACGGACAAGAGGGGTGTTGCCGATGAGGTCGGTGAGTGAATCGTGGATGGTCATGATGTCTCGTTTCTGTGCTTGGGCTTTGTGTCTTGCTTTGTGATGGGCTGACCGATGGATGGGTCGGCGGTGTGGTGCCTGGCCATCGGTTGAGTGCACAAGAAACGATTCCGGCAAGACGTGATATCGGTTGTTCCGACCACATCGATTCGGGTAACTGCCCGGCAAATCGCCGGTTCATCGTGATTGCGTCACAATCCAGCGTAGACGATGTTCATGATGGTTATTCATCTTGCTGTAATCGTGTGCAGATCCGCATGCCCTTCCATGTGGTCTGCCGGAATCCTATCTCAAGTTGTGCGTTGTCAACCGCTCGCCAAGGGGCGTCGGTTAGCGACAACAACAACATGAGAAATACGTCATGGCTCTTACCGTAGCACGCCCCCTGACAACGGCGTATCACAGCATCTCATATCGTGAGACGGCTTTTCGATTGCCCGGAACTTGCAACGAGACGCTTTTGCCTTGTCTCGAGGTTCATCCACCCTCGGCCGGCGTGGGCCCCGACCCGCTTCGGCAACCGCTTTACCGCCGCGATTTTCGTCAACCCCGCGTGTCCCTGAGATACAGTGGAGTCATGCACAGCACCGCCACCGATCGCACGGGCGCCCCGACGTTCGCAAGCGACACCGCCGCAACAACAACCATCAAGCGCGCCAGGTCGCACACCCGGCACCGCATTCTCCGCATTCTTCGCCCGGATTGGCTGCCATTCGCGATTGTGTGGGCCCTCGCCTCGGTCATCATCGTGCTGCTCACCATATCGACCCACCCTGTTGACGCCACATACCAGTTGCATTACGCCGACGGAACCTTCCTCGTGGATCGGGCGCAGTATCAGCGGCTCGCTGACGCGTTCCTCCACGGCAGAACATGGCTTGACGTCCATGTGCCCGACTGGCTCGCGGCCATGGACAATCCATACGACGCGCAGGTCAGAGGTGCGGAGGGCACGGCGAGCGGCGACCCATCGCTGTGGGATTGGGCGTTCTATCACGGCCGCTATTACTGCTATTTCGGGCCACTCCCGGCAATCGTGCTGTTCGCCCCATACAAAGCACTGACCGGAATGGATCTGTCGACCGCCGCCGCGTGCGCAATCCTGGCAATCGCCGCTTGCGCATCACTGATCTTCCTGGTGCAGACCTTGTGGAAACGGTTCTGGAAGGGGACGCCACGCTGGTTCGTCGTGCTGGCGTGCACCGCAATCATTGCGGCATCGGGACTGTCCTATCTCGTCCTCGTCCCGTGGTTCTACTCGATTCCGATCCTCGCCTCGCTGGCTCTCGCACCCACGGGAATCGCGCTGTGGGCACGGTCCGCTGACGATATCGGCTCGGTTCCCCGAACCGGGATGGTCGCTGCGGGATCGCTACTCGTCGCACTCACCATGATGTGCAGACCGACATTTATTCTGACAGCGGTCTTCGGTCTTATCTTGCTATGGCCGCAAATCAGGTCGCGCGAAATGCTTGCCGTTCGGTCACGACACGCGATTCAAGCCAGTCTTGCGGCAATCGTGCCGTTCCTTCTCGTCGGTGGCGTCATGATGTGGTACAACGCCGCCCGATTTGGCAATCCGCTTGATTTCGGAGCCGTATACAATCTGACCGGCTTCGATATGACGCAACGCCACATCAGTCTGAAAGCCCGGCTGTTCGGTGCGGCTCTGCTGCTGTTCGCCCCGATCAGATTTACCCGCGAGTTCCCGTTCACCGCGGATGTTTTCGCCGCTGATGCCGCGAATCCTTGGGCGTTTCTGATCCATAACAGAGACGTCATCGCGGAGCCGACGGTGGGAGGTATCGTCGCGTTGTCGCCGATCTGCTTGCTCGCACTGCCAGCGGTCATATGGTTCATCGTCTCACGCTTTTCACGCGGCATGGATGACTCGAGTGGCATGGTCAGCTCGCACAAGCGGACGGAAGAAGTCGGAACGACGGAGGTGTCGTCAGGGACGCAATCAAGAATGCCGTCGGCAGTATCGCTGGAAAAGTCGCACGAAATGACGCGAGGAATGTCAAGGTCATGCGCAATTGGCATCACGTGCCTGTTGCTTGTCGGTGTCATCGTGTGTATCGATGTTTCTATCGGCGTCAACGCGCGATATATGTGCGATATGGCGTGGCTGGCGGTCATCGGCACCGTGTGTCTGCTGATGCCAGCGGAAGCGGCAAGTCGAATGAAGGGGCACCGCTGGCTGACCGTCACGATTGTAGTCTTCCTTGCGCTTGGGCTCGCGCTGCAAGCGCTTTGGCTGATGACAACCGGGCGGTTCGAAGCTTGGAATGTCTCGAATCCGGCGCTATACGCGTGGCTGCAGGGAGTGTTCACGCACTGATCGCGTCTGCCGCCGCGGGTGTTACTCCGATCTGCACGCGAACCGGCCCATAGGAATCCGACAAGCTGGTAGCGCTCCACAGTCGCTTACTGCAATCTGTTCGCGGCCAGTCTCCATTGGAATGGCTGCGAACGAGATTCGGCGCCTATTTCCTCATCCATCAGACGATAGGCGTTAGGCGATAGGCAACAGGCGTTAAGCACAGTCAACCAATAATGGACAGCATCATCAGCCCGCATCCTCTGTCTCATCTCTTTGATTGTGAGCCGCCACTCACAATCAAAGAGCTTCCACTCAACAGCCACACCTGCAACGACCAACCCTCACGCTGATTGTGAGCGACCACTCACAACGAACAACTCGGTCAGACCATCCAGACCGCGCATGCCCAGACCCATCTTCCAATTGTGAGTCGCCACTCACAACCAAAGAACTTTCACGCACCACCGCGCCCACGATGGACAATCGCTCATGCTGATTGTGAGCGACCACTCACAACGACGCATCAACGTCTGCGGATTCGCATCGGAACGCCGCACTCTCTCTCGTTGGCTATGTGAGTCGCCACTCACAACTAGTTCGAGCGCAGAGCGACCGACGCATGCTTCCACACGAACAGCGCGTTGATTGTGAGCCACCACTCACAACGAAGAACTCCAGTCGCGACAATCATACCGACCTCGCCTAAACCACCAACCAATTGTGAGCCGTCACTCACAACCAGTGGTTGAACGGCGGAAACCCCGAACTCCGCCACACGAGTTGTCTGCCGATTGTGAGCACCGACTCACAATCAATGCGCGCAGCCACGCTGTATCCGCCCCAGCCGCATTGCCAACTCATCGATTGTGAGCAGCCACTCACAACCAACGGAGGTTGACTTACCAGTTGCACCCGCAATGACCAGCCCTCACGTTGGTTGTGAGTCGCCACTCACAACGAAACAAGAGAATCCGCGAATCGGCCTCAAATCGTAAACACTTGACCGCTGATTGTGAGTCATCACTCACAATCAATAGGTAATATCGCACGGCAACCAACAACAGCGCAGGGCGGTCGACACACATTGCCGCACGAACGACTCATTGATTGTGAGTCATCACTCACAACGAAGTGGCATTTACCCACCAGATGTATCTGCTCCAACCGATCGCCGTAGTTGGTTGTGAGTCGCCACTCACAATCAACTACAGTGCGGGGCGGCCGTTGCACATCACCGCCCGAACGACTCATTGATTGTGAGCGACCACTCACAATCAAGTACGGGGCGAGGGATGTCGCTACACCGCCAACACCAACACCAACACCAGAACCAGAACCAACGCATCGAAATGCTCTCGCAACACTGCCGGCACGCGTGCGTCTAAGGTGGAAGCATGAGCGAAACATCAACATCAGCCGCAGCCGACATCCAGCCAATCATCGAAACACAGCCCGAACGCACCGATCTGCCGCTGGCCGTCATGCCGGTGGTCGTTGCCTCCATGATCCCGTATTTCAAGGAGAACATCAGCCTGTTGCACGACGTGATCCGTCTGCGCATGTACGGCGATTTCACACTCGACGAAAACACCATCGTCAGCCGCTGCCAAGACGCCGACGCCGTGATGATCATCGGATTCCATGTCACCGATTCGATCTTCAACCGGCTGACCGAAAGCGCCCACGTACGTTGCTTCGCATTCGGCGGCACAGGTGTCGCGAGCTACATCAACCTACAGGCTGCCCGAGAGCGCGGCGTGCGTGTGTGCAACGTCGTGCGCTACGGCGATCATGCGGTCGCCGAGCACGCGTTCGCACTGCTGATGGAGCTCGCCCGGCACGTCGGCGATCTCAACCGCCAAGTGCATGCCGGCAGCTGGGAAGGCGCCGACGGTTACGCTTTGCATGGCAAGACGGTCGGATTGGTGGGATTCGGCGGCATCGGCCAGGTGTTCGCCCGCATGCTCCAAGGGTTCGGCATGAACGTACTCGTGTGGAATTCACATCTTGATCAGGACGCGGTCGCGCGACTCGGAGTCACACCGGTCGACGATATGGGCGATATGTTCGAGCGCTCCGACATCATCTCCCTGCACATGCCGCTGCTCGCCGCCACCAAAGGCATCGTCACCGCGCAATCGCTGGAGCACATCAAGCCCGGGACGCTGTTCATCAACACCGCACGCGCCGAGGTCATCGAACAAGGTGCGCTTGCCAAGCGTCTCGCCCGCGGGGATGTGAAGGCCGCGTTGGATGTGTTCGAGCATGAGCCGCTTCCCCAAGACGACCCGCTGCGCCAGGTGCCGGGCATCATTATGACCCCGCATGTCGCTTGGCGCAACGAGGAAGCGTATCGCAACTTGACTCGTCAGGTCTTCCAATCGGTCGCCGCGTTCGCGACCGGAAGCGATTTCAACGCCGTCGTCAAATAGTCCACATCGTCATTCCGCGATCGGCTCGCGACTACCGTGCTCCCTTTCTGCTTCTGCCGACGCTGAGAAACCGGTCAGTGTCTGAAGAAGGTTGGACATCTGCTTCTACCGACACTCACCCGCGCCTCAACGTCGGTAGAAGGTCACGCTCCAGTTTCTGCCGACGCTCACGGCCCGCTCAGCGTCGGTAGAAGCAGAAATGACGGGAAACGACTTGCTGGATATGGGTTGTCGGGCGGTACCACCACGATGACAGCCACCATACGGCGGCAGCCACTACACATCTCCACTCGACGATGACTATGCGCGGGCGACACCATCCAGCGACGACCACAACTGACGCCGATCACCATGCTGCGGCGTCGATGAGCTGCTTCGTGTAGGCGGATTGCGGATGCGTGAGCAGGTCGCTGGTGGCGGCGGTCTCCTCGATTCGCCCGTCATGCAGCACGACAATCCGGTCGGCAATATGCTGCACAACTCCCAGGTCGTGGGACACGATGACCATCGCGGTCCGAGGCCGTTTCCTCCGGATTTCCGCCAATGCGTCCAGAATCTGGACACGCCCTGAGACGTCGACCGCGCTCATCGGCTCGTCAGCAAGCACGATTCGCGGTTCGGCGACTATCGCCCGCGCGATGGCGACCCGCTGCGCCTGCCCGCCTGACATATCGACCGGATACCGTCCGATGAACTCATCTGGATCAAGCCCGACCATCCCCAACGCCCGGCGTACCGCACCGGCGATATCGTCCGATGCCGCTCGCCTCCCAGCGTCGCCCGCTCTATGCCCGGCTTGTCTTGCAATCAGTCCTTCCGCAATCGATTCCCCGGCCGTCCAGCGCGGGTCGAGTGACGTGAACGGATTTTGGAACACCAGCCCCGATTCGTTTCTCAGCCGTAGCATGCCCAGCGAACGCACTCCGCTCAAGGCAACGCCTCGATACGTAACCGTGCCCGAATCGGCCTGCTCCAAGCCGAATGCAATGCGGGTCAGCGTGGTTTTTCCGGACCCCGACCCGCCGATCACCGCCAGACACTCCCCTTCGGCGACATCCATATCCACGTTGAACAGCACCTGGGTCCGTCGCGAACGGGAGCCGAAGGACTTGTCGACCCCCCGCACGGACAGCAGCGGTTCCTTCTTGTCTGACGCGACATCGCGCCCGTCGGGAACGATGACTTCTGCCGGTACGGTGTTCCTGCTTTTCTCACCCATGTTGACGCTCCCGATTCGTATCCATACGCGCAGTGCCGTCCATATCCACGCCTGCACCCACACCCGTGTCCAGTGTCAGCAGCTTCGCGGCACGCACCAACGCGCGTGTCGCCGGTTCCCCAGGATTACGCAGCAGATCTTCAGTTCCCCCCGTCTCGACCACACGCCCGCCGTCGATGACGACGCATCGCGTAGTCGCCCGTGACAGCACCGCGAAATCATGGGTGATGAACAGCATCGATGCACCGGCCGATTCGACCAACGAAACGAGCAGATCGATGATGGAACGCTGCACAATCGCGTCAAGCGCAGTGGTCGGCTCATCAGCGATAATCAGCCGCGGCGAGGTAATCAACGCCGTGGCGATGCCGACACGCTGCTGTTGGCCGCCGGAGAGCTCATGCGGGTAGGCGCCCGCGAGTCTTTGCGGCAGGCCGACCCGTTCCAGCATGGTCATCGCTCGGTCGTGCCGCTCATCTGCGTCCAAATCATAATGCAGGCGCAGCGGCAGACAGACCTGTTGCTCAACGGTCAGCACCGGATTGAGCGCCGCTCCGGGGTTCTGGAACACAAGCCCAACGTATCGACCGCGCAAATCGGCAAGTTCCGCATCATCCATGGTGTCGACCCGCTTGCCGCCAATGTTCAAGCTGCCGTCCACGCGCGCGGTTCGAGGCAACAAGCCGGTCACCGCTTTGACCAGCATGGATTTGCCTGACCCGGATGCCCCAATCAGCCCAACGCGTTCACCGGCGTCGACATGCAAAGACACCCGCTTCAATACAGCATGCCCGCCGATGGTCACATTCAGATCGCGGACATCAAGGATTGTGGGGCGCGCGCTACCGGCGGCGTTCGTCGCACGGCTCACGTCGGCATGACCAACACCGGCATGACCCGCATCGGCAGCACCGCCCGCACCGGTGCCATCGACCCCGGCAGCATTCGCCGTCATGCCGCCCATATTCGGCTCACTCGCATCCAGATTGTTCATGATTCCGCCTCCTCGCCTCGATCTGCCGGCCCTGAACGTCCGACCTCCACCCGACGCAGCTCAGGATTGGCCAACGGGTCCGCGCAATCGCGAATCGCATCCCCCAGCAGATACAGCGCGGTCACCACGAGTGTGACTACCAAGCCCGGCCACAGCACCGTCAGCGGATACACGCTGATCAGCCGCACCGACGTGGTCAGCGAATGCCCCCAACTCGGCACGCCCGACGGCACACCGACACCCAGATAGGTCAACCCCGCCTCGGCCAGAATCGAAGTCCCCGCGCTCATCGACAGCTGCACGGCAAGCACCGGGAAGGTCGAGGGCACGATATGCCGCACGAACACACGCCACGGGCCGACACCGCTCGCCCTGGCCGCCTCCACGTATGCGCTCCGGGCTGCCAAAGCCGCCGTCGGCCTCAGTATTCGCGCCATATTCAGCCCGTACGTGATACCGCACGCCGCGACGACCACCGCAATTGACGTGCCGAAGGGAACGGCGAACAGCAGGGCGAGCAGCACCGTCGGAATCGCGATCAGCGCGTCCACGACCACTACGCTTGCCGAGGCGAGCATCCGGCGGGTCGATACCATCGCGGCGGTGAGCGCGAGTCCAATCGCCGCGGACACCAGTACGGTCAGCACGGCAACCGCCAAATCCGTGCGTGAGCCGGCCATCAGCCAGCTGAGCACATCCGCGCCCACGCCATCCGTACCGAGCAGATGGGCAGCGGACGGCGACGCCCACGCATCGTCGCCATCGGTATGCAGCAGCGGGTAGGGCGTCCACACAAGCGACACCGCGGACACGACCAGCCACAACGCCATGACAATCAGCGCAAACCGCCCACCCGTCCGGCCCCACATGCCGCGCAGGATAATCCCTTGTCTGACATGCAACGGTAATCTGCCGTAGAAGCCGCCGCGGGACGGGTGTCTCACAGGCCCGACATGCCGCGAACCCGCGGTATTGGCAGGATGTCCGACATCGGCGGGAAGCCTAGTTGCACCCGGATGCTCTGCATCGCCCGAAAGCTCAGAAAGCCTTGTATCAGCCGAGTGAACGATTGTCTCGGATTGCCCCGACGATGTCGGACGCCCAGTTTCCTGCGAGCGCCCACGACGATTACGTGATGAAGCCATATCTTCCCTCACCCCCGTTCCTCGGATTGCCCGCCCAACCGCGGGTCAAGCGCATGATGAAGCATATCGACCAGCACGCCGAGCAGCAGGAAGAATGCGGCGAGCAGGAACAGTTCGCTTTGCACGGCGACCAGATCACGATTGCCGACATCGCCGATCAGCATGGCGCCCAATCCGGGAAGATTGAACAGACTTTCAACAACCATGACGCCGGTGACCATCTGTGCGAAAGTCAACCCCGCCACCGACACCAGCTGCGCGGCAGACAACCGCAATCCCACGCCGAGCATCGCCTGTCGACGCGTCATCCCACACGCCATGGCCATCGCCACGGCGTCGCTGTCCTCCATCGATATCAGACAGGCGCGCGTATAGCGCATGATTGCGGCCCCCGCCACCAATCCGGTCGCGATGGCGGGCAGAATCAACGATGCGAGAGCCGCTACCGGGTTGCGCCAGCCGGCATCGGGGAATCCCTGCGACGGCAGGATGCCGACAAGTCCGACCCCGCGGCCGAACAGCATGATGAGCAGCAGCCCGCCCCACAACGCCGGCACCGCACCACCGACGATGGCGAGGATATGCAACACGCCACGCACCCGCGAATTCGCGGCAAGCACCGCCTGGCAGCCAAGTGGAACGCCTACGCCAAGGGCGACGATCAGGCTCAATACAATCAGTGGCATGGTGATGGCCGCATGTGACCCGACCTGTGAGGAGACCGAGCGTCCGCTGATTGCAGACACCCCCATATTCCCGCGCATCAGACCCGACAACCAATCCGCATATTGCTGCGGGTACGAACGGTCCAGCCCCATCTGCGAGCGCAACGCAGCCACGCGCGCAGGCGTGGCGTTCGTGCCCGCCATGACGGACGCCACGTCACCCGGCAGAATCCGCAACGTGACAAACACCAGCAGCGACAGACCGAGCAGGGCGGCTACGAACAGCACCAGCCGACGAATCAGATATCTCATTGCCTTGATGCTCCTTGTCTGTGACTCTTGCCGCGTATCACCGCGTCCTGCCAGATGTTGCCGCGTTGTCTTGCCGTATATCGTGCCGCGTATCGCCGCCTGCTGCCAGTCAGCAGTCTGCTGCCAAACCGTATCGCAGCCGTTGCGCCGCTACGCTCTACGCTGTGCCGGCGTGTACGTGACCTTCCACAACGGCAGCACACTCTGGGTCAGCCGGGAAGGGAACCCGGTGACCCCTTTGGCCTGTGCGACGCTCACCCGGTAGGCGAACAGCCAGTCGGCGGGTGCATCCTCGCTGACAATCCTCGCCGCCTGCTTGAGATAGCTTGCGCTGTCCTCGTCGTCCGTTGCAGCGAGCGCCTTGGCGTACAGCGCCTGCACCTGCGGATTGTCGTAATGGTAGTAGTAGTCGGGCTGCGTCCACTTGTAGAAGTCGTGGCTTTCCGCATGGTCGACGAGCGAGAGGTCGTAATCGCCGTTGGTGTGCACGTCCTGGAGCCATGTGGAGAATTCCACGCTGTTGATGCTCAAATCGATGCCGATGCGGCTCAATTGGCTGCGCAGCTGCTCACCAAGCTCGGAACCGTAGATACTCGTCGCGTAGGTGAGCGTCAGCTTGAGCGGGTGACTGGTGGAATACCCTGCCTGTTGCAAGAGGCTCTTGGCTTTGGTGGGATCGTATGGATACAGGCCGGTCAAGTCCTCGTAGCCGGGGTCAACGGACGGGATCGGCCCGCCGAGCGCCGCATCCACTCCCCCGCGCGAGGCGATGATCTCCTTGTGGTTAATCGCATAGCGGATCGCCTGCCGTATGCGTTTGTCGGAGGTTTTCACACCCGTGCAGTTGAACGCGAGCACGAATTTGTCGCTGCCGTCGTTCGCCTTGATGGTGTATTTCCCACTGCTCTTGAGCTTGCCGGTCATATTCGCGTTGACCGGGGACAGGACTTGCACGTCCCCGCTGGTCAGCGCGTTGAGCGCCGCGTTGTCGTCCGGCAGGAAGCGCACGGTGACGGTGGTTGTGCGGGCCTTGTGCGCACTGCCCCAATACTTCGGGTTCGCTTGCAGGACAAGCTTGCTGCTGGAATCAAACGACTTAACCATGTACGGCCCGGAGCCGACCGCCGTGGTTTTCGCGTCATACCGCGCGTCTTTGTCGAAGACCAGGCCGGGCCGGCCGGAGAGGTACCACAGCATATTCGCGTCGGGACGGCTCAGCGTGAGTTTCACGGTGGTTGCGTCCGGGGCACTGGCTTGCTTGAGGTTCTCGACCTGGTCGCTGTTGTAGTAGTGCTTGGATTTGAGCTGGTTGATGGACCATGCGACATCGGTGGCGTCGAGTGTGTCGCCGTTGGAGAAGTTCATATGCTCGTTGAGCTTGAAGGTGTAGGTCAGCCCGTCGTTGCTGATGGTCCAGCTTTTCGCGAGACCGGGTTCGACTTCGTTGTTCGAGTTGCGTGAGACGAGCGCTTCGTAAACGTTGCCGATGAGCAGCTGTTCGAGTGCGGAACCGGATTGGTTGCGGATGTCGAGGCTCACGGGCGCGAGTTTGATGCCGATGGCGATGCTGTCTGATTGTGCCGGCGCTGCTGCCTTGCGCGAGTGTGAGTTCACGATGGCGATGCATGCGACAAGCGCGACAATCACCAAGGCGGCGACCACCCAGATGATTGGGCGATGCCCGTCATGCCTCTTCTTGCGTTGCTTCGCATGCGCGTTCAGACTAGCGTCGGTGCTCGCGTTGGTATCAGCGTTCGCGCCAGTATTGGCGCGGGTGTCTTCCGTCGCATGCGGCGGCTGGGTTGTGGTGTCTGGTTCGGTTGCGTCGGATGTACCGTACGCACCATTGGACTTGGCCATGGTTGCTCCTCTGTTCGGCCGTTGGGCCTGCTTATGTTGAGTCGGTTGGCCACCCATGCGGGTCGACCACCTCGCATCATGATACGCGTGCAGGCGGATTGTCTGGCGTCACCCCCGGCCCGATTGCCGCTCCAGCCCTCCGCCTGCGCGCACATCAAAGCCAAACCGGCGAATTCAGCGGGTGTTGCGCGCGTAAATCGATGCCAGTCCTTTGAAAATCAAATCGGGGTCATATACGTCGATCAGATCGGTATCGTCCTTGAACATGCGTCCGAGCCCGCCGGTGGCGATGACGCGAAACTCCCCGTCAATCTCCTGCTGGAACTGTCGGATGGTGCGTTCGATGCCACCGAGGAAGTTGTAGTAGAGCCCCGCCTGCATCGCGTCCTTCGTGTTCTTCGCGAGAATCGACTTGGGCCGTGTAATCTCGACTTCCGGCAACTGGGCGGTTTCGTTCCACAGGGCCGCCGCCGCGGTGCGGATGCCGGTGGTGATCAGCCCGCTGCGGATGCTGCCCTTACTATCCACGTAGTTGAAGGTCGTGGCCGTCCCGAAATCCGCGACAAGCGCCGGCCCGCCGTAGGTGAAATACGCGCCCACGCAGTCGGCGAGGCAATCGGCGCCCATGGTTTTGGGATTGTCCATGACCACGTTGATGCCCGTTTTGATGCCCGGACCGACAATCATCGGGTCGATGCCGAGGAATTTCACGATGCTCGCACGGAAGGAATACATGACTTTCGGCACGACAGACACGATAATCACGTCCTGCACATCGCTCGGGCTGTACCCACTCATCGCGAGGAATTCGGTGATCATGAGCCCGTATTCGTCCGACGTGTGGTTGGCTTTTGTGGTGATCCGGTAGGTGCCCCTCATCTGCTCCTTGCGGTCCCCATCGAGGAAGCCGAGCACGATATTCGTATTGCCGATGTCTACTGCCAACAGCATGGGTGTCCTTTCATCCGCGTTTTCGTAATTGCCCTCATGATCCGGATTCTTTACAAACCTCCGGCTGTCGATTCGCTCTAATCCGTCAGACGTTCCTGCCGCATCCGGGCAAGCCTGCCAAGAATGACAGCCGCAAGGTCGCGCTTGTCCATCAGTGGCTGCGGTTCTGCGTGGATTTTCGACCCGTCCTCGCCCTTAGTGGCATTCTTGTCAGTATCCGGCGTGAGGATCACCACCCGGTTCGTATCGTGCGCGAAACCGGCCCCCGGTTCGTTGAGGTCGTTGGCGACGAGCATGTCGCAATGCTTGCGTTCCAGCTTGGATTGCGCGTTGGCGAGCAGGTCCTGCGTCTCCATCGCGAACCCGCAGACGAGCTGCGAGCCGTCCGGGCGTTTGTGCTCGCCCGCCCAAGCGAGGATGTCCGGGTTCTGTACCAGCGTGATCGGCGGCATGACTTCCCCGGTTTTCTTGATTTTCTGCTCGCTGCGATGCTCCGGGCGGAAATCGCCGACCGCGGCGGCCATGATGGTGATATCCGCCTGCGCGAAGTGGCCATGCACCGCGTCAAACATCTCCTGCGCGGTCTGTACATGGACAGTGTGCACGCCGTCCGGCTCGTCAAGCGAAACCGGCCCGGATACGAGCGTGACCTCGGCTCCCATGGCCTGCGCCGCCTGGGCGAGCGCATACCCCATTTTCCCAGTCGAATGGTTGGTCAGGTACCGTACCGGGTCGAGCGGCTCCTGGGTGGGGCCGGCAGTGACCAGCACGTGTAATCCAGCCAATTCGTCGTTCGCAGGCTGGTCGGTCTCCGTCTTCGTGCCGCATCTGCTGGCGGCCGCACTCTCGGCGGCCTGTTCAACGGCATCCTCGATGTCCTCCAAATCGGCGAGCTTGCCTTTGCCGGTGTCCTGGCAGGCGAGCCGTCCGGTTGCCGGTTCGACGATCGTCCACCCGAATTCACGGCATGCGGCGATATTGCGCTGGGTGACGGGATTGTTGTACATGCGCGTGTTCATCGCCGGGCACAGGATTTTGGGACCCTCATATGCCAACACCATCGAAGTGAGATAATCGTCGGCGATGCCGTGCGCGATTTTGGCGATGATATCGGCGGTCGCGGGCGCAATCACCAGCACGTCCGCCCATTTCGCGTCATCGATATGGCTGATGCCAAGCCGCTGCGCATCCAATGCATCCTGGGAATCCGCGGTATCGGGGAACATTGCCGTGCGTACCGGCGTGTGAGCGAGGGACGCGAACGAAAGCGGGGTGACGAACCGTTGCGCGGCCGCGGTCATGGCGACCCGCGTCTCATACCCGCATTTGCCCCAATCACTGACCAGTTGGCATGCTTTGAACGCCGCGATGCTGCCGGTGACACCGAGCATGATATGGGTTGAAGCCATACGACCTCCCAAACGCCGCGCTGTTGCGGCGGTCTGTACTGTCGCTGCGGCTGTCGCCGTCAGCGCTGCCGCCAGTATAGGCCGCGCAGCCGACGTGCCGCAGCGAATACCGGTTTCTACATCATCTGCATCACTGGATGGTGAAGCCCTGATTGACCCCGTACTCCTGAATGTCGTTCTGCCAACTGGCGAGCGCCCCTGCGAGCGAAACCTTCGGCCCCGGATCGTCCGGCACAGTCACGGGATTGCCGTCGTCGTCGGTCATGCCCGCCTCGAAACGCTTTTTGGCGACGATCCGCCGCTGGTTGGCGGACTCCCACTTGTAGGCCTTGCCCATGGTCGCGCGGAAATCGCTGCGCGCATACACTTCGAACGGCAGATACTGGTATCCGGAGGACACGTTCTCCGCCGCCTGCGCGAGCACCTTATTGAACTGTTGGCCGCCGAAATACGGGATCTGGATGCCGCGCGAGTCGCGGATGGTCGTCTTTTCAAGGAAAGTCTTGGATTCCAATGTGGAAGTATCTGCGGGGAACGCTCCTCCGTCAACGCGTGTGGCAATACCTTCGGCATCATGGCACACATATTCGATGAAGCGGTATGCGGCTTCGGGTTTGCGCGTCGTGTTGAGCATCGTCAACGCGGACCCGCCAATTTCAGCGTTGGCTGTGCTACCGTGAACGGTCGGGATAGTGCCGACCCGCCATTGTCCTGCAGCTCCGGGCACATCGGACAACAGCATGGAGGGCATCCACGCGCCCGACAGCACCGAGGCGACGGTTCCGTTGCCCAGTGCGTTCTTCCACCCTGTGGACCATGTGGTCAGACGGGTATTGATCAGCCCTTCATCCATCATTTTCTGCCAGTATTCGATGAAGGTTTTCGTGCCCGTGTCATCTTTGAGGTTCACCGTGACGGTTTTGCCGTCGGAGGAGGTCCGGTACGGTCTGCCGCCGGCAAGCCAGATCATCGCGTTGAAGAAGCTTGCGTCCCCGGCGTCCGCGGCGATATACACCCCGATTTTCTTGAGTTTCTTGGCCGCCCGGTAATAATCCTTCCACGTGTGGATGGTTGTCGGGTCAACCCCGGCCTGTCTGAACACGCTATCGTTGTAGAAGAACGCCATCGGGCCCGAATCCATGGGCAGGCCATAGATACGGCCGCCAAGCTGCACCGAGGACCATGTGCCGGTCGTGTAGAAGTTCGCGTAGCCTTGCGCGCGGTCGGTCAAATCACGCAATTGGCCACTGACCGCATACTGTGGCAGCGCAAAATATTCAATCTGCGCGACATCCGGCAGCCCGTACCCGTCCTGGATCGCCGTATTGAGGTTCTCGTAGCCGCTCGTGTTCTTCACGATGACATGAACGTCAGGGTTCGCGGCCTCGAAGGACTGGGCGAGCTTGTCCATGCTCGGCTCCCATGACCATACGGTGATGACGGTGCGCGTGTCCTGCACCGCGCATGCGGCGACCGTGAGCAGCATGCATACGGACATGACGGCGGACAACGCCTTCGCGATAAGGTGCCGTCCGTGGGATGGTCGTGTCATGCTGCTCCTTGATTTTCCGTATATGTTCGCTGGTGCCCGCCGTCAACCCATGCTGACGATGACGCCGTTCGGGGCGATGGTCGCCGTTCCGTCGCCATGGTCTTCGGCGAGAGATGCGACGATGGTACGCCCTTCGATATCCACTGCGACCGGATGGTGCGTACGGTTGAACTGGAACGTGAACCGCGGCGCCTCATGTTCGCCGTCGCCGCGCCCCTCACGCACCACGCGCAGAATGTCGCCGGAACCTTGCCATGCCGGTACGCTCACGTCCATGGCCTCGAACATGGACGGCAGGCTTGCGGCAAGCCCGTCAGCGCCCAATCGGCAACCGACGTAGGCGGCACGCCCCTCACCATATGTGTTGACCGTGATGGCGGGGACACCGTTCATACCGGTCCACGAATCGGCTTGGTAGGTGGCAAGTATACGCGCGGAATCCGCGGTCGAGGTGATGACTTCCGCGATGTCGTGTGCCACGGTGCCATTGCTCAGGTCGAGGTGATCAAGCACGCCATCGTCATCACCCATCGGGGCGAATTCCTCGGAACGCACGCCGACAACATCGCGGATGGCCCCCGGATAGCCGCCAAGCCACACGTGGTCGCGTTCGTCGCTGATACCAGTGTAGTAGGTGGCGAACAGCTTGCCGCCTGCCGCGACATAATCACGCACGCGCCGCGCATCATTTTCGCCCAGCAGGTACACGCTCGGCAGAACGACCATCTCGTAGCGATCCCAATCGCCCGCCAGCGGCACCACATCGGCGGTCAGCCCCTGATCAGCCAACGCGGTGAACCAGTCGAGCGGTTCCGTCCAATGCCGTACCTGCTGGGTGGGTGTCGCCGTATGCTCGGTGGCCCATTCACTCGCGTAATCGTAGACGACGGCAATCCGTGCCTGGCTCAGTGTGGTGCCGGGCAATCCCGCCTGCGAGAGCGTGTCCAGGTCATTGCCGAGCGCGCAGACGTCACGATAGACCTGGCTGTTCCGTCCCGCGTGAGGCACCATGCCGCTGTGGAATTTCTCAGCTCCCGCTTGGGATTGACGCCACTGGAAGAAGCAGATGGCGTCCGCGCCCATGGCCAGATGCGCCATCGCGTCACGTTCCAACTGCCCGGGTTCCTTGCGGTAATTGATGCCACGCCAGTTGACGGCGCTGGTGGAATGTTCCATGAGGAACCAAGGCTGTTTGCGGCTGATGCCGTCAACCAGCGAGGACGAGTAGGCCAGCTCGTCAAGATGCCGGCTTCCGGCGGTGAAATAGTGGTCGTTGGACACGAAATCGACTTCATGGCCCCAATCGTCATAATCGAGTGCGTTGCCGGGCGCGCTGACCATGAAGTTTGTGGTCAAGGGGATATTCGGGGTAATTTCGGCGAGCGCGTCACGCTCCGCCTTGAAGAACTCCTTGAGCGCATCGGAGCAGAACCGCTTGAAATCAAGCAGTTTGCCCGGGTTCATGAAATTGCCTTCCCCGATGTACCGCGGCGGGATGATCTGGGAGAAATCGGTCATGCGCTGAGACCAGAAGTAGGTGCCCCACGCGTCGTTGACCGCTTCGATATCCCCATAGCGCTCCTTGCACCAGCGCTGGAAGGCGCGCATGGCGTCATCCGAATAGTCGAAACGGTTGTGGCACCCGTATTCATTGCTCACATGCCAAGCCACGACGGCCGGGTTGTCCCGGTAATGCTGTGCCATGGCACGGCACAGCCGCAAGGCGTACTCGCGGAAAATCGGGCTGGTGGGACGCCAATGCTGTCTGGCTCCCGGCCAGCAGGCGTCGCCGCGCTCGTCCTTCCACAGCACTTCCGGGTGCTTCTGCGTCAGCCACAGCGGCGGGCTGGCGGTCGCGGATGCAAGGTCGACGGCGATGCCGGCATGGTACAGCTTGTCGATGATCCGGTCGAGCCACCCGAAATCGTAGACGTCTTCCTCGGGTTCTATCGCACTCCATGCGAAAATACCAAGGGACACGATATTGACCCCGGCCTGGTTCATGAGTTCGATATCCTCATCCCAGACGGATTCCGGCCATTGTTCGGGATTGTAGTCTCCGCCGTACCAGATACGCCGGGCCGCATTGTCCAGCGGTCTTGGCCAACGGTGTGTTCTACGTGCTGTCATGGCGCTCCAACTGTATATGTTCGGTTACCGATGTTTACCATACCATCGACGGTTGTGTTTTTCCTGACGGCGCTTCCCCGGCGCCGTCCGGATGCGCTCGACACCGGCACAGGCACAGTTCAGCGGGCGTATCGCACCACCGACCCGCGTTCAATCAGCTCGCCGGGAATCACGGTTTTCACGTTCACTGGCACGTTCTCACCTTCGCACTGCTTGCGGATCATGGTGAACGCCTCATGCCCGATGGTGTCGAAGCGCATGCGCATGGTCGTCAGGTCGAGTTGGGGGACGATACCTCTGAGCGAATCATCCACACCGACGATGCTGACATCCTCGGGCACGCGACGGCCGCCATCCTTCAAACCCAGGATCGCGCCATACGCCATCTGGTCGTTCGCCGCGTACACGGCTGTGCATTCGGGGTCATGGGCCAGCTCGAATCCGGCACGATACCCGCTGTCCGCCCCCCAGTCACCAATCAGGGCTTGCGGTACGGCGATGCCATGGCGATTAAGTTGGTCGCTCCACCCTTGCAGTCTGCTGCGCGCCGCACGCGACTGCATCGGCCCGGCGATATGATGCACGGTGCTGTGCCCTTGTTCCAACAGATAATCGACAATGCTCGTGGAGCACCCGTACTGGTCGGCGTCAACGGTCGGGCAATGTGCGGCAGCCCCTTCGCATACGAGGACGACCGGCATCTCCTTCGGCGGGACGAACGTGTCGAAATCCGGCACGTCCTGCTGCAACACGATGATGATCCCGTCAACCGGCAGTTGTGCCATACGCTCGACAGCCGCTTGGAGCGAGCGTTCCCGGCCGGCACCCATCGTGCGCACCGTGACGGCGTAGCCTTCGTCCACCGCAGCCGCGACGATGCCGTCAAGAATGCGGGAATCGCCGTAATCATACAGGCTGAACACCACGACGCCGATATCGTTGAACCGGCCGTATTTGAGCGCACGTGCGGCATAGTTGGGACGATAGCCGAGCTTGTCCATCGCTTCCTCGACGCGCACTCGGGTTTCGTCACGCACACTCTTGCTCCCGTTGGTGACGCGGGAGACCGTTTGGGGCGAAACGCCGGCTTCCCTTGCAACATCCTGCATAGAGACAGTCAGGTTCCGGTTCATTGTTCGCCCCTTGATAGCTGTTGATACGGTGCCAAGTATAGGCGATGCCCGTACGTCGGATACCCACTGCGTCTCACCTATGCCGAGGCGGTCAAGCGCCTGGAAAACCGGCCTTTCTTGCGGTGCTTGAACTTAACTGCTTCAGTTGCGATTAGCCGATTCGCGGCCGTACACCATCCGCCGGTGTGATATCTACAACATTCCAAGACCATTCGGCCGTATTCATCACCGTTGCAACGGAACCGACGACACGAACGCCATATCCCGTCCGCTGACCGGATCAGTGAACTCGAGCCGTCGCGCGACCAGCTGCAAGGGCGTACTGAAATCATCCGGCCCATAAGGTTTGAGCGTCGGATAGAACGGGTCGCCCATGATCGGCAGGCCGATTGAGCTCATGTGGACGCGCAGCTGGTGGGTTTTGCCGGTCACGGGGTGTAAAACGTACCGGCGGGTGCCGGCGGGCAGCGCCGTGGCGTCTGGAGTGTCGTCGGTCATGCCGCATGCGTCGGGCAGGTCTATGATCGTCCGCGCGTTCGGCTCCCCCGGTACCTCGAAGGCTTGCAGACGACCGCGGTCCTTGACGATATGCGAGCATCGCTTGAGGGGAAACACAGCCGGGGCTTGCAACCGTGTGACCGTACCGGTCCGCGGACGCGCGATCGGCGCCGCCGGGGCCAGGCATTCGTAGGTCTTGCGCACCTCATGGTTCTGGAACAACATCTGGTAGGCGCCACGACAGGCCGGGTCACGCACGAAGACCACGATGCCGGCGGTCAGCCGGTCCAGCCGGTGCGCCGGCGTGATCTGCGGTTCTCCGTAGTGCTCGCGCAGTCTGATGAGCGCGGACTGTCGATACCACATGCCGCGCGGCGTGGTCGGCACGAAATGCGGCTTGTCGATGACGATGATCCGCTCATCCTCGTACAGTACGCGGCACCGGAACGGGATTTCAGGCTCATTGGTCACCCAGCGGTGACGCCTGGCTTGCGGCGTATACCGTCTGTCTTCACCGGAGTCGGATTGCGCGTCGGAACGCCCATCAGGCAGTGAAGCCATGCTGGACGCCCCGGCGCTGCGAGTCGCCGCGGGTATGTGCGACATCACTCGACGGTCACGGATTTCGCGAGATTACGCGGCTTGTCAACGTCATAGCCCTTGAGCTGCGCCATATCCATCGCGAATAGCTGCAATGGCACCACGTCCACGAGCGGGCTGAGCAGCGTGGGACATACCGGCCGCCAGAAGACGACATCCGCGTACTGTTCGACATCCGGGTCACCCAGTTCTGCAACAGCGATGGTGTACGCGCCACGCGCCTTGACTTCCTCGATGCCGGAAATCACCTTGTTGTGCAGAATGTTGCGCCCGCGTGCCGACGGTACGATCACGACGACCGGCTCGCCCGCGTCCACCAGCGCGATCGGGCCGTGTTTGAGCTCGCCCGCGGCGAAGCCCTCGGTGAAGGTGTAGGCGATTTCCTTGAGTTTCAGCGCGCCTTCCAGCGCGACCGGGTAGCCCACATGACGGCCGAGGAACAGGAAGGAATGCGCGTTAACCATCTGCTTGGCGGCCTGCTCGACATTGCCCGCCTGGTTGTCCAGCACCCACTGGATTTTTTCGGGCATGCCCTTGAGCTGTTCCAGGATGTGCCTGATCTCGTCGCGGTACATCGTGCCCTTCACCTGCGCCAGATACAAGCCCAGCAGATAGGCGGCGACGATCTGCGCGACGAAGGCCTTGGTGGAGGCGACCGCAATCTCCGGGCCCGCGTGCGTGTAGAGCACGGCGTCGGATTCGCGTGGGATGCTCGCGCCTTGCGTGTTGCAAATCGCCAGCACGCGCGACCCCTGTTCACGGGCGTGGCGCAAGGCCATCAGCGTGTCCATGGTCTCGCCGGACTGCGAAATCGCGACGACCAGCGTGCGCGGGGTCAGAATCGGGTCGCGGTAACGGAATTCATGCGCGAGCTCGACTTCGACCGGAATGCGCACCCAATGCTCGATCGCGTACTTGGCGACCATGCCCGCGTAGCTTGCCGTGCCGCATGCCACGACGATGATTTTGTCAATCTGGCGGAACACGTCCAGCCCGATATGCACTTCGTCGAGCACGATATCGCCCTGCTCGTCGAAGCGGCCGAGCAGCGTATTGGCCACCGCTTCGGGATCCTCATGGATCTCCTTGTCCATGAAGGACGGCCAGCCGCCTTTTTCCGCCGCGGACGCGTCCCAATCCACGGTGAATCGCTTGGTGTCGTCCACCGGATTGCCATTGAAGTCGGTGACGGTCACGCTCGTACCGCTGATGCATACCGCCTGGTCCTGCCCGATTTCCATGGCGTTCTTCGTGTAGGCGACGAATGCGGCGACGTCGGATCCGAGGAAGTTCTCGCCCTCGCCGAGCCCGACGACCAGCGGAGAATCATGGCGCGCGCCGACGACGATATCCGGCTGACGGCAGTCGACGGCAAGGATGGTGAACGCACCCGTCAGCATACGCGCGACGCGACGGAGCGCTTTGAACAGGTCCGGCTTGCCGGTTTCCTTGATGATGATGTTGGCGACCTTGCCGAGCAGCTTCGCGGCGACTTCGGTATCGGTGCCGGAGGAGAACACGTAGCCTTCGGATTGCAGGTCCATTTTCAGCTGTGATGCGTTTTCGATGATGCCATTGTGGATGATGGCGATTTTCCCGTCCGCGCTCACATGCGGATGCGCGTTGGTGTCGCTGGGCTCGCCGTTCGTGGCCCACCGCGTATGTCCGATGCCGACCGTTGCGTCCGGAAGAGGCGAACGCTTGAGGTCGGCTTTGAGATTGTCCAGGCGACCTGCCTTCTTGCGAACGGCTACGAGATTCATGCCAGGTGCGGCAAGTGCGACGCCCGCGGAATCATATCCACGGTATTCCAGCCTGCCCAGGCCTTGCATGCATACTTCCAATGGTTTGCCACATGCGGTCATGCCGCCTGCATATCCTACGATTCCGCACATAGCACACCAGTGTATCGGACGATTGTGTCAAGCGCCGAAGGCGAAAGTCACTTTCACATAACCGGCCAATCGGCGCTCAGGCAACTTCATCACGAATTGGTTTGGCATTGATCGTACAGTTTCGCTTTCGCGGCATCATACCCTGGGGCGGATTCGTCGAAGTATTTGCCGAATACGTCCTTGTCCTTGGTTTCGTCACTGACGATCGCCTTGTAATCCTCCACGGTCATGGATTGTTCGGCGAGCCCGTTCTTCTTCAGGCATTGCAGCAACGGGACCGCAGGATCCTCGTTCTTGGGGTTGCTTTTCATGCTGTCGTGCAGAATGCTCATATTCGTGAAGTCATTGTCCTCGTCGCATTGCGCGACTACGGCATCGCCGTCGGACTGGCTCATTCCAGCGGGATACGTGGTCTGCATGCCGCCTTGCGAGTCGAAAGTGACATCAACGCCTTGCTGTTTCGCGCAATCGCTGAAATGCTCGCTGAGTTCGTTGAACTCTTCGTCGGTGATTTTGCTGTCCTTCAGTATCTTCTTGGTCAGGGACTGGTATGCATCATCGTAGGTGCGTCTGATTTGTTGCGCGTAGTATCCGGTGAAGACGGTGCCGTCCTTCGCTGTGGCACTGCTCGATGCACTTGTCGCTGTGCCAGCGGACGGAGCGGTGGTACGTTTTCCTCCCCCACAGCCCGAAAGCAGTGTCAGACAGCAAGCCATGGCGCACACCATGGCCGTCACTGCGGCGTGACGGTTCCCCCTAGTGTTGGTCTTTTTCATGATTTTCATTTCTCGAAGTGGTGATTCTTTCGTTTCGCAGAGTCGGAAGGCGGGCTTGTGCCGTGAGCCCCGCGACACAAGCCCGCCTTCGCGGTTATACATTATTTGGATTGATTGTTGTTATCGGGATGCTCATGGGTGTATACGTAGCGAGACAGATCGTTGATCTTGTACCCGTCGTAACGTTCCATGCATTGCTTCGCAATCTTGTTCATCCTCTTCGCATTCTCACCATGGTAAGGATGCGGCATCCTTGTGCTTTCCGTCCAATCGATGTCGACGAAATCGTTTTCGCTTTGAGCTTGGGCATTGACACAATCCATTACCTTGTCTTGAATCGCATCAAGATCCTTCTCACTGATTTTGCCATCCTCGATGAGTCTCCGGGCGAAACCAGTCTGAAGGCTGTTGTACGTGTCTGCGAATTTTCGAGCGTATGGACCTTTGAACACATGTCCATTCTCGGCCTTCGCAGTGCTTTGCGATGGGTCTGGGGTCGCATTCTGATGTCCCGAGCCGCAGGCGATGCACAAGAGGCATGCCACGATGACGCCGAAAATCAAAAACACATTTCGAATACGAGCAACGGTATGAGTCAACATCCCGGACCAATCACTAATACGCATACCAATGCCCTTGCATCATTGTCATCATTCTCATCGTTGAAACCCCTTTTCTACCTTGTGCCTCGTAGGCGACGCCTCGTTGACATCACGATTGCATTGTTTCTCGCTTCACCACACGATGCAAATCCTTGTCATTGAAATTGCTACAAACCCCTGCTCACGGTCATCGATTCTTAAAATATCTGAACAGGTCACGTTCGCGAGTGACCAGCATCGCAAGCGTGACACCGGCCAACACACCCGCAAGGGCCGCCGCTGGAACTCTGGAAAGAATACCAACAAGCGTCGGTGAGGCAATGATGATCCCCGTATCCATATGGGTAATCGCCCAGATCGTCAATGGCAGTGTCACCAGTATCGCCGAACAGCACCAGACCAACGCCTCGAGCAGCATCTGCAGCCAGAGCGCGGTCTTGGGTTCGCCACAATGCATAGCGGATGCAAGTTCGAGCCGCCTGACACGGACAACGGCGAATCCGATGAAGAACGCAATGACCAGCATCACGAGTGGAGCCAGTGCAGTCTGCCTCTCCCGGAACGCCTTGACGGCATCCAGCTGTGAGCCTTGCGTCGCATTCAATTGGCTGATCGTTGGCTGCTGCGAAGCATCCGAAGGCCATGAGGAGACCGTGGATTGCAACAACGCCTGCAGGGCATCCGGAACCGGCCAGGTCTTCACCACGCACTGGTCGAAATCGTTTGCATCAACCGGAACCTGGCTGAGCGCCACGTATTCGTAATTCGTTGACCTGCCATCATCTGGATACTGGAATACACCGGCGATTCGAACGCTACCGCCGGCATGCAATGCCAGCTGACTTCCGGCGGCAGCGTTCACAGACTGTGCCGCTTGCGAGGAGAGCCAAATGCCATCGTAATCCCGAGTACTCAACCCTACAGTGCCGGAACGGGTCGAAGAAGCAAAGACACCAAGCGCCCCGGTCGTGGCATCAAGCGAAGGAATGCCCGCTGAAGGCAGAATGGCGGAAATGACCTTATCGTTCTTCGAGCGAAGTGCACCCGAGGCAAGCACCCCGTCCACACTGGACAACCGTTCGCATGCTTCACCGCTAATCCTGCCTTTGAACTCGATGACGTACGTCGACGCGCCCGATGCGATATACCGGTCAACCTGCTGCGCTATTGACCGAATGCTGAACAGGTCGGCAGCAGACAACCCGCCGACCAACGCGGCGAGAATCAACATAAGCATGAACGCATGCGAGGTTCCGGACACGATATCCCGCCATGCTTCGTCCACGACACCACGCAGACGCATACGCCCTGTCGCAGCCGTATCCCGGTCAATGGCAGGCGCAACGGTATCTTGTTCCCGGCTCACTGGTAGTCCCTCAAATCGATGATGTCCGTGCACGCGTCGCGGGTGCGCGGATCATGTGTGGCGACCACGACAATCGCCCCTGATATCGACAACCCGTGCAAGGTTCGGTTCACGCTCGCCGCAGTCGCCAAATCAAGTTGTGCTGTCGGCTCATCCACAAGAAGCAGTCCCGCGTGGGAGGCGACCGCGCGCGCAAGCATCAGCCGCTGAGCCTCGCCACCGGACAGGTCACGGAACTGTTTGGCGGCAAGATGGTCAAGCCCGAACACGCGTAACAGTGCCAAAGCGTGCTCTTCGGCTTCGTTCCTGCGTTCCCCGCGAGAAATATAGGGCAGTGCCACATGGTCGATGACCTTCCTACGCGCTACTCCATGAGGATTCTGCAATACCCAGCACACCCGACCGCATGAGACGCGTATGACCTTGCCCTGCGCTGGCTGCTGCCAGCCTGCGACAATGGACAATAGCGTGGATTTGCCCGAGCCGGAAGGACCGACCAGCGCATAAACGCGCCGGGGATACAGCGTCATGGTGATATGCCTGAACAGCCAGTCGTCCCCGTCGAAGCTGTGCCCGACATCGTCGAGCTTGACATGGGCAGACTGCTCATCACCGGAATTGTCCTGAACTGTACTGGTTCCCGCCAATCCTGCAACCGCGGGTCGTATGGACTCGAGCCGGTCTTGCCCGCTCATCGGCACGCCTTGCCTGTGCTGGCGGGAACATCGACGGAAGTCAGGGATGCGCCGGATTGCACGCCGACCATCGATTTGCCAAGCTGGGAGGCGACCACATGGACGGCGACCGGCTTGCCGCGCGAAACCACGCATGCCGAATCCGCAGAGACATCGTACATCGCCGCCGGCGGCACCGAGACCACGTTCAGCGCTTTGGCGAGCTTCCAGCGATATGTAACGTTGATGGTGTTCGGAGCGGTGTCTTGTCCCGTGTCGCTTTGGGCCCCTCCGGTATCGGAAGCCTGCCCGGAGGCTGTCGGCTGTTGGGCGGCACGGTATTCGTTGCTCGCACCGATGGCTGAGAGCAGGGAGGCGTCAGTGCTGTCTGCTGTCTGATCGGTGATGGTGAACGTCGCACCGTTGACTTCCATGACCCGATCACCTTGCACCATCGAGGAATCATTGCGTCGGAACGTCGCACGGACCGGTTGGCTGGTAGTCGTCAGCACATCGGCTCCCTGCTCGACCTGCCCGCCATATCGGGCTTGGCACTCCTTGACAGTCACCTGCTGTTGGGGCAACCATGCGAACAACGACGTATCGATGCTCCACTGGCGCTCTTGCGTGGTTCCCTGCGTCCCGGCGGTTGTGGCAAGCGCATTGAAAGCTTTCACCGTATCCCACGTCATCACGTCCGAATCCGGAGCCGCATATCCGAGCCGTCTGAGCTCCGCATTGAGCGCCGCGATATCACCGCCCTTCATGCCACTGGTCATCGTCCGATACGGTGGTGTTCTCAGATACAGGGCGAATTGGAGTTGTCCGTCAATGGCAATGAACGCGGAGCCTGATTCGATGTTGCTTCCGGCCGCGCACTGTCTCAACTCCGTAACCACTCCCCCAACCGGAGCGGCTACGGAACCGGATTCACTGCGTTCCACCGTGACGGTGACGGAACGCTCGTCATCATATGGTTCCGATTGCACGGCAAGTGTGCCCGCGCGCGTAGTCGACTCGAACGCGGCGGGTTCGGGTTCACGGGTGAGCAGGAACCCGCCGCACACGCCGGCCGCCAGCATGACGAGCGCAAGCAGGACAGTCACGGAGACGGACACAGTGTTGCGGCCAGCGTTCCGGTTTCCACCGGTTTTCTGGTGATGCAGCCGCATTCTGTGCTCCTTCGTGCAGAATCGAAACGTTGTCATTATCGGCGCGGAGGAATCCGCAGGCAAATCCTTGTCGTGCAAATACCTACACGGTCGCGATACTGGCACTCGCGCCAAACATGGCTTTGCGGCACGATTACCCGTTTTTCGTTGACTTTCCGCCGATACAGCGCCTCATCTCCCAAGCAAATCATGATTGCGCGTCTCACATATTGGCGCTGTTTTTGGAATATCCTGCGGAACGGTTTCCGTGAAACCCATTGTTGACGCCAATCCGGCGGCACCGACACAGAGCTATGCTGGTGTATGAATACCGTATTCGAACAAGCACGGAGCCAGGCACCACCATGAGCCAACAGCAGACACCATCCGCGACCGGCAGCGACCAGACGACGGGCACCGTGCAGGTCGTGCTCGTCGACAACGACATCCTGGCGCTGAAGATGCTGCGCGAGATCATGTCCGCGTGGCCGCGCGTCGCCATCACCTGGACCGAATATAACGGCTCGGACGCCTTCGACCACTACCGACAATGCGAATCCGGCATCCGCGATCTGCCGGACCTGTTCATCACCGACATCTCGATGCGCGGCCTGTCGGGCGTCGATATGAGCCGAGCCATCCGCTACACCAACGGCACGATGCCGATACTCGGCATCACTTCATACGAGCCGACCCAGTTCTACCATGATGCCGCCGACGCCGGCATGCAGGCGGTTATCGGCAAGAACGAGCTGTCGGCCCTCAAAAGCATCATCATGGAGGTCGCGGACACCGGCGCTCTCGCCGTCCGACCGCCCTTCGAGGCACCGGGGCGGGCGCATCTGCGCATCCGGCAGGAAGGCCTGCCGTACATCCTCTCGCTGAGTCAGCAGGAAAAGCAGGTGCTCACCATGTGTTCGCACGGATATAGCAACGCCGATATCGCGCAGGTGCTCGACGTTAGCCCGTCGACCATCAACACCTACATCACACGCGCGTCGCGCAAGATGGGCGTGGCCAGCAAACGGGAGGCGGTGGCGTTATGGACGAAAACCATCGGACTGTAATCAGCAACACCATCACAACCGTCATTCCGCAACGATTGCGCCACCATAAACTGCACGTCGCCCTTTGCTTGGTGACCACGATACTCATGATTGCAGTGCTGGCGTTCTTCCCTGCGAAGACCCCGGTGCAATGGGTGGCTTGTATCATCGCCTGCTGCTGCCCGCTGGGCATCGCCTTCGCACCGGTACCGATGTCCATCGTCTCATTCGCCGTGGTACTACTGCTGATGTTCACTCCCGGAATATCACTCTCGGATGCCGGTTCGATCATTCATATGCTTACGCCGCTGGCCATAGGTACGCTCGCGTATTCGACACCCACCCGATGGTCAATCTGGAGTCTTGTCGCTTCGATCGTCACCTTGCTGCTGGCTTTCGACCCCCGCGAAGCGCTCTCGCAGGGGGACGCGCTCTCCTTCTTCGTGCTGCTCGCCTTGTACATCGTCACGTATGTGATGTGCGCGTCCATCCGCACCATCGCCATCGACGATCGGCAACGGCACCGCGACGCCGAGCTGGAGCTGTTGCAAACACAGCAGGCACATCAGCGGGAAGTCACCAGATTCGCGCAAATGACCCATGACGCGGTCACGGCAAGCCTGTCGAGTATATTCCTGCTCGCGCAACAGCATATTGACACGTTGGACACGGCCGGCAAGACGGCGGATGCGTCAGACGAGGATTGGCGGACCGTCCGGCAGCTCAGCGAGAGCGCCCTTGCCAGTATCCGCTCGGTCATCAGGACCATGAACGCCTCGGACGAACGCCCTGAGGATCATCTGGATGGCGCTTTACACAACCTTCCGCTACCGCAGCGCATCGGCATCGCGATCGAGCAGGGGCAGCATCTGCTGGCCCCGCACCATATGCATGTCGATGTGCATACGTCAGGGCAGATATCATCTCCCGCCTGCACACGGTCAGGCGACGAGGCGGTGACCCTCATCGGGGAGATCTTCACGAATCTGCTGCGGCACGCGTCCCCTGACAGCGCGCCCATGCTCACCATCAGCTACGATGACGACAACATGTCACTCATGCAGACGAACGCGCTGACACCAAAGTGCACACGTGGTAGCGGCACAGACCAGCAGTCGCCAAAAGTTGCCCAGGCTTCGGCCAGCCATGACGGCGCTCTGCCACAATCCCAAAGTGGATTGGTGCTCCACCGCGGCATCATCGAATCGCTGGGCGGCGAGCTGCGATTCAACAGCGAGGACGAGACGTGGACGCTCTACGCGCGCATCCCGTTGCACCCGCAAGACCACGGTTACGTGAATGCTCAATCGCCGCTGCAACACGCCAACTGAGTACTCACGTTTCGTTCCATGAACCCGTTTTGTTCAGCAAGTTTCCGAGCATACGACGCTCAGCGCCCGCAGCCCCGCCCCTTGTGCTAGCTGACTTGCGTCAGACCATGCACCATGGAAACCACTTGGGGCATTCGCCCAACAAGACGCCAACGCTCACGGAAACCGACGACAAAAACGCATCATCGCACCGGCTATCAGTGATTCTTGTAGACAGACCGCAAACGCCAACGATAATCGCAAGGTACATCGCCAATGCGGCACAACCACCATGACGCCATGCATCATTGCAATAAATCATTCGCATACCGTTTTCCTTCGCGACAACCCGTGTCACAGCACGTGCTGCAGGAAATCCTTGAAACGCGGCTCGCTCGGATGGTCGATGATCTCGGGACCGCCATGCTCAACCACCACACCGCCATCCATGAACACCACCTGGTCGGCGACCTCACGGGCGAACCCGATCTCATGAGTGACCACGATCATGGTCATGCCCTCGTCGGCAAGCTGACGCATGACGCTCAGCACCTCGCCTACCAATTCGGGGTCAAGCGCGGATGTCGGCTCGTCGAACAGCATGATCTCGGGCTTCATCGCGAGCGCTCGTGCGATGGCGACACGCTGCTGCTGGCCGCCGGACAACTGAGACGGGTAATAGTCAAGCCGCTGCCCAAGCCCCACACGCTGCAATTCGGCAACCGCTAGCTCACGCGCTTCACTCTTGCCCATATGCTTCACATGGACGGGCGCTTCCATGACATTCTCCAGCGCCGTCATATGCGGGAACAGGTTGAACCGCTGGAAGACCATACCCAGTTTGGATCGCTGTGCCGCAATCTCCTTATCGTTCAGGGTCTGGAGCACTTCCTGGCCCTTATGTTCGACTTTCTTGAAGCCAATCATCTCGCCGTCCACGCGGATTTCGCCGCCGGTCAAGGTCTCCAGCTGGTTAATCAGCCGCAGGAAGGTCGACTTGCCCGAGCCGGACGGACCGAGAATCACCGTCACAGTGCCCGGCATGACGGTCATGTCGATGCCTTTGAGCACGTGGAGGTGTCCAAAAGCCTTGTGCACACCGATCGCCTCGACCGCCGGCGTGGTGTGTTGCGTCGCCGACTCGTCGTGTTGCTGCGAAGAGGTCTGCTGCGGAAACGCGGTATCGGTTGCTGTCTGGTCACTCATGTCTGTTTCCTCCCTCACGCTCACGCGTTGAGCCCGATCATCTTCACATTGTTGCCGCGGGCGATGCGGTCTTTCTTCGTCTCACTGACGGCGACCGGGCCGTCCAGCTGCTGATCGCCATTATCTTCGGCCACGATGGATCGGGCTTCGAAGCCCTTGCCGAAATGCTTTTCGAGACGGGACTGGATGACCATGAGGATGGAAGTAATCAGCAGGTACCAGATGCAGGCGACCAGAAGCAACGGAATCGGCTTGTAGATGCGGTTCGCAATGGCGTTGGTGGCGAACTGGAGTTCCAGCGTGAACGGCACGGCGAGTACCAACGACGTGGTCTTGAGCATGCCGATGGTCTCATTGCCGGTCGGCGGGATGATGATGCGCATAGCTTGCGGCAGGATGATGCGCCGCATAATCAACGAGCGTTTCATGCCGAGCGCCTTCGCCGCTTCGGTTTGCCCCGGGTCCACGGCTTCAAGACCGGCACGTACGATTTCGGACAAGTAGGCCGCCTCGTTGAGCGCGAGTCCAATCCACGCCGCGTTGAACGCGGTGATGATCGTGGACGAGTCGATGCTCCAGAAGGTCACCGACGTGAACGGGATGCCGAGCGACAGCTTGGGCACCAGCACGGAGAACAGGCCCCAGAACACGAGCTGCGTGTACACAGGTGTGCCGCGGAAGAACCAGATGAAGAACCAGCTGACCCCGCGCAGCACCGGGTTGATGGACTTGCGCATAATCGCCAGAATCACCGACAGGATGATTGCGACGACCATGGAAATCACCGTGAGCAGCAGGGTATAACCGATGCCTTCGAGCACGTTCTCGTTGAACAAATACTTCCAGACGATATTCCACTCGAACCGCGGGTTGGTGACCAGCCCCTGCACGAGCATCGCCGCAAGCAGCGCCACAATCACAGCGGCGACCACTGGGCCGGTACGCTTCACGGGCAACGCGTGGATGCGGTCGGGTATGTCCAGACCTTCGCCGTCGACTTGTTTCTTCGCCATGGTTTGCGCCATCTCCTGTTGTCAGTTCGTTGCCCAGTTCACACCATCAGCGTGAACACCTTGTGAACTTTATTGTCGCCACGCCCTGCGACACAGTCAAGATAATGTCCGTATCCCAATATCACAAATCAGTGCCGCGCGCCACATGGTCAGGCTGTTGCATCAGTCACGATTGATTCCCCAACGATGATTCCCCAACGAGTGTGCCCGTCGGCTATGCGGCTTACGTCGCATGACCGACGGGCGTATCAGCATGTCTCTTCCGCCGATGTCAACTGACACCAACTGACGCCCACTGATACCAGCTGGTCAGCTCAGATCGGTCGGGTTGATCTCCGCCTTGTCCAAAGCGCCGGACTGCACGCCCCAGTGCTTCAAGATCTTCATGTATGTGCCGTCGTCCATAAGCTTCTGCACGGCCTTCTGCACGGCCTTGGTGGTCTGGTCGTCGTTCTTCGCGATGGCGATGCCCTGCTTGACCGAGCCCTCGTCCTTGCCGAGCGCCTGAAGCTGGCCGTCGGTCTGGGAAATCGCATAACCCGCGACCGGGGAATCCGCATAGAAGACATCAGCCTTGCCGGTCACCACATTGGTTGCCGCATCGGTCTGCAGCTTGCTGGAGAGCACTTCGAGGGGCTTCTTGCCGTCGGTCTTGCACTGCTTGGCCGCCTTGTTGGCGTCCTCCTCCTCGACTGTACCGGTCTGCACGGCGATCTTCTTGCTGCACAGGTCAGAGGTATCAACCTTCTGCGGGTTGCCCTTCTTGACCACCCATGTGGCGCCAGCCTTGTAGTAGCTGACGAAGTTGACCGCGTCCATACGCTCCTTGGTGATGGTCAGCGAGGTGATGCCAAGATCGTACTTGCTACCCACCGACGGAACGATCGAATCGAAGGAGGCGGAGACAATCTGAGTGTCCAGGCCGAACACCTTGCCCAGCGCGTTGGACAGGTCGACGTCGTAGCCGACCGGAGTCTTGCCGTCTTCCTTAAGGAATTCAGCCGGAGCATACGTGAGCTCCATGCCGACGGTGAGCTTGCCGTCCTTGGTCACCGAATCAGGCAGCATGGCGGCGATGGATGCGTCCTTCTTGATGCCGGAGACATCGTAACCGGCCGTGGACGAACTCGACGAAGAACCGGAGCCGGACGTCGCTTCATCCTTCGTGCCGCATGCGGCGGCACCGAGCAACATGGCGGCGCTCAGCGTGCAGGCGAGCGCGGTCTTGAAAGCCTTGAATGACATATGTTCCTCTCTTCATGCATGCGGTCAGGCTGTCTGCCATTCCAACATGCATATCTATGCATTGATTCGCATAATATACTATGCCGCAGACTGCGGCACGAAAAAGACACGCCGGTCGTGTCGGGACGCAACAGGCGTCATCCGCGACACGACCGGCATACCATGGATACTCTGCGGGCGCGTAGGCAACACGCACGGACGAGACGCGCAGCTCAGTCCTCGACCTTGGGGTTGATCTCCGCCTTGGTCACGGCACCGCCCTCGGCACCCCAATGCTTGAGGATCTTCCTGTACGTGCCGTCATCCATGAGCTTCTGCAGGGCCTTCTGCACCGCCTCGTCGGTGGCGGAATCACCCTTCTTGATGGCTGCGCCCTCCGGGGCGACACCCTCATCTTCACCGAGCGTGGCAAGCTGGTCGCCGGTCTGCGAGATCGCATAGCCGGCAACCGGGGTATCCGCATAGAACGCGACCGCCTTGCCGGTCACCACATTCGTCGTCACATCGGTCTGCAACTTGCTCGAAAGCACGTCCACCGGCTGCTTGCCATTCGCCTTGCACTGCTTGGAAATCTCGGCGACCGACTCCTCCTGCGTGGTACCGGTCTGCACGGCAATCTTCTTGCCGCACAGGTCCGAAGTATCCACCTTCTCAGGGTTACCCTTCTTGGTCACCCACGTGGAACCCGCCTTGTAGAACGTTACGAAATCAACGGAATCAAGACGCTCATTCGTCACCGTGAACGACGACACGCCGATATCGTACTTGCTGCCGACCGACGGAATGATCGAATCGAAATTCGCGGTCACCGGGTCCGCCTTCAAACCGAAGATATTCGCTATCGCTTTGACGATGTCAACGTCATATCCGACCGGAGTCTTGCCGTCCTCCGCGAGGAACTCGGCCGGCGCGTATGACGTATCCATGCCGACGGTGAGCTTGCCGTCCTTGGTCACCGAATCAGGCAGCAACGCCGCAATCGAGGCATCCTTCTTCACACCGGAGACATCGTAACCGGCCGTGGACGAACTCGACGAAGAACCGGAACCGGACTTCGTATCCGACGCATCGCTCGTACCGCATGCAGCAGCGCCGGCGAGCATGGCAACACAGCAGGCGGCGGCAGCGAAACGTTTCAGCATGCTTGCGGTTTGGCTTCCAGCGTGGCGAAAATAAGACATGGTTGACATGACTGACATGGCTGAACCCTCTCTCTGTTCCGGACGCGAGAGCCTAGCGGCCGCGCCCGTCGGCGTGGGCACCCGGGCGGATGCCCCGTCCTCGCCGATAGCCGCAGAATAAGCCCGCCATGCTACGGCGACGTTACACTTCACCGTAACCGTGCAGTGTGGGCTTGTAACGAGGAGTCTCGATATGCGGGCACGATTGTGGACGACGGTGTCACGATTCCGCAGCAAGACAGCCAACATTGAATGCCCACGCCATCAACCATCTTCTCAGACCAGCGAAACAATAACGCTCAGATCACCTGCTTGTTCTTGTAGCGCATGATGCGCAACGCCTCGCGCTTGTCCTGCTCCTCACGCAAAGCCTGACGCTTGTCGTACTCCTTCTTGCCTCGTGCGAGCGCGATTTCCGCTTTGACCCTGCCGTCCTTGAAATACAGGCTCAGCGGAATGATCGTATAGCCTTTTGCCTGGGTCTGACGCTGCAGCTTCTCAATCTGCGCAGCATGCAGCAGCAATTTACGCTTGCGCTTCGGGGCGTGATTGTTCCACGTGCCGTTGAGATATTCCGGGATATTTGCGGCCTCAAGCCACATCTCGCCGCGCCTGTCAATACTGACGAATGCTTCAGCGAGCGACGCGCGCCCCTCGCGCAGAGACTTGACCTCGGTACCCGTGAGCACCAGTCCAGCCTCGTACGTGTCCTCGATGCTATAGTCGTGCCGCGCCTTGCGGTTCTGCGCAATCATCACAGTCCCCTGTTCTTTCGCCATTCCGTCCTCGTTCCTCATGTCCCTGGGGCACGCTCTCGTCTTGGATGCCCCGATGATGTGCGGGATCGTCGCGTCGTCCATCACCCTACGATGAGCGAGAACGTATGCGGTGCCCGCCACGCTGCCTGTCGAACCAACCATTGTACACGAAGTCGCACACGCCCGTATAGAGTCCGGCATCTGTGTCCGTCCCGCCGCTCAGCGCACCTCTTTCCATGCACCACCTTTCTCTGCTGCTTCTCCCCTGCACCATCTTCCGATCCTCTTCTCCAACCGAAACAGTCGATTGATTGTGAGTCACCACTACCCACCGGCGGCGACCCCTTATCGTCGCATACCCTTTGCGCCCATCATCCAACCGATTGTGAGTCCCCACCCACAACCAGCAACTATCCGAACCGCCCAACAGTAACCGGGCTATCCCCAAACCGCTGATTGTGAGTCGCCACTCACAATCAGCTACATACTCCTGATCCCGCAAACCCCTCACCCACCATCAACCCACCGATTGTGAGCCGCCACTCACAATCAGCAGCGGTTCCATGCCACATATTCGTTACCGACAATTTCCTGCTGAGACCTAGTGAGTCCCCACTCACAATCAACGACAATAGGACTGCAGATCTCTCTCACAAGACAGTTCCGGCATTGACTGTGTGTCCCACTCACAACCAGCAATGGCGGGATACACGCATCTCTTCGTAATTGCCGCACTACATCACAGATTGTGAGCCGCCGCTCACAATCAATGGCAAAACAACCGCCGACATCCACCACCCGACATCTGATCAACAATCGTTGTGAGCCGCCAGTCACAACCAGCCGCCAGCATCGCATCAGTCTCTTATGCCACCGCAGAAAAAACGTCGATTGCGAGTCGCCACTCACAACGGGTGATTTTCTGCGTCAATCACATGTCTATCTCTCGATTTCACAAATCAAGCTCAGAGTCACCACTCACAATCGTGAGCCATGGCTCCATCAACTTCCACCACGATTACCATCATCAATCGATTCAACAACAAGATTGTGAGTCATCACTCACAATCAAACGGCCGTGACCGCGTCGGCGTCCCTATTCACGCACTCCACTATTTTGATTGTGAGTCGCCGCTCACAAACAATGATGCAACGAGTGCGGATGACAGTAGATACAACGCGCAATCGTCCAAGGTTGTGAACGGCGACTCACAATCAGCCGAACAATGGCAGGAAATCTTCTCCGGGACAGTTTCATTCGCCTTGTTTGTGAGCAGTCACTCACAAACATCAGTAACCGGAGATGATCTTGTCAAGAACAACCGCCCAGGTCTGCTCAGGTTGTGAGCAGTCACTCACAATCAACGCGAAGAGGACAACAATCGTGGGACGTTTCACGATTCCACAGTTTGATTGCGAGTCGCCACTCACAATCAACGCGAACGATTTCTCTTCTTCTCTTCTCTTCCGTCCTTCCCTCCTACCTCGCCGGAAACCGCACACAGCCGCGCCATCGACTCCGCGTATAGGAATGGCGGGAGTGCGTCGCATCAAGCAACACGCTCCCGCCATTTTGAGAGGGCGAAAGACCCAGCCCGTCAGCCAAAGGACGGCTCAGCAGTCCAGTGGTTCAGCCCAGCGGTTCGGATCAGTAATGAATGTACTGATAGCTCCCGGCGTTCGAAATCGTCTCATACGCGGGGAATGTCGCGAACCCGGTGCCGCCTTCGGAAACCAGCACCGAACCATCAGAGTTCACGCGCTCGACTACGGCGACATGGCCGTACGCCGCATTCGCATACCAACGTGTCACACGCTGCCCGCGAGCGAATACCATCACCGCTCCGACATGTGGCGTGTTGTTCACCAAATATCCCAGCGAACGCGCGGTACCCGCCCAGTCGGCACCGTTGCCCATATACGAACCCACCGGCAGGCTCAACTGCGAACGGCGAATATACGCCCACAGGGTGCAGTTCCGCGCCGGATAAGTGTTGCCGTTGCCGATGTTGCCTGTGCGATGCCCGTAGCAGAATGAAGAGCCGGCAGGGCAACTTCCCGGCACGCCATAATTCATACCGGAGGCGCCGGAACCGCCCGAACTACCTGAATTATTTGAATTATGCGAAGTATTCGACGAATTCGAATTGCTCGGAGCACTCGGTCTTGACGCAGTCGAGCCGCTTGGTCCCTTGGAACTGGAACCCGACGAAGGCTTCTTGCCGGTATACTGCGCACCGCCGTTGGAAGGTGATGCCTGCTGATTTGAATAGTTGCTGGACCAGGAAGTGATCTCCGACTCCATCGCGACGATCTCGGCGGCCTCCTTCGCCGACTGCGAAGTCAGCTGGCTCTTCTGGCTTTCCAACGAGGCACGCTCGGCATTGCCCTGAGCCAACAAATCATTCAGCTCGGACTGCTTGGCCTGAGCAGTTTCCACGGCTTTCTGAGCCGCGGCAGATTGCGCATCGGCCTTCTGCTTGAGCGTGGTGATTTCATCCTCGATTGCCGCAAGCCGCTGCTCGCGGTTCTTCGCGGTGCTCAGCTGCGTCGCGGCGTCGCTTGCAGCATTGCTTTCGGTGCGGGTGACTGTGGCGTCGGCCTGCATCTTGTTGACGAAATCCTCGGTCGTGGTGGAATTGGTCACCACATTCATCACTTCCGAGGCGGTGGTGCCATGGAAGCTTTCACGCGCCATCTGGGCGACCGCTTCCTTCGCATCGTCATAGTTCGCGCCGGTCTGCTTGATTTGTTCCTGCAAGCTGGCCTTGTCTTGTTGCGCGGCCTCGAGTCGCTCCTGTGCGGCCTGCGCCTGGGATTGCGCCTGTTCCGCGCTGTTCTGCGCGTCTTCCAACGCCTGCTGCGCGGCGGGGATCTGGTTCTGGTTCAAATCGTTGAGTTGGAGGATCTGATTCGCCAACTGCGCGCTGACACCCGCCAGTTTGGCTTTGAGATCACTCTGGCTTTGGAGCTTTGCCTTGTACTGCTGCATCGTAACCGCCTGCGCCGGCTGCGGCGGCGCGATCATGTTCGCAGTGCCTGCGACGATAAAAGTGAGCGATGCGATCAGTGCGCCCACAATGGCGTCGATCTTTTTCGTGCGCTTCATATCACAGCCTTTCTTGTGGTGTATCGCACATTGTACATAACGATGCTCAATGGTCAATGGGAATACCCCCGTCGCGTATCTGCCATCGACGTGTATACCTGGAGCATCTCAATACCAAAATTCAAGACGAGCTTGAACGACGCTGCGGCGGCAAGAATGGCGCTGACCGCCGACCGAGACGAGTTCTCTCGGCATTCGGACATGCCTGCACATCCCATAGGCACCGCGCACTTTCCTTACACTTTGAGGTAGCGTCGCAACGACACAGCGGACGAAAGCGCGGACAACACCATCGCGCCGATGACGAGTGCCGGCGCCGCAAGCCATACGGTTTTCTGCGTGATGAACGGCATCCACTGAACGGTTTGCGCGATTCCATCGGTGATGAAAATCTGTACAATTCCACTCAATGCGCCGACCGCCAGCAGTGAGCCGATCATGGATGCTGTCATACCCTCAAGAATGAACGGCAGACGAATCGTCCAGTTCGACGCGCCAACCAGCCGCATGATCTCGGTCTCGTTCTTTCTCGATGCGGCGCTCATCCGGATCGTTGTACCAGTAAGCAGCACCGCGACCACAATCATGACACCTGCGAGGACCACCGTCACCACCGTCGCCTTGTTCAGCACATTGAACACCGGATCGAAGATCTGCCGCTGATCCTGGACTTCCTCGACCCCACTCACCCCCGAGAGCACTTCCGAAACCTGCTGGTATTTGGTCGGGTCGGTGAGTTTGAGCCGCAACGAAGCCTGCATATCCGCCGCAGTCAGCGTCCTGCCTTGATATATGCCGTTCGGATACTGCTTGAGGAAGGTGTTCTTATAGAACTCTTCACGGCTGACATACGTGACTTTGGACACGACGGAACCAAGTTCGTCTTGAATTTTGTTCTCGATATCAACAATTTCATTGTCGGTCGGCGCTTTCCCGCTCGAGCAGTTCGCTGACTGGCTCGTGCCATCAGGGCAAAGCCAGACCACGACCTCTACTTTGTCGTACCAGTCGCCTTTGGCCTTAGTGATCTGCGCCTGCATCAGCACGGAGGCGCCGATGAACAGGAAGGAGATGAACGTGACCAGCATGACGGAAAGAATCATCGGCACATTACGCCGCAAGCTTGTCCATGTCTCAGAAAGAATGAACCGTAACCTCATGACTGTTGACTTTCCTTCCCGTCCGTATCGCTCGTGTCCGGTGTGTCGCTCGTGTCTTGCACTTCTGGTGTCTCTTGCACCCGTTGCGCAGCCGCTTCGCCATCAACGGCGGGCGGCATCGGCGGGGCAGGAGGCGACGGCGGAGCGGGAGGCGCCACCCTGCTGTCGTCTGCACCACCCTGTTGCGGTTGTGCAGCCCGCTCATCCGAAGGCTGGCCTTCGTGACTGTGCAGCTCGGATGTCTCAACATTGGTGCCGTGCCGCTTGGCATACGCTTCCTCATGCTCGCGCTTCGCGGCGATATCCTCTGCACTCAGACCCTTGCCCCAGGTCATCGTGGTTTCCACAGACTGGAAGACCTCGCCATACCGACCGGTGCGCCCGGAATGAACCGAATGGGCGAGTCGGGCGATACCCTCATCGCCGTTCTCCGAAGCCATCAGTGATTGGGCGACACCAAGCGTCGCCGAAACCTGCTGTGTCGCGGAACGCTGAGGACGGAACTTCGCATCAGGATCGTCGGCGCCGGCTCCGACTGCTTTGGCGTCAGGGGTTCCATCCTGCCGTCCGGACACCCCGTCCTGGGCCTCAGACGTCCGCACCGCGTTCGCGTTTGAAGCTTTCGATTCGACATCACGGTCAGGGAAATACAAGGCTGAATCATATGAACCATGCTGCTCGTCGCGCACAATCTTGCCGTTGTGCAACTCGACGACTCGTTTGCGCATCGAATTGACGATTTCCTCGTTATGCGTGGCCATCACGATGGTCGTGCCGGTGCGGTTGATCGCATCAAGGACTTCCATGATGCCGAGTGACGTCGTCGGATCCAAGTTGCCGGTAGGCTCGTCGGCAAGCAGGATCTGCGGATGATTCACATACGCACGCGCGATAGCCACGCGCTGCTGCTCGCCGCCGGACAGCTCATGCGGATAGTTCCTCTCCTTGCCGGAAAGCCCGACCGTCTGAAGCACCTTGGGCACCAACGTCCTGATGGTTGAGCGGCTCGTGCCAATCACCTCAAGCGCGAACGCGACATTCTGCCAGACCGTCTTGTTGTTCAACAGCTTGTAATCCTGGAACACGAAGCCGATGGAACGGCGGTACTGCGGGACCTGCCGATTCGTCAAACGACGCAGGTCATTGCCCGCGACGCGAATCTCCCCGTCGGTCGCCTCCTCCTCACGCAACAGCAGGCTCAGCAACGTCGTTTTGCCGGAACCTGACGCGCCCACAAGAAACACGAAATCGCCACGGTCGATATGCAGCGTGATGTCATCCAGTGCCGGCCGTGTGCCTTTCGGATAAATCTTTGTAACATCATCAAGCGTTATCAGCGACATGATTCCCGTCTTCCGTGTCGATTACCGGACGTGTGCCCCGAATCCTTGCCCCGAGGCGGATACGAGGCAGCACGTTCTCAAGTGTTACCAAGTGTTGAATTCAGTTGTTGTCTCAAGGCTTGTGCCGACTTAGGCTTGGGCAGCTTCCTCGGCGGCCTGCTTGCGCTGGTCATGACGCCAACGGATGCCTGCCTCGATGAAGCCATCAATATCACCATCGAACACTGCCTGAGTCTGCGAAGTCTCATAGCCGGTACGCAAATCCTTGACCATCTGGTACGGATGCAGCACGTAGGAACGCATCTGGTCTCCCCAGCTGGCCTTGATATCGCCGGCGAGCTCCTTCTTCTTCTTGGCTTCCTCTTCGTGGCGCAGCACCAGCAGGCGGGATTGGAGCACCGCCATGGCGGCCGCACGATTCTGAATCTGGCTGCGTTCATCCTGCATAGAAACCACGAGGCCGGTGGGCAAGTGGGTGATGCGCACCGCGGAATACGTGGTGTTCACGCCTTGGCCGCCAGGACCCGACGCCTGGAAGGTGTCGACACGGATATCGGAGTCCGGAATATCGATGTGATCGGTGGATTCCACGAGCGGAATCACCTCGACCGCGGCGAAGGATGTCTGACGACGGCCCTGATTGTCAAACGGCGAAATGCGCACCAGACGATGTGTGCCGCCCTCGACCGAAAGCCGGCCATACGCGTACGGGGCATCGACTTGGAATGTGGCGGATTTGATGCCGGCTTCCTCGGCGTAGGACGTGTCCATCATCTTCGTCTTGAAATTATGCCGTTCCGCCCAACGCAGGTACATGCGCAGCAGCATCTGGGCGAAATCAGCGGCATCGACGCCACCGGCACCAGAACGAATGGTGACCACGGCGGAACGTGCATCGTACTCGCCGTCCATGAGGGTCTGGACTTCCATGTCGACGAGGTCCTGATCGAGCTGTTTGAGATTGTTGACGGCTTCGTCCATGGAATCCTTGTCGTCTTCCTCGGAACCGAGCTCGTACAGGGTCTCGACGTCGTCAATGCGCCGTTGGGCGTCCTTGAGGCGCTTCAGCTGGGATTGCGCTGCCGAGAGCTTGCTGGTAACTTGCTGAGCGTGTTCTTGGTCATCCCACAGGCCGGGCGCGCTCGCCTCTACCTCGAGATCCTTGATTGACGAGGCAAGGGCGTCCATATCGATGGCCTTGGCGATCATGTCAAATTTCGCCTTGGTCTCGTTCAAATCTTGCGTAAAGTCATAGTCTGCCACGTTTATCCACCTTACAGGCACAGGCGGAAATCGTCCGCCGACCCGCCCGAACGTTCACACCCTTTGCTGATTGTGAGCCGGCGCTCACAACTCAACTCCGAAATCACGTACCGCATCCGATACGCGTGGCTCCCCTGCCCTGATTGCGAGTCAGCACTCACAATTTTCTGTGATCCCACTCCCATTGGGCCACGAGCTGGTCTTCCTCCGATCTGATTGTGAGTCAGCACTCACAAATATCTGGGCGTCAAGCGCAACCTCCCCCGCTATCATGCGGCAAGCGCGATCTTTCCCCATCTGATTGTGAGTCGACAAACACAACCGAAGCTCCAGGCTCCCCTACGGTCGCCAATCATCACGGCCCCTGCGCCTGATTGTGAGCCAGCGCTCGCAACCCGCCAAGCTATGTCAACGATGCCAGCTCTCACCAGTCACCGTCAGTCGTCAGCAGCCAGCAGTTAGCAGCGACTAGCCACCTATCGACAATCACCAGTTACCAGTCATCGGTCGGTTTCAGCTACCAGTTGGGACATACAAACGAACAGTTGCGAGTGACAACTCACAATCAGACGGGAGAGACCATATCAGTCGCCGGCAATTGCTCATTCGCGTGCGCAAGGCGAGTCAGCGCTCACAATCATCGTCAGAGCAAACAGCGATACCTTCATCACCCAAGATCATTGTGGGTGATTGTGAGCGGACATTCACAATCAAGTGGGATGCACGGACTGGTGACGACGTATTCGGACTTGTTGCCGCATGATTGAGAGCCACCACTCACAATCAAGGGAGCAGAGTCAAGAAGCCGGTCAAGCCAGTCAAGTCACACAACCAGTCAAGCCGCATTGCCAGTCGAACGAAACCACCGGTCAGGCCAAACCGCCGGTCAGGCCAAACCACCGGTCAGGCCAAACCACCGGTCAGTTATGTCCTAGAAGTTGGTGTATGAAGCCCTGTTCCTTGCGGGCGTTGAAAGGAATCACCGCCTAGTATCGCCATTGATGGATAAGTGAAATTGATGGCGGGAAAGACCAGCCGATGACCGTAAAGCATACGTTAGCATCATTGGACGATGAACAGGCGCGAGACTTGCTGTTGCAAGTCGCGCGCGGGCAGGAGGAGTGCGTTACCGGCTCTCGCGGATGCTGGAGCCGATGCTGGACACGTTTATGGGCGCGGAGGCCGACGAGGCGTGCGGCGCAGCGTACATGACGCGCGGCGAGGTCGGCGGAAACCGGCGCAACACGGATGGCTACGAAACTACAGCGACGTCGAATCGCAAGAATCCCAGGAACAGATCTCTGACACAGTCACGGTTTGCGTCACGCTCGTAACCACGCCGGGAAAATCGCGACAACCTCGGCAACGGCACACCGCCCCGGAGGACATGATTCCGTCCGGGCACAATCGGATTCCAAAACGTTACACGCAACGACGACACCTACGGCGCAACCGAGAAGCAAAGGGACATCATCGATTTTCGACCGCAACACAGCAAAAACGCCCACGCGATTATTGCGAAGCCGCGCCCCATTGCGCGCTTCCTACCGGACCGACGTCAATCCAGCCACAAATTTGGCACACATTGTGCAATCATCAGACGTGTCAAATATCGCCATGACATCAGTGACCTTCCCCACCACCGGTCCATGAATCCAACGCGCGTCTTGCGTGCGACACCGAGTGCGGAATCGAAGTCAATGTCGCTGACAACCGCCGGCAACCGTCACTAAACCGTCAGTTTTCCCCCAACGATCAGGCATCAGCACTGCCATCGCCCAACCACAACCAAATTGTCCACACTACACAATTAACACACCATCAACCGTGCGCATCAGCCTTCTCGGTCATAGAATCATCAGCCTCTTTATCTATCCGCAGCAAACGAGAAGCCAATCGTCGCAATGGAATCGGCCCTGTCACGGCATGTTTCCTCCCCGACCGGCGTTCCAGGCGCGAGGCCACACTTACAGCGAGCGCGCGCCGTTCAACATCACTGCGCATATCATTCCAGGTGACATTCACGCACATCCAGCCAGCATCCTCGAGCAACGTACGACGGCGAACATCCTCCTCCCAATTGCTCGCATGCTGTTTACCGTCGTATTCCACAGCGACTTTGCACTCCGAATATGCAAGGTCGAGGAAGAATCGCCGTCGTCCGCCCACGTTCGCCTGCCCGGTGTCGTTCCTGATATCGACGTGCGGATTGACTTGCGGCATCGGCAAGCCATAGGACAGCAACATCAACCGCAATTCACTTTCTCGGACAGAATCAGTGTTCTCCCTCATCAGCACCATGGCTCTGCGAGAATTCACAGTGCCCGCCGGCATTCTTCGCTTGGCTTTTCGAATCTGCTCATGCGTCGCATGGCACAAATCGCGAAAATCACGCAACGTCATCCACCGTTGATCGCTATCCCTGCGCATGAACGCATCGCCCAGCAACACCAACGATTCCAGCCTCGAACGACGCGCGTACATCAGCCACGTCGTATCCGGCGCGACGCACGTAATACCCTCAAGATGCACCAGCCGCGTGGGATAGCTCCAATACACGCAGCGGACGCCCGCGATCCGTCTGCGAGTTTTCTGCGAATCCGCGACCACGACCAACTCGTCATGATTCAATTCATTCGGCACATCGATGCACAGCAATTTCAATGCGGTGCTCAGCGCAAAAATCAGCGGGGAAGCGGCGCGCGCCTGAAGTTCACGACAACGGATCAGCGTCTCAGCTTGGATACGTAACAGACGGACCTGAGTCGTTTCGGTGCGACGGCCATTCGCCTGCGTCATCAGCCCCGATCTTCGATGTTCAACGGTGTTCATGTTCATACGGTCGACGCTAGCTTGTCGCGCTTTCCGTCGGAAGCTGGAACGGACAATGTGGTCAGAAGATGAAGTTATCCACAGTAAGGTCGTTTCCTGATCCTCGCAGGCGGGCGGCGGCAGCGGCAGCGGGCAGTGTGGCATCCATCGGTATCCATTCCCGATATCCGCCTCGCAAGGGTCTGATATCTGTCTCAGGTATGCGCCCAGCATCCATCGAGTTTTCGCTAATGGTCTGCCAGGGATCCGACGGTCTCCGGCATGCGTCCGTTGTGAGCCGGGACTCACAACAAAACAGGTTGACGATGGCTGTCCCCGCACTGACGCATAAGAACACAACTGATTGTGAGCGCCCACTCACAACCAACGACAAGAGCGGCAATAACCAACCACCGAGCGACAGGCTAGTATCGTTGATTGCGAGTCACCACTCGCAACCAACGATCACGGCGACAACAATCGACAGCCTGATAGATTCCACATCGTTGGTTGCGAACTGCCACTCACAACCAACGATATTGACACACAGAACAGCCGCAGAACGGGTCCGCTGTGTCCATATTGTGAGTCCCCACTCACAACCAACGATAAGGACACCAACAACCAACGGACAGCACTCCACACCATCGATTGCGAACCACCACTCACAACCGACAGCATGAACGAGCAGAACCGCAGCAGAACGGGACCCAACACACCCACATTGTGAGCGGCCACTCACAACCAACAACAGGGCGCCCCAAACGACTACAGATGCAACCGCTCCACTTACTGATTGTGAGCCACCACTCACAACCAACAATCAGGACGGCACCATCAACCGCCAAACACCACCACGACAAACACCGCTCGGCCAGATGCCGCCCAGCCCACGCCACTGCCGCAACGCAACTCGCGCACCGGAATCCGCCTGTCGATAACCCGCGAACCGTAATATACTCGCCAGTAAGCGCACCATGGATAACGCGCACCTTCAGGACATCGCAAACCTCTAGGACATTGGCGCCCCAAAGCGTCAGAAAGCAGGAGAATATCATGGCAGACCAACGCACCGCATGGGGATGGGGACTGGCAAGCATCGACGCCGCCGGCACCACGCTCGACGTGTGGTATCCGAAACTTACCCTCGGCCCCGCTCCATCACCAGCCGACCGCCCGGCACACGGGTTCGACGCTCTCGTCCGCGAACAAGCCGACGCACGCGGGGTACGACGCATCCCGATCTTCACCGTAAGCGATTTGGACGCAGCCCCCACGGATGCTGCCGATGCCTATCTGCGTCTACACCTGTTGAGTATGCGCCTGGCAAAGCCGAACACCATCAATCTTGACGGCATCTTCGGAGTGCTCACGAACGTCGTCTGGACAAACTACGGCCCATTCGCCATCGAAGATTTCGCTCTGCGCAAGATGGATGTGCAGGCCGCCGCAGCACACGCCGCCAACGGCGCCCCCAGTGCCAACGTCGAAGTCATGCTCGTCGACAAGATGCCGCGTATGGTCGACTATGTGGTCCCGACCGGCGTGCGCATCGGCAACGCCGACCGTGTGCGCCTCGGCGCCTACCTGTCGGAGGGCACGACAGTCATGCACGAGGGCTTCGTAAACTTCAACGCTGGCACGCTCGGCGTTTCCATGGTTGAAGGCCGCATTTCGCAGGGCGTAGTCGTGGGCAACGGCTCGGATATCGGCGGCGGCGCATCGATTATGGGAACGCTGTCAGGCGGCGGCAAGTTGCGCAATTCCATCGGCGAGCATTCGCTGCTCGGAGCCAACGCCGGCATCGGCATCTCCCTGGGCGATAACTGCGTGGTCGAAGCGGGACTGTACGTGACCGCCGGCACCAAGGTGACCGTCTACGACAAGGCGAAAGTCGCGGCCGGCGAACCGCTCGACGTTGTCAAGGGTTCGGACTTGAGCGGCAAGAACAACATCCTGTTCATCCGCAATTCGGTCAGCGGCCGCATCGAGGCGCGTTACCGCAAGGTCGGCATCGCGCTCAACGAGAAGCTGCACAAGAACTGACGAATATCTCGAAAAATGCGGGGCAGATGAATGGTATAATCTGTATTACCTTTCGTTTGCCCCGTTTTCTGATGCGACCGTCGGCGAACGTCAAGCCATCTGCAGTGATGCGGATGCCGAGCGTTATCAACGGTCGGTCTCACACGCAATCGTGAGAAACATGAGAAAGAAGTAGTGTCATGCACATTGTCAGCATGGTCCTCGTGACCTTGGTATCTCTTGAATTCATGTACATCTTCTATTTGGAGACCATCGCGACTACATCGTCCTCAACGGAGCGCGTGTTCGGCATGACGCACGAGGAACTGTCGCGCAGTTCTGTGACAACGCTGTTCCGCAACCAAGGGGTGTATAACCTGCTGATTGGTGTCCTGTTGCTGATCGCGCTGTTCGCATACCACTCGCAGGCAGCGGTCGCATGGCTCTTGGGATACATCATCGCCGTCGCCGCATATGGCAGTTATACCAGCAGTCCGTGGATTATTCTGAAGCAGGGCGGACTCGCGATCGTCGCTTTGGTATTCACGCTCGTTTTTGGAGTATGAGAGGCGGATTCCGCGTATTGTCTCTGATGATGCGCTATTGATTCCAACGGGCTCGGGCAGGTTGGGACTCAGATTGGGTGAAACCGCGCGTCTTGGGTTCTAGTCGACTGGAGTCCGAACCGGCAGAGCCCAAGGCAGGGTTAGACTCGCACGGCTAGGTCTCGGATAATCGAGATCTTGATGAATCGGAACATTCACCGACCGGGGATTAATCAACCGCAAGCTTGGCGAATTCAAACCCATCAAGGTCATTTGCCCTTCTCCCATGTTGGTTGTGAGTGGTGGCTCACAACACACGCTGGCAAACGCCACGCATTTGAGAGGCACTGACCGCACCTCTATTCTGGTTGTGAGTCGTCACTCACAATCGACAACACGAATAGAAAAGCGGCTACTGAAGGACGCTGTCTAACCCCTTGGTTGTGAGTCCTCGCTCACAACCAAGAATCAGGACATCAGCAATCTACCGTCTGACGGGATTCCATATCGTTGGTTGTGAGCCACGACTCACAACCAACGATATGGACACCAAGAACCCCTGCCGAAGAACATGCCTCCACTGGCAGTTGTGAGCCACGACTCACAACCAATGTGAGGATGAGCGCATAGGGCGGCACTGCACAGATGCGGGCGACCACACGACACGGGTGATCATGACAGGGCAATCGCGACGTACGAGGGCTGGGCGAAGTGCAATCCAACCCGGTCAAACACTAACGGACGCTGCGATACAGGTTGTGCGGTGCCCGTCATCGGCACGGTCAACGGGAATCTACCCCGCCATAGGAAGACTGCGCCCGTCAGTGTTTCTACGTTGCTGACACGATTGCGCCAGGACGAAGATACCAGAGACAAGCAATCCCACTTCCCCAGACCATCGGTATTCTCAGCCCTTCGACACCATCTGTGAGACCATCGGCACCCTCGGCACCAGAAACGCCGTCATCGGACTTACCATCGGCCAACCACCGGCACCAGCAACGTCATCGACCAACGTGATCGGTCAACGTCGTCAGCTAACGAACCGGCACCATCAACGCGCCGTCAGCCAAAGTCGTCGGCCAACGCACCAGCATCAGCAACGCCGTCAGCCATCACATCATCAGCGCCATCAGCGTCAAAGACCATCGATGCCACTGGTACGCTCAAGCCTTCGGCACTATCCGATCCGAAACGCCGCCAACGGAGCCAACCAAGTCAACGCCATCGACACAAGTCAGCGCTGATCCATCGGAACGTAATCGCGCTTCGCCTCACCCGTATACACCTGGCGCGGCCGGCCAATCTTGGTCATCGGGTCGTCCAGCATTTCGCGGTACTGCGCAATCCAGCCAGGGATGCGGCCGAGCGCGAACAGCGTCGTGAACATGGCCGGGTCGAAACCAATCGCGCGGTAAATTAACCCGGTGTAGAAGTCGACGTTCGGGTACAGATGTCGAGAGACGAAATACTCGTCGTTCAACGCGATCTGCTCAAGTTCCGTAGCCACGTCGAACAGCGCGCGCTCATCCTTCGGAAGCTTCAACGTCGCTTCATGCTCCACGATTTTCGTCAGATACGACTTTGCGATGGCCGCGCGCGGGTCGTACGACTTGTACACGCGATGGCCGAGCCCGGCGATGCGCTTGCCGTTGTCCTTGGACCATTCGATGAATTCCTTGACGGTCTTGCCCGAATCGCGGATGGCTTTGAGCTGACGCAGCACCGCCTCGTTCGCACCGCCATGCAACGGACCGGACAGCGCGTTGACACCCGCGGCGACCGCGGAATACAGGTTCGCATGCGCGCTGCCCGCAATTCGCACCACGGAGGTCGAGCAATTCTGTTCATGGTCGGCATGGATGATGAGCAGACGGCCGAGCGCGTGCACATACAGCTGGTCGGATTCGAACGGCTCGTATGGCACGGCAAAGCACATGCGCAGGAAATCGTCGACATAGCCGCGAGAGACGTCCGGATAGAGCATGGGCTCATCGCGACGGCGACGGAAGATGTAGCTGACGATGGTCCGCGCCTTCGCCATGATGATTTCGGCCGCTTCGTCAAGCTGATCGGAATCGTTGACATCCGTGGTGTCAGGGTAGAATGCGGCGAGCGCGTTGATGGCGGAGGCGAGCACGCTCATCGGGTGCGAAGTGCGCGGGAACGACCCCATGAAGGTGCGGAAATCCTCGCCGACCATGGTGCGATGGTTGATGTCGGAGCAGAACTTTTCGTATTGCCGGCGGGTGGGCAGTTCGCCGTGACGCAGCAGCCAGGCGACTTCAAGGAAATCAGACTTTTCGCACAGCTGCTCAATCGGGTAGCCTCGGTAGCGCAGAATCGAGTTGTTGCCGTCGATGAACGTGATTTTTGATTCACATTGCGCGGTCGTCAGGAAACCGGGGTCAAGCGTGACCCACCCGTCGTTGCGCAAATTGGACACAACGATGCCGTCCGGACCCGAGGTCGCTTTGACCAGCGGCAGATCGTACTGTTCGGAATCGATCTTCAACTCGGCTGTCGCCATCAGCTCCCCTTTCTGTTGGATACGTGCGCACCCGCCAATCGGCATCGTTCAAGCTGTCTTGAATGGTTCGGACGCCTCGAACGTCTCAAACGCCGACAACACAATGCTACCGATAACGCAACGGCGGTCACATAAGCGCGCGCTGGAGTGTGTTCATCATAACAGACCACGCCAAGACCATGCTCGCGCTGTCTTGTACAACGGTCACTTTCTCATCGCAATCGCCGCGGGGTTTCAGCAAAACGCGCTGATTTCACGGTTTGCTCCGACCATGAGAATTTCACAGATTCTGTGGATTGGGGCGTAAGGCGAGGGCGGTGAATAACCGAATTACCCTTGAGAATTCCGCAAATCCGGCGAATTGCAATATTGCGATGGACACCATGCAGCGATGAAACACCGCAGGGGCGGGACGTCGCGAACGGCCCACCCCTGTCAGTCAATCAGCGATGCGCAGACATGCGTAGCGTAGCCTAGCGTTGCGTTGACACCGTTTCGGCTTTGCGTCGGCCTTGCACAGACCCTACGCCAACCTTACGCAGACGACCTTGCGCCGCATCGCTGCAACCTTGTATCACTCGTCACGAGCGGTGAGAATCACCGGACCGTTCTCGGTGATGGCGATGGTGTGCTCGGTGTGCGCGCCGCGCGAACCATCGGCGGAACGCAGCGTCCAGCCGTCCTTCGGATCCTGGTAGATCTCGTCGGTGGTCTTCATGAACCACGGTTCGATCGCGATGACCAGCCCCGGGCGCAGCTTGTAGCCGTGATGCGCTTTGCCATCGTTGGCGACGTGCGGATCGCCGTGCATGATATGACCCACGCCGTGGCCGCCGAACTCGAGGTTCACGGTGTAGCCCTGCTCGTGCGCAACATCGCCGATGGCTGCAGAGATATCACCGAGACGGTTGCCCGGCTGAGCTTGCGCGATGCCGGCGGCGAGCGCATCCTCAGTGCATTTGATCAGGCGCAAGTCCTCGGGATCCTTGTTCTTGCCGACCACAAAGCTGATGGCGGAGTCACCGACCCACCCGTCGACGCTTATCGCCAGGTCGAGGCTGACCAGATCGCCGTCTTTCAGGTCATAATCATAAGGGACGCCATGCAGCACGGCATCGTTGACAGAAATGCAGATGTAATGCTTGAACGGGCCAGTGCCGAAGTCCGGGGCGTAATCCACGTAGCAGGATTCTGCACCCTTACGGCTTTCGATGCGGCGGCGGACGTAATCGTCGATGTCAAGCAGATTGGTTCCCACGCCGGTCTGGGCGCGCAGTTCCTTGAGAATGCTGCCGACAAAATGGCCGGCAGGCTTCATTGCTTCGATTTCCTGAGGTGTTTTCAGTTCGATCATAATTGCAACCCTACTTCGTACGGCTTACAAAGCAAACCGTTGCCTTGACGCCAGACGGCGAACCGTTGGCAGGAATGCAACGGGCCGCCTGTCAGTTGCGACAGGCGGCCCGCTCGTTCCGATGACTGTTCTTCAGCTACGTTCAGCGCTTGCTGGGTTTGCCGAAGGTGAACGCACGCACGATTGCACTGACACCGAGCACAATGAGCGTGATGCCGCCGAAAATCATCAGCGTCAACGCCGACGGCCCCGGCCAGAACAGGATTGCGATGCCCGCGATAATCGAAATGATCGCGTAGAAGATCGCCCATCCCTGCTTCGGCAGCATCCAGGACTCGGTCAGTGCCATAATGCCTTCAATGATCCAGCAGATGCCAACGGTCAAGGTGATGACGATAAGCAGGGTCTGCGCGGACAACGCCGTGTACTTGAACATGATGACGCCGCCAATGGTCAGCAGCAGGCCGACGATGATATCAAGCACACGCCATCCGGCGGGCAGACCGAGTTCGACAATGGCGCTGACGATACGCACCACGCCGGCGACAACGAAGAATACGCCCAGCGCGATGGCCGCGACGACCAGGGTCTTGCCCGGCCATACCAGCAACGCGACACCGAGGATGACGGCGACGATGCCAATCAGCCCATAGGCTCCGCGGATGGTGTTCTTCGCACGCTGCGGCAGCATCTCCTCGACCAGACGGAACGGGTTGAACGAATACTGGTTCCCGTCGTCGGATTCAGGATTCTGGCCCGCATTCGGGTTGGGGTTGTTGGCATACGGTCCATAAGGATTCTGATTCATATTCTGATCAGTCATGACTACTCCTTTCCTTACAGGCACCGGATTTTGCCTACATTTCGTATTGTATTCGTGCACGATGGTCTTGTGGGGCAACGACATGCGCAGTATTGTCCGGTTTCTTGCGCTCGTGCCCGCGCTCTGGGTGCCAGCTGCTCCACCCGCCCAGTACCGCCGACGGAACAATGCCGGATTGTCACCGAATCTGGCTAGGGTGAAGCTATGAGCAACGCTTTGGTTTCCGGCCTTGACCCGGCCTCTTTCTCCTCCGTTATCAAGCCCGCCGACGACCTGTTCCGTTACGTGAACGGGCCTTGGATCGACACCTATCGTCTTCCCGATGACCGTTCCCGCTATGGCTCCTTCGACAAGCTCGCAGAGAACGCCGAAAGCCAGATTCGCGACATCCTTGAGGATGACGATTGCCCCGCGACGAAGTCCCGTGCCCTCTACCACGCGTTCTGCGACACCGATGCCGTGGACGCCGCTGGCATTGAGCCGATTCGCCCCGATCTTGATGCCATCGACCATGCCGCGGATAAGACCGCGCTCACCCGCGTGCTCGGCTCATTGAACCCGACCGGGGGACCGGACCTGTTCGCGATGGCGATATATGGCGACCCGGGAGACCCCGAGCATAACATCGTACACATCGAACAGGCGGGCATCGGCTTGCCGGATGAGGCGTACTACCGCGAGGATCATTACGCCCCGGTTCGCGAACAGTATGTGGCGATGGTCGCCAAGCAACTGCGCCAGGCCGGGTACGGCGACGAGCTGGAATCCGAAGAACAGGCAAAGCGCTTCCTTGAGGTTGAGACCGCCATCGCTTCGCACCATTGGGACAACGTGGCCACAAGAGATTCGCAGAAAACCTACAATCCCACTGACTACGCGGCATTGAGCGAGTCGCTGGAGCATTTCGGCCTATCCGATTGGGTGGACGCATGGCAGACGGCATACGACGCGACGACGGCAGGCAAGGCACAACCGCTTGATTTCAAGACGATTGTGCAACATACGATCGTACATGAACCGAGCTTCCTGTCCGGGCTTGACGTATTCTGGGCGGCAAGCGACTTGGATGACCTCAAGCTGTGGGCACGCGTCCACACCATCATCGGATGGGCGGGCATGCTCAGCCAGGAGTTCGACGAGACGAATTTCGCGTTCTATGGCAAGGTGCTCTCCGGAGCCAAACAGCAGCGTGACCGGTGGAAGCGTGGCGTTTCGCTGGTCAACGGCGTGTGCGGTGAGGACGTCGGGCGCGAATACGTCAAACGTCACTTCCCCGAAAGCTCCAAGCAGCGCATGGAACAGCTCGTCGGGAATCTGATTGACGCCTACCGCGTGTCCATCAGTACCAGCGACTGGCTGAGCGAAGCGACCAAGGGCAAGGCGCTGGAAAAGCTCTCAAAGTTCACCGCGAAAATCGGGTATACCAGTCATTGGCGTGACTACGCCGCCCTTGACGTACGCGATGACGCCGGACTTGTGGACAATATGCGTGCCGCGTCCCTGTACGAGAACGGGTATCAACTGTCCAAGGCCGGCAAGCCTGTGGACCGTGATGAGTGGCTGATGAATCCGCAGACGGTCAACGCCTATTATGAGCCGTCACTGAATGTCATCGTGTTCCCGGCAGCAATTCTGCAGCCTCCTTTCTTCAATCCCGAAGCCGATGACGCAGCGAACTACGGTGGTATCGGTGCCGTCATCGGCCATGAAATCGGCCATGGCTTCGATGACCAGGGCAGCCAGTACGACGGCGACGGCAAACTCAACAACTGGTGGACCGACGAGGACCGTGAGCACTTCGAGCAGCGGACCAAGGCGCTCATCGAGCAGTACAACAGTTTCGTGCCGAGCCAGCTCGTCGAGAAGTACGCCGACGAGCCGGACAAAGCCCCACACGTCAACGGCGCGCTGACCATTGGTGAGAACATCGGCGACCTGGGCGGCGTGAATATCGCGCTCAAGGCATACGCCTTCGCCCTCGACGCCGCTGCCGGCAAACCGGAGGACGGCTCCACCGACGCCATCAAGGCAGCACTCGATACCGCGCCCGTCATCGACGGTTTCACAGGGCTTCAGCGTTTCTTCCTGAGCTACGCCTCGATTTGGCGGACCAAGCAGCGCGACGAACTCGCTGAGCAGTACCTGCAGATCGACCCCCACTCCCCCGCAGAATTCCGCACCAATGGCATCGTGCGCAATGTCGATTTGTTCTACACGGCGTTCAACGTGCAGCCCGAGGACGCGATGTGGCTCGACCCCGACAAGCGGGTACGCATCTGGTGATGCCACCTGTGTGCCGATAGGGCGCACGATTGCAGCCGCCGGACCATGCACCGCCGCCATATTCCGTCGTGTCGCGGATATGACCAGCCGGCAGTATTCCTCCCCACCACGTGGCCACGAAGACTCCTACATGTCTTCGTGGCCATTCTTGTTTGCCTGATTTCAAGCCGTCCCTGGTCAAAATACCTCCTCAGGAGGGTTCTCATCATCTTCGGGCGTGGGATATGTTTCATCCTCAGCCGCTTGGGACTGTTGCGGCTCAGCGAATGGATCGCGCGGAAGACCCCCTTGGTTTTGCCCGGCGGAGGCTTCCGGAGGCACGGCTCCCTGATTAGGCGCACCTGACATGGAAGCCTGCTGCATTTGCGGTTGTCCCTGCGGCTGCTGCTGTTCCTGCGGTTGCGTCGACGTCCCAGGCGCCGGTACCCCGGACGCAAATCCTGATTTCTGCTTGGTGAACTGCGATACCCCAAGTCCAAGATCATGGCCGATGGAAGCCGCTTCGATGACCGTTCTGGAATGGGTTTCGCCATCACGCTCCCACTGCTCGTTCGCCAACGTGCCCGACACAATAATCGGATCGCCTTTATGCACGCTCGTCAGCACATTGCGCGCCAACGCGCGGAACGCCTTGACCGTAATCCATATGGTCGGGCGGTCCCTCCATTCCTTTGCGGAGTTGTCAAAATAGCGGCGAGTACACCCGATCCTGAACGAACAGGCGGGCACATCCTTGCCGAAATTGACCGGGTCGGAACCGGCGTATCCATTGATGGTTATCAGACCTTGCTGCACCATTGCTTTCCCCCTCATGATTGCGAATCCATGACTGCGATATGTGGACTGCAGCCGCGACGGGGACACGTCCTACCACACAACTGGAGATTGGAGCGAGGAGAGAAGCCTGTCGTATTGCAGGATGTCACCGTCGCGTCTGCGGTACTATTCATTCTTCCGGATGGCATGGGTACTGCGCCAGCCAATCGGAAAATGTGGTCAAAAGATGTGTTCAACTAGCGAAATCCGCAGAATATCAAGGAAAAGTGAGAAACGGCGGAATGTGGATAACTCACGATACCGGTGTTGCTTCGCGTCCGTCGATGTGTTACGAGTCATAAGGACAGCCGGTTTGAACGAGAACGTCGACTGGGAATGCCTTCGGCGTCGCTGCTCGCAACCAGGTTGAGATACCACACACCCCCAGCAACATTGGCAAGGTCCCACCGTTCCACCGTAACCGGTTTAGGTAGTGGCGCCAGCAGCCTAACGCGCACATGTCGTCGGCGTAATGAGGTTTTCAGGAAAGTCGCTCGGCTGGAAGCCGCCGAGAACAGTCGTTCAGGCGAGGACGCCGATTTGACAAACCCAGCGAATCCAATGAATTTCACAAATCCCGTACGAATCCCGCAGCTCCCGCAAATCGCACGAATCCTGCGAATCCGGTAAATCCCCGGCGCCCACACGCAGTGGCGGGCGCACCTTACTCAGATGACGCCCGCCACAGGTTGAATCATGTCTGCGCGCACACGCACGGAACACGAATCACATCATGCCGTACTCTTGCCGTACGTTGTCTGTGCGATACCCGGCCTCTACTTGCCAAGCAATGCGGCAAGACGATCGGCGATGGTCTGCGCAGCCGCATCGACGGCGACAGCCTCGGAGTTCGAACCGTCACGGTCGCGGACCTCGATTGTGCCGTTGTTGACCGTGTCACGGCCGACGACAGCGACCAGCGGCACACCAATCAGCTCGGCATCCTTGAACTTGACGCCCGGGGAGACCTTCTTGCGGTCGTCGTACAGCACCTCGATACCGCGCGCTTCAAGTTCGGCGACCAGCTTTTCGGCGGCGTCGAAGGCCTCGGCGTTCTTGCCGGTGGCGAGGACATGCACCTGGGCCGGGGCGATGACCGCAGGCCAGGCCAGACCCTTGTCGTCATGATGGGTTTCGGCGACGCACGCGAGCACACGGCTGACGCCGATACCGTAGCAGCCCATCCACACCGGGACGGCTTTGCCGTTCTGATCGAGGACCTTCAGGCCAAGCGCGTTGGAATACTTGAGACCAAGTTGGAAGACCTGACCGATTTCCACGCCGCGTTCGAAGCTCAGCGGGCCGGAACCATCCGGGCTCATATCGCCATGGCGGACCTCGACGGCCTCGACAGTGCCGTCGGCGGTGAAATCACGGCCGTACACGAGGTTGTAGTAGTCGACTTCATGTTCGTCGGCGCCGGTGAACCACGCGGAACCGTGGGCGATATGCGCGTCGACGAAATAGCGGATCGGGTGCTCGACACCGCGCGCCGCAGCCTGCGGGCCAAGGGCCATCGGGCCGATATAGCCGCGGACCAGCTCCGGATGTGCCTTCAAGTCATCCTCGGTCGCTTCCTCAATCTCGGCGGGGGTGAACTGGGCTTCCAGACGCTTCATATCGACAACGCGATCGCCGGGCACACCGACAACCACGAGTTCGCGCCACGGCTTATCATGGTCGGCATCCTCAGGGTGTTTGACGGCGATGACCACATTCTTTAGGATGTCACTCGCCTGCCACTGACGGCCGTCGCTGCGCGGATGGTCCTCATTGGCGCGCGCGACCATATTGTCAATGCTCATCGCATCAGGGGTTGGGACCTTTTCGGCGGCAGGAGTGTCGGAATAATCCTCGACCGGCGGTTCCGGCGTAGTCAGCGCTTCGACGTTCCAAGCCTTGCCGGACGGGGCAAGTGCGAAGGTGTCCTCGCCAATCGGCATCGGGGCAAGGAACTCCTCGGACGCAGATCCGCCCATTGGGCCGGACATGGCGAACACCGGGACATACTTCAAATCAAGACGGGTGAAGATGCGCTCGTAGGCGCCGCGCTCGTCCATATAGGCCTTGCGCATGCCTTCCTCGTCGACCGTGAAGGAGTAGGCGTCCTTCATGATGAACTCGCGGCCGCGAATCAGACCGGCGCGCGGGCGGAACTCGTCACGGTACTTGGTCTGGATCTGGTACAGCGTCACCGGCAGGTCTTTGTATGAGGAGTACATGTCCTTGACCAGCAGGGTGAACATCTCTTCGTGCGTCGGAGCCAGCAGGTAATCCGCACCATGACGGTCCTTCAGACGGAAGATGTTCTCGCCGTACTCTTCCCAGCGATGGGTCGCCTCATAGGGCTCGCGAGGCAGCAGAGCCGGGAAATGCACTTCCTGGGCGCCGATGCCGTTGATTTCCTCACGGATGATTCCTTCGATCTTGTCGAGAACGCGCAAACCGAGCGGCAGCCACGTCCAGATGCCGGGAGCGGCTTTGCGGATGTACCCGGCGCGTTGCAGCAGTTTTGCGGAATCGACGTCCGCATCGGCGGGATCCTCGCGCAGCGTGCGCAGGAACAGCGTAGACATACGAAGTGCTTTGGAACTCATGAATCCCAAGGTATTCGCGTTATGGGACATTATGGTCGGCAAGGCTTCGGCAGATACGAAGCGATCCGAGACGGTGCAGTGGCTGATAACGTCATGGGCGCCACTGCCGGGCGTCACCGTATTCCATGACCGCCGAGGGAATGCCCCAGGACGATGCCCCAGCCTGAGCACGATGCCCCCAAGCGCCGGTGTCTATGGCCTCGCGCTTGAGACATGCCCGATGCAGCCTGCGCACAGCAACCGTCGCCGATACAGGGATGCCGCGTACCCGCGGCATCAGGGACGGGTTCGTGTTCATCCGCGGTGTTCTGCGGCGATCTGCGGTACGACAGCCATGCGCCCACCGCGAGAGATACCACAATCCGGAATCGGGAATCTGGTTCGGGAATCCAGTCAAGCGGCCTGTACGCCGTTCGGCCCGCTTGCTGATTGACCGTCTGCCGGCGCCCCCGCCGACGACGAGGCGCATGAGCGCCGTATCCGAACCGCCGTCTTCCCGTTAACCTCCGATCGATCGAATTCGGTGAATCAACCGACATCAACCAATTGGTTGGTATATCAACGATGATTACGTTCGCATTAAAAAACGACACGCGTAAAACGTTTCACGCTTGCCGTTAAACGTTTAATGTCCTATCGTGAGATACGCAAACGGAAAACGACACAGACGTCAGCAGCAAGCAATACGAACAACACATTCCATACCAGCCTGCGCCGCTGCACCCCAGCCGATTTCCGTAGCACCACAAACAACAAGTAAAGTCGAAGGACAGAGAAATGGCACGAAGAAGTGTACGGATGGCCATCGCGGCCATCGCAACGGCATCCATGCTCATCCCGCTCGCCGCATGCGGCGGAAGCGGCAAGGCGACCACCGATGCCAACGGCAAACCGATCGTCACCATCCAAGTCAGGCGCAACGTCACCGACAACCCGATGAAGAAGACCCAATTCTCCAAGGATCTTGAAGCCGCCTGCGATTGCACGATCAACTGGCAGGAAATCAGCGATAACGCATGGGGCCAGCAGAAGTCCGCCAAGATGGCTGCCGGCGACTTCCCTGACATCGGCCTGGCGTTGTACGACTCCACCGACGTCACCAAGTATTCCTCGCAGTTCGAGGACATGTCCAAGGACCTGTCCAAGCTGCCGAACGTCAAGAAGTTCTTCAAGGCGCAGCCCGATGCCAAGAAGTTCGCAGAAGACAACGGCCACCTGTATCTGCTCCCCTCCGACCGTGGCAAGGGCTACCGCGTCTCCGCCACGCATATGTTCATCAACAAGACCTGGCTTGACAAGCTCGGCCTGCCAGTCCCGACCACTTGGGGCGAGCTGAAGACCACGCTTGAGGCCTTCAAGACCAAGGATCCGAACGGCAACGGCAAGGCCGATGAGGTCCCGATGAACATCCGCGGCTTGGGCTTCGGTCTGTGGAGCCCGCTGACGCTGATGAACTCCACCGGCCTGACCACGAGCTTCATGGGCGCCTCCGCATCCAGCCAAGGCTACTATGTCAAGAACGGCAAGGTCGCCAGCTACCTGACCTCCAATGAGCTCAAGGACACCATCAGCTACCTGCACTCACTGATGGCCGAAGGACTTATCCCGAAGGACGCGCTGACCCGCGACGCCTCCAAGTACAACTCGCAGACCATCAGCGACGGCAAGACCGCCATCAGCGGTGTCACCTTCGGCTGGTCCAATTACTCGGAGTTCGGTGACAAGCTCGCCGATCAGTACATCACCCTCCCTCCGCTTAAGCAGAAGGCCTCCGACCCGGACTCCCAGGTCAAGTGGGATTACTCGCAGCCGGCAGCTGAATACGCCTACGTGCTCAGCCTCAACCCGAAGACCGCGAACAAGGATGCAGCGCTCAAGCTCATCAACGCGATGTACAGCGAAAAGCTCTCCGTCTCCGGCTTCTACGGCTCCATCCCGGATATCGTGACCGACAACGGCAACCACACCTACACCATCGACAAGGCCAAGGCCTACGCCGAGTACCCGGACACCCGCGCCGTCGCACTCCAGGATCGCTTCGCCGGCTGGATTCCCGATAACGTGACGATCGTCAACGACACCAACGCCGAGCAGGTCACCGCCAGCGACCAGGCCGTGCGTGAAACCATCAAGAAGAACGTCGACCCGGTCAAGGACGTCATCCCGATCTGGGTGCACCCGGACAGCGAAGACATGGACACCCTGTCGAACAACAACACCGCGATCTTCAACTACACCGACAACCAGCTGGCCAAGTGGGTGCAGAAGGGCGGCATCGACAGCGAGTGGAGCGACTACCTCAAGAAAGTCAAGGAACCGACACTCGGCCTCGACACCAACATCAAGATCTGGCAGAAGTACTACGACAAGCAGGCCTGACGCCACATCCTGACAATCACGAATAACTGAACCGGCAACGCGCCTTGGGTGTACCGCACAACGCGCTAACACCCAAGGCGGAGACCACGACACCACTTACCCTTGAATCCTTGAACAGTGGAGGGGTCGCTCCCCTCCACCCCTCCTCTTTTTCCCATGCCGATGATCGCATACCAGGCTCCAGACAGTAGCCAACGCACTTCACCGGCCCGGTGAACACATAGAACAACCAACCATTGGAGCTAACATGGCTACGCAATCTCTCAGCGCAACGCCTGCCGCGCCTGCACAGGACAGCCGGCGGCCATCCAGCGTTGCATCAGGCACCACAAAGAAGCCCAATATTTTCAAACGAATCGCTCAGCATTTCCGTCGCTATTGGGAACTGTGGCTGCTCAGCGCCCCCGCACTCATCTTCGTGGCGATCTTCGCCTACGTGCCGATGTGGGGCATTCAGCTCGCCTTCCGCAAGTTCGACCCGGACAAAGGCCTGACCGGCGGCGATTGGGTTGGATTCTACTACTTCAACCAGTTCTTCCACTCCCCGCTGTTCGGCGAAATCATGACCAACACCATCCGCATCAGCCTGTGGACCCTGGTCATGGGCTTCATCTTCCCAATCATCCTCGCACTGCTCATCAACCAGATTCACTCCACCAAGGTCAAGGGCTTCGTCCAGACCGTCACCTACATGCCGCACTTCATCTCCGTCGTGGTCATCGTCTCGATGCTCAACATCTTCCTGACCCCCGGCAGCGGCATCATCGGCCGTTTCCTCGGCCCTGAAAGCGTCATGGGCAACCCGAAGGCGATCACTTCCGTCTACTGGATTTCTGAAGTCTGGCAGCATTGCGGATGGAACTCCATCATCTATCTCGCCGCACTCGCCGGCGTGGACACGTCCCTGTATGAAGCGGCCAAAATCGATGGCGCAGGACGCTGGCAGCTGATCCGCACCGTTGATATCCCCGCGATCATGCCGACCGCAGGCATCCTGCTCATCCTGAGCATGGGCAGCGTCTTGAACGTCGGCTTCGACAAGATCTTCCTGATGCAGAACTCGCTGAACCTGCCCGCCACCGAGGTCATCTCGACCTACACCTACAAAATCGGTATTCTCAACAGCCAGTTCTCGTATTCCACCGCAATCGGCCTGTTCAATACGGTCGTCAACTTCGTCTTCTTGATCACGGCGAACGCGATCTCCAAGAAGATCTCTGAAACCAGCATTTTCTAGGAGTCAACCATGTCGACAACAACAGTTACGCCAGCCCCGAAAACCTCGGGCGATGAAATCCCTTGGAACAAACACCAGCACCAGCATCTGACCCCAGGCGACTGGGTGACCTCGATCATCATCTACGGGCTCATCGCTCTGGCGGTGATCGCGGTCCTGTACCCGCTCTGGTTCGTGGTCATCGCGTCCTTCTCCAACCCGAACAAGGTCGCCGCCGGCGACGTGTTCCTCCTGCCGAAAGGCGTCACCTTCGTCGGCTACGCCAAAGTGTTCGCGAACGCCCGCATCTGGCACGGCTACCTCAACACCATCATCTACTCGGTGGTCGGCACCGCGGTGAACCTCGCGGTCACCATCCCCTGCGCGTTCGCCCTGTCCCGCAAGGAATTCAAGCCGCGTCGCGTCATCCTGTTCCTGTTCACCGTCACGATGTTCATCGCCGGTGGCCTGATCCCGAACTACTTGCTGTACAAGCAGCTCGGCCTGCTCAACTCCATGTGGGTCTTCATCCTCCCGGGCGCGGTCAGCGTGTACAACGTCATCGTGGCGCGTTCCTTCTTCGAAACCTCAATTCCTGAAGAGCTGTTCGAAGCTGCCCAGCTGGATGGCGAAAGCTACCTCGGCTACTTCTTCAGGATCGTGATCCCGCTGAGCTCCGCGATTCTAGCCGTCATCGGCCTGTACTACTTCGTCGGCCACTGGAACGACTTCATGACAGGCTTGATCTTCATCACCGATGATGAGAAGCAACCGTTGCAAGTCGTGCTTCAGCAGCTGCTGCTCGTTGCGCAAGGCACCGCGACCAACGTCGATGCCGCAGCCCAGCAACAGGCCGCCGACCAGATCAAGTTCGGCATCATCATCGTTTCGACGCTGCCGCTCATGGTCATCTACCCGTTCCTGCAGAAGTACTTCAACAAGGGCGTCATGCTCGGAGCGGTCAAGGGCTGAGCCCACAACGCACTTGCCGGGATGTCGTTATCCCCTTTGCGGCATCCCGGCGATTTCTCGAACCGCGGGCGCAACGGTCTCACCGTCACCCGCACACGACTTGACTTGAAGGAGAATCATGTTACGTTCATTCGCCGTAGGATACGAACGCTTCTGCCGCGTCGTGCTCATGATCGCGGTCACCCACGTGGCGTTCCTCGTGCATACGCTGATGGGCGTGGTCGTCATCGGCCTGTTTCCTTCGATTTCAGCGACCTACACGACATACCGCACCTGGTGGCTTGACGAAGACCACAGCTGGAGCATCCGCCAAACCTGGACCGTCTTCCACCGCGCGTGGAAGGACGAGCTCGCCGGCGCGAACCGGTTCGGCTGGCCTCAAGCGCTGTTGTGGCTGCTGCTGATGTTCGACTACCGGGTGGTGAACTTCCATGACGCTGGAACACTCGGATACGCCAGTGCAGGCGTCTTGCTGATTGGCATGGTGTTCTACGGCCTGTTCTGCAGCCTGTCATGGGCGATGAGAGCCAACTTCAATGAATCCGGTTGGTGGATTGTCCGCATGACCCTCCAGATGGTCATCGCACGTCCACTGTGCAGCCTGTGCCTGACCGTCCTGGTCATCCTCACAGTATGCGCATGGATGACATGGCCAGGACTCGTCCCCGCATTCGGAGTAGCATTGCCAGTGTTCTTCGTCATGATGATTGTCGGCAAATTCGGCAAAATACCGGGCATGGTCAGACCGACCGAAGACGACAAGCCACGTCTGCGCTTGCAGACGACCGGCACCGCAGACAAGTAAGGAGCACGCATGGTATCTCTCAAAGATATCGCCAAACAGGCAGGTGTCTCCGTCTGCGCCGTATCCCTCGTCCTCAATGGCAAGTACAAGAATCGCGTGAGCGACACCACCGCGCAGCATATCCGTGAAACCGCGGCATCGCTCCACTATGAGCCGAATATGCTCGCGCGGACGCTGAAAACCAACAAATCGCACACCTTGGGCTTCGTCACCGACGAGATCATCACCACGCCTTCCGCAGTGCGCATCATGCTTGGAGCGCAGGAAGCCGCCCGCAAACTGGGCTACATCCTCATCTCCATGAACACGAACAATGACAAGTCGCTGGAACGGCAGGAAATCGCGACACTCAAGCGTTACCACGCCGATGGCTTCCTATACGCGTTCATGTACCATCGCGTCGTGGACGTTCCTTCGGCCCTGCGTTCCATGCCGACCGTTGTGGTCGACGCCGAGGACGCGAACCATGATCTGCCGTCGATCTACCCTGATGAATTCGGCATCGGCTATGACGCGACCAACCGGCTCATCAAGGCGGGCTGCCGAAGGATCGCGTATTTCGGCTCAGAATCAGGAATCATCGCTCAATCGCAGCGCCTGGCAGGGTATCGCAAGGCACTGCACGATGCCGGTATGAACGATGATCCGCAACTGATTGTGAGAGCGACGGAACACCAGAACGCCGATGAACGGGCCGTCGACCTGTTGAAAGTCGCCGCGCCTGACGGTGTGTTCTGCTTCAATGACGTCCGAGCTTCGTCCATCTACGCCGCGGCGAATGAATTGGGCATGCGCATCGGCAAAGACATCTCCATCGTCAGCGTCGACAATCTGCCGAATATCACCGACGCGTTACGCCCAGGACTGACCACCATCGAATTGCCACATTATGAGATGGGCTTCGAAGCGGTCTGCCAGCTCGTGGCGATGATCGAACAGCGAGACAAGCCGGACATCAAGCCCGACCAGATGTTTCGCTCATCCTTCGACACCAAAGATACATTCACGACAGTGCATGGTTCAATCATCGAGCGAGACTCCGTCCAACACGCAGCTCACGGGAACGAGTGACGGCAGACCAAAACGCTGACCGGCACCAGCCCAGGCAAACCGGACGAACTGTATAAGCCCATCGTCGCGGCTACCGCCACACGTCGTGGCATCCGCCCATAACCGGCCATGCCCGCCCCCCCCCCCCAATTTTCAATCAACAACCACCATTGCAAAGGAGCACCATGCTTCCCACTACCAACGCCACCAGCGCGCGTATCGCCACCGGCGACTACGCCCATCTCGACCTGTTCGTCGAACGCACGGACGAGCTGGCATCAATCAACTTGTCCCGTCCCAGCGATGGAGCCACCATCGCATACGCGGTCATGCCGAAGAACGAAAACCGTCACCACTTCCAGTTCGACGTGCCCGCCGGCACTGACCTCGACATCAGTATCAATCAAGCGGTCTGCCGTTTCGGCTATCTGAGCGAAAGCGACGATGATCTCGACAAGGGCATTCAGTACGTCAATCTCGATCCGGATTTCGCACAATGGGATACGCTGCCCACCACGGAGGCCATCTACCGTCAGCCGGAGCGCACTGGATCGCACTTCGAACCGATTGCGCACTGGATGAACGACCCGAACGGTCTGTGTGAATTCAGGGGACGCTACCACCTGTTCTTCCAGTTCAATCCTTACGGATGGGGCTGGGACTGCATGCACTGGGGACACGCGGTGAGCCGGGACCTGGTGCATTGGACGCATCTGCCGATCGTACTGGAACCGCAGCCTGAGTTCGCCGCAGACCATACACTCACCGGCGGCGCGTTCTCCGGCTCAGCCATCACCGTGAACAACGACGGCTACCCGTGCAAGGGGGAAGACGCCGACGCCATCCGTTTCGTGCTCACCCGCCACACCGAAACCCGTGGCGATGAACATTCCGTCGAAGAACACCAGACGACCTGCCTGAGTCATGACGGCATTCACTTCGAGGTGGAAACGCCATGGATCACCCGGCCGACGCCGACGACCGGCTTGGACTTCCGCGATCCGAAAATCGAAACCAACCTGCCGCTGAACAAAACGCATAACGGACGCGCGTGGATTGTGACCGCCACCAACCAGCCGGTCGACGAATTCGATCAGAATGCCGACGCTGGCATCAGCCACGCATCGACCGCCGGCTGGTTCGCCACCTATCCGATGGGCAAGCCGGCCGAAGCGCAGGAGAACAAGGCGACCGTGCCCGTCATGGCCCTGTTCTCTACCGCCCTGCCGCTGCACCGCAACTCTGTATGGCAGTATGAGGGACCGGTCCTCGCTGATTTCGGGCATCAGGTCTCCCGTACCTACGAGTGCCCGGACCTGTTCGCGCTGGACAACCGCACGGTCGCCTGCGGGGCGCTGATGCACTACCGCACTGCAGAAGGCGGTTTCCAGCCGGTTCGTTGGTATGTGGGTGATCTCAACGATGATGGGACAGCACCGCGCCTGACCGTAACGTCCAGCGATTGGATCGACTTCGGTCTCGGATACTATGCGACGCAGAGCTTCCGCGATGACCGCGACCGCCGTATCGTCATCGCTTGGATCGTCGACCATGCCGGCGTGCGTCGAGAAGGCCCGTGCCGTGCCAACGGCATCATGTCGCTGCCGCGCGAACTCCACGTCGTCAACGACCGTCTGGTCGGCAAGCCAATCAAGGAAGTGTACGATCAACTGGTCGGCGCCCCGATCCAGATCGACACCGCCAACAGCACCACTTCGAGCGTCAAGCAGTGGTCTGCGACATGCCCGAACGACTCGTATTACGCGGATATCACGCTGGACGACGACGCCGATTTCACACTGACGATCGCCGAGAACCGCAACACCAACGGCGGCACGCCGGAAAGCCTGCGCTTGGTGCGTCGGGACGGGGTGACCCGCCTGGCGACAAGCGGGCAGGGTGATTTCGACAAGAACACCTATGACAGCGGCATTCGCGATGTCCGTCATATCGAGGTGTTCTTCGACCACCAGGTCGCCGAAGTGTTCCTCAATGACGGCGAAGCTGCGGGAACCATGCTGTTCCAGGCCGGCGAGCCTCAGGTGCGGATGGAGCTCGACACCCAAGGCAGCGTCACCGCGTGCAAGGTGAACACGCTCAACACCATCTGGTGACACCTCCCCCACGCATTCAACAGGCCCTCTGCCGATGCTGAGCACCATGCCCAGTTTCGGCAGAGGGTCAGGTGTTATTGATGTTTCTTGCCGCCCGCAGGGGTGCTTGTCGTTTCATCGACCTCCTCCTCGACGGTCTCTTCAAGTTCCGCACGCTCCAGCCCGGACATCGGGTACAGGAAAATCGGCAGCATCATCAGGCATCCGACCAGATAGAACACGTCAGGCAGCGAGAACAGATGGAAGAAGGTCAGGCTGTTCGGCATGAGGATGCCGACACAGACCACGGCCATGCCGATTGGCGGCAAGGTCGACCACACCACGGGGTTCGGGGCATTGTCGGCGCGCTTGCGTTTCACAGAATCAAGATATACCGGGATGATGAACATGAGACCGCCGACCAAGGTGAGGACATCCGTGAGTTTCACAGTGCCGAACAGCACGAGCGGCCGTGTCTGGAACAGGACGAATGCGACGAACATGGACAACAGACCGATGACAGATACTACGGTTGATTTCTTCATGGCTAACCTCCTTGCGATGGCGTCCGCCTCTCCTGTGAGCCGGACGCATCCGATACTTCCAGTGTAGCCTGCTCATCGCCGTGACGCGTGAATCCACACGCGGGAAGCCCCCACGCGGGAAGCCCCCACACGGGAAGCCCAAAAGATTGATTGTCCGTCTGCAACCCCGTCTAGAACAATCCGCCCTGCATGAATTCGTCTTCTAGAGGCTCCTCGTCCTTGTCATGGAAGGCATCCTCGCCATGCTCGGCAAGCTCACGCTCAGCCATCTGCGAACGGTTGCGCAGAATGCCATCAAGCCCCACCGCCTGGGGGGACACCAGAAACGCGCGATCATTGATGCCATCCAAGTACAGGCCGTTCATCGATTCGACGCGGGAGAGAGCCACATACCCCATGCCGGACGCGAAAGTCCGACGCAAATCCATCCGTGCGCGGTCGAGAGTCATGCCCTGCGATTTGTGGATGGTGATCGCCCATGCACAGCGCAGCGGCACCTGCTTGACCGAGGCGAGTACCGTTTCACCGTCCATCATCTCCCATGCGGCGGGTTGCATGACGACGATATGCCCGTTGTCGAAGCGGACCATCGGGTACTCGTCACCGTCACGATTGGCGACGAAATCAACCACGGTGCCGAGCGAACCGTTAACATACTGCTGATTGGTGTCGTTGCGCAAGGCCATCACCGCCGCCCCGACCTTGAGTGTCAAGAGTTCCGGTGCGAGCATGGTGCTTTTCAGCCGTTTGATGAGGTGTACCGGGCCGGAGGCCTGGGCTTCGTAGACGTGCTCGCGGCTGTCGATTTGCGCGAGTTTACGGTCGTTGAGCTCATCGGTCTGCCGGTTGTTGGGGAACAGATAGACGGCGACATCGTCTTCGGCCGGCTCGACGCCAATGCGGGCCTCCAACGCCGCGCGATCGGCATCGCTGACCGCCCCGTGCCTGATGTCGGTGAGCACGTCAAGCAGCTGGCCGGAATCCTGACGATGCTGTTCGGTCAGATAACACACAACAGGGTTGAGTTCCGGCCATACCAACGATTCCGTGACAAAACCCTCCGGATTGCGCCCTGCCCGCTCATACCGCTCACGCATGGCGACCATTTCCGGCGGCGGAACAACAAGTTCGCGGTCCCGCTTGGCATGGGCGACCGGGGGCAGCTGGAACAGGTCGCCGGACATGACGACCTGTAGCCCTCCGAACGGCTCCGGATTGCGCCTGACCGCGCGGCATGCCTGATCGACCATGTCGAACAGCCAGGCGTGCATCATGGAGATTTCGTCGATGACGAGGATATCGGTCGCGCGGATACGCTTGCCACGACGCGTCTTGATCTGTTTGAGCAGGCTGTCAGTCATCGCCTCGGCGACGCCGACACCGCTCCACGAGTGGATGGTCTGCCCGTTCAGATGCGTCGCCGCAATGCCGGTGGATGCCGTAACCGCCACGGACGCCCCGCGCGCCCTGGCCTGTTTGACAAATTCGTTGAGCACATAGGTTTTACCGGCCCCCGGGGCGCCGGTGAGGAACACGCTGGCGCCGGCATCCAGAATCCTCAATGCGTCAGTTTGCAGCATCGGCGTGTCTCCTTCGGCTTTCCCGCTGCCGGAGCATGGCGTCGATGATGCGCAGTACGCCATACTCGGTGTTTGCCGGGGCGATATACCGCGCCTCGCGCAGCAAATCCGGGTAGGCGTTGGCCATCGCGAAGGACCACTCCCCCGCACCCAGCATCTGCAAATCGTTGAGATAATCGCCGAACACCATGGTTTGCGCGGGCGTGATGCCCAGCTGTTCTTGCAAGGCCACGACTCCGCGGCGCTTGTCGGTGCGCGCGTCCATGATGTCCACCCAATGCGCTCCGGAAACGACCACCTGATAGCAGTCGCGCAGCGGGGCAAACAGGGTGTCAGCGGGCACACGCACATCGCCGAAATCGAATACCGCCACCTTGAGAATCCGGTCGGCGTGCGGCCCCATCACCGCTTCATGCAGGTCGTCGAGGAAGGCGAGACGGTGGTAGTACTTGCGGCATTCGTCCACGAACGGCGTGTCTTTGCGGTTGGTATACGCGCTGTGCTCGCCGCACACCACCATGCCGACATCATGGCCTTGAGGCAAGTCAGCGCCCGCCAACAGGCCGATCATTTGTGCCACCGCGTGGGCAGGCAGCGCGGTCACACCGGTGGTGCGGCCCCGGGCGACCACAAGATTGCCGTTCTCGGCGATGAACGAGCCGGTCGGCATGGCGTCGCCGAACATGTCACGCAGCGTGAAAATCTGTCGCCCGCTCGCCGGTACGAATTCAATGCCAGCGCGTTGCAAGCGTGCGAGCAGCGGCCAGAATCCCTCAGGAATCCGGCTGTCGCCGTCCAGTAATGTGCCGTCCATATCGGCGACGACCATCGCGATATCACTGGAAAGCGGCGTGGATTGAGTCCATGGTGTCGCGTTCATGCCTGGATCCTTTCAGCATTCTGATTCACGAATAGCGGGGCGGCAGCGTATCGGTTCAGTGCCAGCAACGTACCGGTTTCATACCGGTATGGTCGCCGGCAACAAGCCGGTTCCGTGCCGGCTTCGTGCGGTGCGGCAATCGGCCGAGCTGTAGCGGGCAAAAGCGGCCGTCAGCAGTCAAATGACGGCCTCCCTGACGTTACTCGAGGGCGTTGCCGTTCTTCTCGTACGTGCGCAGCAGACTGGTCGCCTCGATGTGGCGAGCGCCAGCCTTAGCCGCCTCGGCATCCGGGCCTGGGGCCGGGACGAAGAGCAGATCGCGGTAGTAGCGCAGCTCGTCAATGGATTCGATGATATCGGCGAGCGCACGGTGGCCGCCGTTCTTCGCCGGACGGTTGCGGTAGACGTCCGGATACCAGCGGCGGGCGAGCTCCTTGATGGTGCTCACGTCGATGACCCGGTAGTGCAGGTGCTCCATGAGGCCGGGCATGTAGCGGTCGAGGAATTTCTTGTCGGAGCCAACGGAATTGCCGGCAAGCAACGGCTTGACCCCGTCTGGGGTGAACCGCGCGACATACTCGGTCACCTTGCGTTCGGCTTCCTCAAGGCTCAGCCCGTGCTCCCATTCGTTGATCAGGCCTGAACGGGTGTGCATGGCGCGCACGAAATCATTCATATGGGCGACAGCCGCGTCGGACGGCTTGACGACATAATCCACGCCCTCGTCGAGCACGTTGAGGTCGAAATCGGTGGGAACGACGGACACTTCGCACAGCTCGTCGTGGAAGATATCCAGTCCGGTCATCTCGCAATCAATCCAGATCATGCGCGAATCTTGCGCGGTATAGGTCTCTGCGTCATGTGCGTCTACCATGGTGCCTCTTTCCTCATGTATCAACGGTCATGTCCGACTTCGGCGGCATGCGAACCCCCACGGACCGGACCTCTCAGGTTACCGCGGGGGTGGGAGAAGCATCGCGTCTCAGATTTGCGAACGTTCCTCGGCGGCTTGGATCTCGGCTGCGACCAGATCGTCATCGACCTTGCGGTCGGCGGGATCGTCGAGATAGTGGTCGAATTCGTACAGCACCGAATCTTCGGGCGCCGGTGTGAGCAGCGAGACGACGACGATGAGCAGCAGCGAGATGATGAACGCGGGCAGCAGCTCGTAGATGGCGAAGACACCGCCGAGCGGTTTGATGAGATTATGCCAGATGAGCACCGTGACCGTGCCGCCGAGCATGCCGGCGATGGCACCGTACTTGTTCGTGCGACGCCAGTACAGGGACAGGAGCATCAGCGGGCCGAAGGACGCGCCGAGCCCCGCCCACGCGTAGGAAACGACCTGGAAAATCGAGGAATTTTGGTCGAAGGCCACGAAAATGCCAAACAGGAACATGACCAGCAGCGTGGTGCGCGCCACCATCATCACCTGCTTGTCGGTGGCCTTGCGGTTGATGACACCGCGGTAGATGTTCTCCCCCACCGCACTCGCACCGATAATCAGGTATGACGAGGAGGAGCTCATGGATGCGGCGAAAATGCCGGACACCACAATGCCGCACAGGAAACTCGGCAGCAGCGCTTGGGCAATCACGATGAAAATGTTCTCTGCGGCGGCCTGCGTGCCGAACTGGGTGGGCATCATCGCGCGTCCCGCGAGACCGATGCACACGCCGCATGCCAGTGAAATCACGCACCAGGTGGTGGCGATGATCCTAGATTTGCGGATCTCCTCGGAGCTGCGAATCGACAGGAAGCGCACCAGCACCTGCGGCATGCCGAAGTAGCCCAGCCCCCAAGCGAGCATGGAGATGATAGTGATGATGCCGTAATCCGTGGGCGCGCCGAAGACCGCCTTGCCGTCGCGCACGATTTGTTCGCCCATGGAGTTGAGCACCGGGGTGGCCAGATGCGTGCCGTCGAGGAAGCCCGGGATGCCACGCAGGAAGGTCACGGTGTTATCCACGCCACCGACCGAGACGATCGAGCCGATGAACACGACGGCGAGCGCGAAGAACATGAGCATGCCCTGGATGAAGTCGGTGACGACCACAGACAGGTAGCCGCCGATCAGTGTATAGGCGAAGACGACGGCCGCGCCGATCACCATCGTCAGGTGATAATCCCAGCCGAACAGCGTGGAGAACAGTTTCCCGACCGTTACGAAGCAGCTACCCACGTACACGCAGAAGAAGATCAGGATGATGAGCGCGGCGATGGTGGAGATGACATTCTTCGTGTCATGGAAGCGTTTGGAGAAGAAATCCGGCACGGTGATGGCATCCCCCGCGACGACCGAATATCGCCGCAGACGCCGGGCCACCAGCCGCCAGTTGAGATAGGTTCCGATCGCCAAGCCGATTGCCGTCCACATGGCGTCTGCGGCGCCGGTGAAGTAGGCCAGACCGGGCAGACCCATGAGCAGCCAGCCGCTCATGTCGGAGGCTTCGGCGCTCAGGGCCGTCAACCACGGGCCGACACCGCGACCGCCGGCGAAATACTGTTTCGCTGAGGAGTTCGAACGTTTCGAATAGGCGAATCCGATGGACAGCATGGCGATGAAATACAACACCATGGCGAGCAGTACCCAGAAGTCTTTGGTGACCATACCCTTCTTCTCTCAATCATGACGATGCCGTGTGCAGCCTATCCGTGTGGCGGGCAGACATCTTTCGCTGGTCTCTTTCGTCGGTAGTACCAAAAAGGCGGCCGCTCTGATGCGCTGGCAACAGGGCGGCCGCCTTGCAATCCGGCAGCAATCCGCGGAATCACGCCCGCGGGGCTGTCAGGACATCAGTTGTTGTGGAAGCCGGAGTAGTTCGGCGCTTCCGCGGTCATAACGATGTCGTGCGGATGGGATTCACGCAAGCCAGCGTCGGTGATGCGGATGAAGCGGCCACGCTCCTGCAGTTCCTTGATGTTGTGCGCGCCGACATAGAACATCGACTGGTGCAGGCCGCCGATAAGCTGGTAGAGCACGGCGTTGAGCGGGCCACGGTACGGGACTTCGCCTTCGACGCCTTCCGGCACGACCTTGTCGTTGCTGGTGACATCGGCCTGGAAGTAGCGGTCCTTGGAGTAGGACTTCTTGCCGCGCGGGGCCATTGCGCCCAGCGAGCCCATGCCGCGATACAGCTTGTACTGTTTACCATGCAGCAGGACCTTCTCGCCCGGGGCTTCCTCGCAGCCTGCGAGCACGCCGCCAAGCATGACGGTGCTCGCTCCGGCGACCAGCGCCTTGGCGATATCGCCGGAATAGTGGATGCCACCGTCGGCGATGCACGGGACACCCGCGGCCTTGCACGCCTGGGCGGCCTCATAGACAGCCGTCAGCTGCGGGACGCCGACACCGGCGACCACGCGGGTGGTGCAGATGGAGCCCGGGCCGACACCGACCTTGACCGCGTCCGCGCCGGCGTCAATCATGGCCTGGGCGCCTTCGCGGGTGGCGATGTTGCCGCCGATGATCTGCACGCCGTTGAACGCCTTGTCGGCCTTGAGGCGACGAATCATGTCGAGTGCCAGACGGGCTTCGCCGTTGGCGGTGTCCACGACGAGCGCATCAACGCCGGCCTCCATAAGGGCGGAGGCACGCTGCCAGGCGTCACCGAAGAAACCGATGCCTGCAGCCACGCGCAGACGGCCCTGGTCGTCCTTGGTGGCGTCCGGGTACTGCTCGGTCTTCACGAAGTCCTTAACGGTAATCAGACCGGTCAGATGGCCCTCGTTGTCCACGAGCGGCAGCTTCTCGACCTTGTACTTGGCGAGCAGGCGATGCGCGTCTTCCTTGGAGATGTTGGACGGACCGGTGATCAGGTGGTCCTTGGTCATGACGTCCTTGACCTCGAGACGGTCGTAATCCTCGGAGGGAATGAACCGCATATCGCGGTTGGTGATGATGCCGACGAGCTTGTTGTCCTTGTCCACGACCGGCAGACCGGAGATGTGGAACTTGCCGCACAGCTTGTCAAGGTCGGCGAGCGAGACTTCCGGGTTCACGGTCAGCGGGTCGGTGATCATGCCGGATTCGCTGCGCTTGACGATATCGACCTGAGCGGCCTGATCGTCGATGGACAGGTTGCGGTGGAGCACGCCGATGCCGCCGTTGCGGGCCATGGCGATAGCCATGTCGGATTCGGTGACGGTATCCATGGCCGCGGAAATCGCCGGAGTCTTCATGGTGATTTCGCGGGTGAGGTGGGTGGTGGTGTCAACTTCAGACGGAATCACATCCGTCTCGTTCGGAAGCAGCAGCACATCGTCATACGCGAGGCCGAGCTTGGCGAAAATCGGAGGGACTGGAGCATATGCTTGTGCTTGCGTGTCAAAATTTGAAGCCATAACCACACTATAAGGTCGTGACCTGACTTGCGACACGCGAACGGCCGAAATGGGCGTCATTACGAGCTTTTCGAGCGCAGCGGCACAAGACATGGACCGTGGGCATCGCGCCGCAATCCCGCATCCGCCTGCTGGTAGACAGGCCCGATCACGCTTGCGACGGACGATCCGTGTCCCTTTCCGTGTCCTTTCCCGCATCCCGCGATTCATTCCCAGCCTCGGAAGTCGGCCGATCGGCGCCCCGCCCCGACTGCGGACACACATGCTGAGCGGCATGGTGCTTCGAATACGCGGCGTCTTCCTCCATAATCTCCGGAATCCTCCTGCGCAGATACGGCAACATGGTGAGCACGGTCAGCACCGCCGCAGCGACAAGGAAGCCAATCACCACATATCTGACCGGGAAGAACAGGATGGTGACCGACCCGAAGGAAATCAGCGCGGCCCAACCCCACAGGATCAGCACCGCCCCTTGGACGGAATGGCCGATTCTAAGCATCCGGTGATGCAAATGCATACGATCGGGATGCATCGGCGACTGGCCTTTGCTCAAACGCCGCACAATGGCCAAGCACATGTCCAGCACCGGCAGGAACAGCACAAGAATCGGCAGCAAAATCGGCATGAATACCGGGACATACACGCTCGTGTGCAACGAAGCCGGATCCAAATGTCCGGTCATCACAATCGACGCGCAGGTGATCAGATAGCCGAGCAGCATCGAGCCGGAATCGCCCATGAACAGTTTCGCAGGATGCCAGTTGTGCAGCAGGAAGCCGATACAGACCCCGACCAACGCGACATCGATGAGCGTAGCCATCGATGCGTAACTGGGTGACGAGCGCGCGAGAATATACGAATACAAGCCGAACGCGATACCGCCGATGGCGACAATGCCGGCGGCAAGCCCATCCAGGCCGTCCACGAAATTCACCGCGTTGATGGACGCGACAATCAGGAATGCGGTGATGGCCATCGACAGCGTTGGGGACGCGGTGACCAAGGACCCGAGTGGCAGCGAGATAATCTGCAGGCCACCCCACGCCACGAACACGGAGATGAGCAGCTGACCGGCGAGTTTGAGCATCCAGTCCAAATCCCACAGGTCGTCGGCCATGCCGAGCAGGCAAATCATGATCGCGCCCGCCATAACCACCCAAGCCTGATGATTCGCTGTAAACAAGCCGGAAATGAACGGGATGCGGCTGGCGAACAGCATGGCGACCACGAATCCGATCAACATGCCCAAACCACCCATGCGTGGGGTCGGGATGGTGTGCACGTCACGTGCGCGAACCCTGCCAACCGCGCCGATATGAATGGCGATATGACGAATCAACGGGGTGATCAGCCATGTGGCTCCCCCGGCGACCGCGGCGATGAACAGGTAGACCCTCATGCGCCCAATCCCCCGCCGTTGATGTGCAGGGCTTCGCGAATCGCCGCCTGATCGATGACGCCTTCGCGCAAGACGTTGATGCCGTCGCGTTCCGTCGGGTCGGCCGCGACCACCGTACTGGCAATATGGCCTTGGGTTGGGCCGCCATCAAGATACAGATCGACCTGGTCGCCGAACGCGGCGACGGCCTCGTTAACGGTCTGGGCGCTTTCATCGCCGGACCGGTTCGCGCTGGAGGCCGCCACCGGGCCGGTCGCACGCAGGATACGCAAGGACAGCGCGGAATTCGGCACGCGGATCGCCTGTGTCGCATGTCCATCGGATTCATGGCGAATCGTCTTCAACCGGCAATCCTGTTCGGCAACGGCAATCGGCGAAAACGCCCCCGGAAGGAAGGCCGCGGCGAGACGGTTCAACGGGGCCGGAAGGTACAGGCCCAAATCCTCCACATTGTCGGCATCGGCCATGATCACTTGCAACGCCTTGTACCTTGGACGCCGCTTGAGTTCGTAAATCCGGTCGATGGCCTTGCTGTTGAACGGATCGCAGGCGATACCGTACACGGTGTCCGTGGGGATGACGATAACCCCGCCATCCTTGATAATCTGCGCCGCCCGCGCAATGGACCCGTCATCGATTGTGCATACCTCGCCCATAAAACCTCCGATTGTTTCACCACTATTGCACCATCGCGTCCCGACGTGCCGGCCGGCGTGCGCTCGGGCCGCAAGACGCGACGTGCCGGGCGGCATCACTTGATTGCGAACAGATACCGCGGCCGTGACGTGTAATCCAAGCCGGTGCGCGCCTGCGAAAAGCCGTTCGACAGCGCATAGGTGAGCATCCGGTCGGCCTGGGTAATGTCATGCTCAAGCACCAGCGCGCCGCCTTTGCGTAACAGGGCCGCGGACCGGCGGACGATCCGTTCCGGAATCAGCGTGCCGTCAGCCGAACCGCCGTACAACGCCGCCTGCGGATCGTAATCACGCACCTCGGGTTGTTGCGGCGGCTGGGATATCGGCACGTATGGCGGATTGGTGACCACAAGATCGACCGAACCGTCCAGCGCGGCCAGTGTGGTCGTATCCGTGGCGTCCCCGGCCTGGAGGTGATAGTTGTAGCCAGCCGCGGGATCGTTGCCTGCGACCAGTTTGGCGTTGCGTTTCGTCCAAGCGAGCGTCTCCGGGTACTTCTCCACAGCCCACACTTCGGCGCCGCGCACTTCGGTGACGATGGACAGGCCGATCGCACCGCTGCCCGCACACAAATCCACGACTTTCGGGGCGTACAGGCCTTCGCGGGTCAGCCAATCGATGCCTGCCTGCACTACGACTTCGGTTTCCTGACGGGGGATGAACACGCCCGGTCCGACCTGCAAATCGAGGTAGCGGAACGGGACATGGCCGACAATATATTGCAACGGTTCACGCGAAGTGCGACGGTCCATCATCGAGCGGAAATCGGCGAGCTGACGGTCGCTGGCTTCGAATCCGTCGCCCATGAGCAGGGCTTTGTCAATGTCACGCGGGCTGGTGCCGCAAGCTTCGGCGAACAACAATCGGGCGTCGTACCGGGCGGTTTCGATGCCCGCATCCTTGAGCCTGTCGGTCGCTTCGGCCAGCATTTGCCTGAGTGTTTCGATGCCCATGCGCGATAGAACTCCCTTCGATTGGACCATACCCGGCGATTGGCGGTCATGACGGCGATGCTGGTCATGCAGGTCATGCCGCATGGCCGTCTGGTCGTCATGTCGCCAAACCGTCATGTCGTCATACCGCCATACGAGTGTACAGGTCAGGCCGCGTTCGCGCCTTGATGCTTCTGCTGTTCGAGACGCGCAGCCTCGTCGGCCTGAATGTCGCTGTCAATCACCGCTTGCAGATCGCCGTCCAGCACCTGGTCGAGGTTATACGCCTTGTAATTCGTGCGATGATCGACGATGCGGTTCTCCGGGAAGTTGTAGGTGCGGATGCGCTCGGAACGGTCCAGCGAACGGACCTGGGAGTGGCGCATATCGGCAGCTTCGGCGGCTTCCTGCTCGTGCTTCATGGCCAGCAGGCGGGATTTCAGGACACGTAGCGCGGCCTGGCGGTTCTGGATCTGCGACTTCTCGTCCTGCATACTCACGACGATGCCGGTGGGGATATGGGTCATGCGCACCGCGGAATACGTGGTGTTCACCGATTGGCCGCCGGGGCCGGAGCTCATGAAGATGTCAATCTTCAAGTCTTTCGGATCGATTTCGATCTCGTCGTCATCATCGTCGGCTTCGGGGAACACGATGACACCGGCAGCGGATGTCTGGATGCGCCCCTGCGATTCGGTGACGGGGATGCGCTGCACGCGATGCACGCCGCCCTCGTATTTCAGGCTCGCCCAGACGCCGTCCTCCGGCGCAGGGGTGCCTTTCGCGCGGATGGCGAGCTGGACGTCCTTGACGCCGCCGAGTTCCGTGGTGTTCTCGCTTTGGATGGTGGTGGTCCAGCCGCGCTTTTCGGCATACCTGAGGTACATGCGCAGCAGATCGCCGGCGAAGAGGGCGGCCTCCTCACCACCGGTGCCGGCTTTGATCTCCATGATCACGTCGCGGGCGTCATCCGGGTCACGGGGAATCAGCGCAGTGCGCAACGCTTCCTCGGCCTTCGGCAGTTCTGATTCCAGACGCTTGGCTTCAGCGGCGAAATCCTCGTCCTCGGATGCCATTTCCTTGGCCGCTTCAAGATCGTCAACCATTTGACGGTATGTGTTGTATGCGGTGACGATGGTGCCGAGTTCAGCATGACGGCGGCCCAGCTTGCGGATTTTGTCGGGGTCGGACGCGACTTCGGGCTGCGCCATCTGCCGTTCGATATCGTGATACTCCTCCACTGCGGTCTGCGCTGCAGGGAATTGATCCTGTGGATCCTGTGCCATATACCATTCCTCGTTACCGTTGCACGTGTTCGCGCGTCTGTATATCCGATTTGCCGCATTCCCGGCAGTCCCCGGCGCCGGCTGTGTGCCATAGGCGCCGCGGCGACGACCAGGCGTATGTCAGCGATTGCGCTTCATCTTGCTCAACTTCACCATCATATAGGCATGCTTGGCCAAGGTGCGTATTCGCACGCGACTCGGGTGCGAGACGGGCGGCGGACGTGTGAAGAGCGAGTGCGGGCGACGGACGGCGGGCGACGACACAGATGGCAAGTGCGGGAGACGACGTGCGGAATGCCGATGCGGGAGACGATGGGCAAAGCCGGGACGACGGATGACAGCTGGTGTGGGCACTGGTTGCTGGCCGCCAATCGAGGCGGCATGCGGCCCAACCATCGCACCACACGGCGATACCGCCCTAGGACTGGTCTAGAGCTGCCGATACCTCAGAGCAGTGCAATCCAACCGTCACACTGCGGCGAGATAACTGGAGGCATATGGATGCCGGGCAAGCCGCATTGCCGTGAACGCGCCAGAAAAACAACAACGCCAGTCCGAAGACTGGCGTTGATAGAAGCCTTACTTGCTGCGCTTGCCGTAACGCTTCTCGAAGCGAGCCACGCGGCCGCCGGTATCCAGAATCTTCTGCTTGCCGGTGTAGAACGGGTGGCAGTTCGAGCACACGTCAACCGTCATATGATCGCCAGCGGCGGTGGAACGGGTGACAAACGTGTTGCCGCACGAGCAGGTGACCTGCACGGCGTGATAATCGGGATGAATACCCTGCTTCATGGTGTGTCTCCTATGGAATTCGGGGGACCCGGGTCGCCAGCCCCTATGGCGGGCGTGAACCGGAACCGTCAGTATTGTACGCGCCATTACGGACGACACGCGAATGAGCCCAAGGCGTAGCAGCAACGCAGCCGACACCAGCCAATCAAACCGCGAGCCGAAACGACGCCGATAACAACACCGAAAAGGTAGTGGGGCCTCACGGGCTTGAACCGTGGACCGGCGGATTATGAGTCCGATGCTCTAACCGACTGAGCTAAGGCCCCACGTTGGAGAAAACCAACTTTTCCAATATAGCAAATCCCCTAACCGCACGCGCCCGTATCCGGAGTTCCGAGAAACGGATACTGACGACACGCGGGATTCCGCCTATGCATTCAACGACAAGAATCAAAGGATTCGGCCATTACCGAATCAGCCGGCCAGCCCAACAACAGGCACCGACAACGGCACCGGTCACATACGTCGACGGAATACTCCGACAACGTATGCGGGTCAGTCTGCCAGACCGCGGACCGCACGACCGGAAGCGAACCGGTCAAGCGCACCCGTCCGGGCAATGGCAAGATACAGGAACCAGCTCATGATGCCGGCGAACACCACGCCGCCGACGATCTCGCTGATCATATGCGTGATGCCACGAGGGCTAATCAGCGCGACGCCCTGATACCTGAAGAACAGCAGATAGAACCCGTATTCAATCGCCACGCACAACCCCGAGACGATGCTCATCGGCAGATTGTACTTGCGGTAGCGAGCCAGCGCGAACGGAATCTCTGCGAACACGCCTTGCAGCGCTGCGGAAATGAAGACGAAGGAAAACGCGAAATTATTGCCGAACACCATCTCGGCGACCGCGCCGACAAGATTCACATACACGGCGGCACCGGGCTTGCGGATGATCAGCAATGCAAGAGGGCCGGAAAAATACCAGAACGCATGCAGCACGCTCGCGATGCCTGGCAACAGCGCGCCCAACACCGGCGAAATCGCCTGATACGCGAAGTTAAATCCCCAGAAGACTAGCCCGCATGCGACACCGAGCGCGGCGCCGACGGCGATATCGGCGGTGGTCCAGCGCAACGTGATCGGACGTGCGGATGGCACAGCGCCGTTGCCTTGGAAAGATGGATATGTTGATTCGGTCGAATCGACCTGATTGCGAGCAAAGTTGCCCATGGGATTCTCCTGTCCCTCATGGCCGCACACAGTATTGTCTCGGAACTCGGGCGTTCCTTGACCTGTGCGGCTCGGGCGGGAACGCCACAAGCCATGGTAGCGGGCATGCACACAAACGGGAACCCGATGCGGCGTGTTCCCGGCGCGTTCTCGGCAGTTCCCGAGATGTCCTCGGCATGTTCTCGATTTCTCCCGGGGAGCCCGGTTACTGCTGCTCGTTGATGAACATCTTCATCGCGTTATCCGCGATGACCTTGGTGGCCGCCAAATCAAACCCACCGCCGATAATACCGCCGACGGGTTTGTCCAAGGTCACGCATCCTCAGACATACGTAATGCGCCGAATCCGAAATCACGACAGCCGATGGACTTCCGTCATGTTGAGCATGCCCAAACATACGCAACCCGTCACATCAACAATGAAGCCCCGCCTGCTTTGTACACAGACGGGGCCAAAACGAAAGGCAGCGGCTCAATCAGTCGCTGCAGCAACGGGAGCGGCGGTTGCGGCAGCAGGCTGCTTGGTCGGCTTGCCGTCGAGGGAATCACGCGGAATACCGTACTTGTCATCATGGCGGCGCCACCAGGCGGAGAGCACCGAACCGGAGATGTTGTGCCACACGCTGAAGAACGTGGACGGGATCGCGGTGATCGGCGTCGATGCAAACGATGTCAACGCGAGCGTGGCGCCAAGGCCGGAATCCTGCATACCGACTTCGAAGGTGATGGCCTTCTGCTGCGCATAGCGGAAGCCCTTCGGATACACCTTGTACATGAGCTTCGAGAAGCCAAAACCAAGCGCATAGCCGCACAGGTTATGCAGAATCACCACGGGAATCGCCAGCAGCGTTTCGGAGCTGAACAGCTTGGCGGCGTTCGCGGACACGACCACGCCGATGATCAACAGAATCGCGACCTGCGAGACAATCGGCAGCACAGGCGTGACCTTTTCAATCTTCTCCTTGAAGATCATATGGCACGTGACACCGAGCGCAACCGGCACCAGCACAATGGTCAACGCGCTAAGGAACAGCGACTGCCACGGAATCGCCACATAGCGGGAGGCGAGCAGCTGCATCAGCAGCGGAATCATGAACGGGGCGAGCAACGTGGACAGCAGACCAATCGACACGTCGAGCGCGACATCGCCACGCGACAGGAAGCTCATCACGTTGGACGACGTACCGGACGGGCAGCAGCCCACCAAAATCACGCCGACAGCGATCGCCCCATCAAGGTGGAAGATCCAGCACAGCAAGACAGCAACCAACGGCATGATCACGTAGTGGGCGACAGTACCGACAATGACCATCAACGGCTGTTTGATAATCCGAGCAAAATCATCAACCGACAGCGTCAGGCCCATACCGAACAGGACAATACCGAGCAGATAGCCCGTATATCCTTTCGCCCATACGCTAATCGCAGGCACGAAATAGTTGATGGCAGCCCACACGATAACAATCAGTGTGAACCATTTGGTCAGCCAGGAGGCGGCTTGCTTTACTTTCTCCATGTGGATTTACCCCTTTTCCGCCGAATAACAGGCGTACTGGGCATCTTAAACGGGAACGAGGCAATTGGACGATGATGGTCAGGATGTGGAATTTCGTCTGGCGGGTACGTCGAATGACAACAACCGGCACCACAAGAGTAGCGCCGAACAAGGGAAACAAACGTGCCCGGAACGCGATTCGAACGCGCGACACCCGCTTTAGGAGAGCGGTGCTCTATCCACTGAGCTACCCGGGCAACAGATGATATTGTACACACAACCGCCCACCAGCTGTGTGCACCCGTTGTCACCGTGTTTGTGCGGCCCGGATCAATGCACCTGCGAACGCTTACAGAGAGCGCCTGCGCAGAGCTCGCCGAAGCCCTCCTATAGTGGGAGTCATGATCGACCATATGACCTTGCATGTCAGCGATGCCAACCGTTCCATTGAGTTTTACACGAAAGCGCTGGCACCACTCGGGTACCTTCCCAAAGCCCATCACGAGCCAACTATCGGTTTCGGGGTGGATGATGGCACGCCGCACAGCGATTTCTACGTCTCCCCCGCGCAGCCCGGGACGACTCCAGCACCGACCCATATCGCGTTCCGCGCGGATAGCGAGCAGACCGTCAAGGCGTTTTATGATGCGGCGCTGGCAGCCGGTGGCCGCGACAACGGAGCCCCGGGACCGCGCGCGTACCATCCGGGGTATTACGCGGCGTTTGTGCTCGACCCGGACGGCAACAATATTGAGGCGGTTGTCGATTGGTCGCATCCACAAGCCGACAGGCAGGCGTAACGGACCGTCAGCGTATCGCAGCGTTCAAATCGCGTCCGCTACACTGCGGCGTCTTGGCAGAGCACGGCGTAAGATACGCAACTACACGACCGGCTACGGGCATGGCACACATTGCGTGCGCGAACCCATGCACGCGGCCGGCCAAAGTGTCGCATGCAGGAAACACAGCAATAGCGGTAAGGAAGTTGGTATGAAAACCACAGTATTGGTGTTCCACCCGAATCTTGAGACCTCACGGGTCAACAAGGAACTCGCGCAAGCCGTGCTCAACGACCCCAATCATGACGTGACCGTGCGCGACGAATACGCCACATATCCCGACGGTCGCATCGACGTCGCCGCCGAACAGCGTCTCGTCGAGGACTCGGACCGGATCGTCCTGCAGTTCCCCTTCTACTGGTACAGCTCCCCCTCGCTGCTCAAGCTATGGGAGGACAAGGTGCTCGAATACGGCTGGGCGTACGGCTCGACCGGGCACGCGTTCGAAGGCAAGGAAATCATGCTCGCCGTTTCCGCCGGCAGTGGCGAAGCGGACTATCAGCATGATGGCTCGCACCATGCGACTATGGAGGAGCTGCTCAAACCGTTCGCAACCATGGCTGACTACGTGGGTGCGCGCTATCTGCCGCCGTTCGTGGTGTACGGAGTCGGCGCGGGCATTGACGACGACACGCTTGCCGCCACCGCACGACGCTACGCGCAGGTCATCAACGAGCCGGCCAAGTAAGTCACATTCGCGTCCGCCGATGAGTATCCGCATCGAGAGCCTTTCCGGACCAAGTGAAGCCGAGCGGCAATGCGTTCGACGCATTCTGCAACGCTATAATCTCGCCCATTTTGAGACGCCCGATGAGCAGGAGTTCACGATTGTCGCGCGCGATGACGAATTGACGGCGTGCGGCCCGCTACCGCTCGAGCCGGAAACCGTGGCTGACGCGTCTGCCGCCTCGGCCGAAGATGCAACTTTGTCCGAAGGCTCTACCGCACCCGGAGACATCATCTCGGCCAAATCTACGACCTCACCCGGCGGCAATGACGAAGCACCGAATCCGGGCGCTGAATCCGGGCAGATCATTGGCGGCATCTACGGAACGATGTTCGGGCAATGGCTGGAAATCGACGTACTCGCCATCGATCCGGCACATCGCCGTCAGCATCTAGGCGAGCTCCTCCTGAGACAAGCCGAGAACACCGCCCGAGCCCATGGGTGCCATCACTGTCTGCTCTGCACATTCGGCTTCCAAGGCAAGGATTACTATCCGCGCTTCGGATACCGCGAGATATTCCACATCGAGGGGTATCCGAAGACGGGGACCGAACACTGGTTCGTCAAAGACCTGTGACCTGCACTCAGCATCGTGGACGTTTCAAGCCAGTGGCCAGTCAACTAGCGCGACGGCACCCCGGAAGATGTCCTGGAACGCCCACACCAACATATTTCAACTGATATCAGCTGATCCAATCCGCGCTATGACACTTCCCGCCGTATTACGGTACGTCATGACGCGTCATAGCGTGTTTTGCTCATCTGACCGCGTCCGGCCGTCGTGTTTCACAACGTCTTGAGGAACTGGCCGACGCGTGCGATGCCTTCGCCGATCGCCTCGCTCGAGGCAGCATACGACAAGCGCACATGGGTGTGCGCCGTCGCCGGACCGAAATCAGCGCCCGGAGTCAACGCGACATGCGCCTCACGCAACGCGCGCTCACAGAAGGTCCACGCATCCAGTCCCGTGGACGACACGTTGAAATACGCGTAGAACGCGCCATTCGGCTCGACCTCGACAGGCAGGCCGATGCTGGCAAGCCCATCAAGCGCCAAACCTCGGCGCACCAGCAATTCTTGACGGCGGCGTTCGCATTCCTCGAGCGTCTGCGGCGTGAAACAGGCAAGCGCTGCATGCTGGGTCGGGGTGTGCGCACACAGGAAATAATTCGTGGCGAGATTGTCTGCCTCGTGCAGAATCGCTTCCGGCAACACGGCCCAGCCGAGACGCCAGCCGGTCATGCCCCAGTATTTCGAGAAACTGCTGACCACGATGGCGTCCGGGTCGGCGGACAGGACGCTGCGCACATCGCTACCGTCTGGTTCCGCATCGGCCAGGTCAAGGTAGGTTTCGTCTACGATTCGCCAGGCGTTGTGTGCGCGGGCGGTGTCGCATACTCCTTTGAGCGCGTCGAAGGCGATGCTCGTGCCAGCGGGATTCGACGGCGAGGTGACCATGACCGCGCGGGTGCGTGGTGTCCAATGTGCGTTGAGCAGGTCGGCGTTGAGATGGAATCGGGTGGCGGCGCTGGTCGGCACGTCGATGATATTGCCGCCGAATGTGCGCACCAGTTCGCGGTTGCATGGGTAGGACGGGTCGGCGCAAATCACGTCGTCACCTTCATTGACGGTCAGGGCCAGAGCGAGCAGGAGGGCCGCGGAACCGCCTTCGGTGATGACCACGCGCTTGGGGTTGAGCTGAACGTGATGGCGTTGCTCATAGAATCGTGCGATTGCCTCGCGCAGTTCGGGGATACCGAGCGCGGCGGTGTACGGCAGCGGGCGGCCGTCGCACTGCTCGCGCATGGCATCGCGGACGGCTTGCGGGGCGCCGAAATCCGGTTCGCCAAGGCTGAGCTTGACGACATCGACACCTTGGGCGATCATCCGGTCAGCTTCCTCGCCGATGGCCATAGCCCTGAACGGGTTGGATTCCAGGGCACGCTTGGACAAGGACGGTAGGGCGGGCGCCGGATGGGTTGCGGCGATGGGCTGTGCTGAGTTTTCCTGCATGATTCGGTTCTATCGGCGCAATACGACAAATGCGGGGTGCGCCGGGGGTTATTGGCGATAATTGCGCGGCGGTGCGGCGACGACCTAGTGACGATGGAGCGACACAGCCCCGGACCGAAGCGTCATCATGTGCGCGAATCCTCACATAACGACACCAGACTCAACCACACGGACGGCCCAGAACCACCCCAACCGTCAATATGCGAGCGAATCCTCACACAATGACCGCCCCAGCCCGCCAAACGCCCGAAACCAATCAACCCAGCCGGCACTGTGTGAGCCAATCCTCACACGATGGCACCAGGCTCACCCTTGCTGCCGGCGGGAATCGTGTCGTCGATGATGCCGGGCTGCCCGTCCGTCGTCGCGGTGATTTGGTCGTACAACCTGGCGAGACGCGCCTCTCGCACCGGTTTCGCCAGTTCGCATTCCCATACCACGATCACACGCCACCCGTCGGCGACGAGCTGGGCATGTTGTAGTCGGTCGCGTTCGCCGTTGCGCATGAGTTTCACCGACCAGAATTCGACATTGGATTTGGGACGGGAAAAGGCTTTGCAATTGGCGTGAGCATGCCAGAAGCAACCGTTGACGAACACGATCGTGCGCCACTTGGGTAGCACCACATCCGGGTGTCCCGGATAGCGCCGGTCGTTCTTGCGGAAGCGCAGCCCGCGCCTGAACAGATAACTGCGGACGAGCACTTCGATGCTTGTGTCCTTGCCGCGAATGTGCGACATCGTATAGCTTCTGGTGCCGCGTTCGTAACGTTCTGGGCGAGATTGGCCTTTTGACGCAGATCGACGTCGGCGCCTCGCCCGGCGGCTGGGGTTGCGTTTGCCTCGCGTTGTCGACGCCGAGTGCACTGCGGATGCCGACGATTGCGCTGACTTCGGCGATTTCGCTGATGCTGCGGTGTTTTCGGACGCCACAGACACAGCACTCGTAGGTTGCGTCGCCGGCACCGCCCGCACAGCCACCGCGTCGGCACACTGATGGCGACCAGCCTTGTCCGTTGATTCCCGCATATCCTCACCCGCCTGCCAGTCTGCATGATTCGCGTTGCATCGCCCATTATGCCCTGGCCCATGTTCGATCGGCCCGAAACAGCCGACAACGACTTATGGTCATGATGACTTATTGTCATCGCACATACCCCGGAACGGCGGCACCATGCAAACGCCACACCCCCTTATAGTCATGTTGACCATAAGTCGTATGGTGATGGCAACCAAGGAAACCGGCGACCAACCAGGGAAAGGAGCAGCGATGCGCATGTCAGCGAATGTCAGCGAACGCGCCAAAGAACCACCGAATATCGGCGTATCCGTCGTCATTCTCGCGCTCGGCCCCTCCGATTTGGACGGCCGCACAAACGACCCCTCGACAACCGGCACCACATCCGCCGTCACCGATTCCCTCTCTGCCGCCAGCACCGCCGAAACCGGCAATGGCGTTGGCCGCACCACAAGCCGAATCCCCAACGGCGACACCGTCCCGACGCTCCGCATCCCGTTGGTCCGCCGCATCCGTCAGCCTTTCCTCGGCGATTGGGCGCTACCCGGCGGCGACCTGCAAGGCGGGCGATCCCTTGAATACGCAGCCGAAAAAGCCTTGCGATCCACCACCAGCCTGCACCCGCAGTATCTCGAGCAGCTGTACACTTTCGGCAATCCAAGCCGCTCGCACGGCGGACTGCCGATGGTATCCATCGTGTACTGGGCGCTGATTGGCGAAACCGAGGCGAAGGATTTCCGCGAAGCCCAGAACGTGCGCTGGTTCCCCGTGAACCAGTTGCCGCCATTGGCCTTCGATCACAAGGACATCATCGAATACGCGCTGACCCGTGTGCGCAACAAAATCGAATATTCGGATATCGCGACTCGCCTGGTCGGCAGCGAATTCACGCTCAGCCAGCTGCGCAACGTGTATGAGGCGATTTACGGCAGGAAGCTTGACGCGCCGAATTTCCGCCGGCGGATGCTCTCGACCGGCATGGTTGAGCCGACCGGTGAAAAACTCGCCCGAGGCGCGCACCGACCGGCATGCCTGTACCGGTACGTCGCCCACGCGGGAACCGGAAAATCCGCAACATCCGCAAAACCTGCGAAATCCGGGCAGCCGGGACATACCGGCGATACCGGCACAGCGCACGGCACAACAGCGACCCCACGGTAACCTGCCCACCACGCCAGACTTCACAGCACTCCAACCAACCTGTTTCGCCGCGAATGGCAGAACAACCACCGCCCGCGGCACCATCGAAAGGAACATCATGACATCCGTAGACGCAATTATCGAACGGCTCGGCGCGACCCGCACCTGTGACGCCGGCCTGACCAAAGACCCGTGGGCCTTCGACACCACCAAACCGTCCTACGGCCCAGGAGCCAGCGCGCTCGACCTGATTCCCCGCAACGCTCCGCGCCAGCAGCCGCTCGGTAAAGAGTACACGGAAGCAAGCGACGAGGAGCTCCAGGAACGCATCATCGATGCGAAACACAAACTGGGCAGCAAGCTGCTGATCCTCGGCCACTTCTACCAGCGTGACGAGATCATCGTGCACGCCGACTATGTGGGCGACTCGTTCCAGCTGTCCAAGAACGCCGCAACCCGACCGGAAGCCGACAACATCGTCTTCTGCGGCGTCCACTTCATGGCCGAAACCGCTGATATCCTCTCCACCCCACGCCAGAACGTGATCCTGCCGAATATGTCCGCAGGCTGCTCGATGGCCGACATGGCCAACATCGACCAGGTGACCGACTGCTGGGAACAGCTGACCGACATCTGCGGAAACACCCCGGACGCCGACGGCAAGCAGCAGATCATCCCCGTCACGTACATGAACTCCTCAGCCGCACTCAAAGCGTTCTGCGGTCGAAACGGCGGCATCGTGTGCACCAGCTCGAACGCGCGCGCGGTGCTTGAATGGGCATTCGAACGCGGCAAGCGCGTCCTGTTCTTCCCCGACCAGCACCTAGGCCGCAACACGGCGCTCGCCATGGGTATGAGCCTCGACCAGATGCCGCTGTGGGACCCGTTCAAGGCGAACGGCGGGGCCACGCCCGAGCAGTATGCGAATGCGAAGATGATTCTGTGGAAGGGCTTCTGCTCCGTCCACCAGCGTTTCACCGTCGAGCAGATCGAGCGCGCACGCAAAGCCTACCCCGGCGTGAAAGTCATCGTCCACCCCGAATGCTCAATGGACGTGGTCAACGCCGCCGACGGCACCGGCTCAACCGCCTACATCGTCAAGGAAATCGAGAACGCGCCCGCCGGCAGCGCCATCGCCGTGGGCACCGAAATCAACCTCGTCAACCGGCTCGCCGCCCAGCACCCGGACAAAACCGTGTTCTGCCTCGACCCGGTCGTCTGCCCGTGCTCCACGATGTACCGCATCCACCCCGCGTATCTTGCATGGGCGCTGGAGAATCTCGTGGACGGCAAGGTCGTCAACAAGATCGTCGTGGACCCGCAGACCGCGAGCGAAGCGAAAATCGCACTCGACCGCATGCTACGCGTCCACCCATGATCCTGCGGCGGCACAGCTGATTTCATTTTCCGGCTCGGCCAACAGGCGGCGGGATCGCACGTATTGCACGTATGCGGCCCCATATACCCTGCCAGCTGGGCCGATGACGCCCGAAATTCAACGGGAATACACGAATCGTAGGCAATCATGACCTCATTGACCCAAGACAACACCAAAACCACGCCTTTCGGGGAGACGCCAGACACGCCCAACACATCCAGCACACCGGGCACCCCGACCATCGCCGTCATCGGCGCGGGTATCGCCGGGCTGAGTGCCGCGCTCGCCGTCGCGAACGGCGACCCGGATTCCGATCTGCCAGGTCAGGACGTGACACTCATCACGAAAACCGATTTGGTTGAATCGAACACATACCATGCGCAGGGCGGCATCGCCGCAGCCATCTTCCCTGACGACGACCCGAAACTGCATGCGAAGGACACGCTCGCCGCGGGTGCTGGCCTATGCGAACCGAAAGCCGTGGATATTCTCACCCGTGAAGGCGCCGAACAGGTGCGCCGGCTCATCGCCGCCGGCGTGCGCTTCGACAAGCATCCGGACGGCACGTTGCTGCGCGGATTGGAGGCCGCGCACAGCCGCAGCCGCGTCGTACACGCGGGCGGGGATGCGACCGGCAAGATCGTCGAGCTTGATGTCAGTGCCATCGCACGCAACACGCCGCATATCCACATCATTGAGCATGCCTTCGTCGTGGATTTGGTCACTGAACCGATTGACGCGCACTCCCCTGCCGCATCCGAAGCACAGGCAGCAGGCGTTACCCGCGTGATTCGCGGTATCCGCCTGTTCGATACCACCACCGGAGAACTACACACCTTGGCGGCAGACCGCGTGATTCTCGCAACCGGCGGGGCCGGCCGGCTTTACCCGTACACCACGAATCCGCAGGTCGCCACCGGCGACGGGCTGGCCGCTGCCTGGCGCGCTGGGGCCCAAGTCGCCGACCTCGAGTTCTACCAATTCCACCCCACCGCACTCGGCGTGGGCGAGCACTTCCTGATTTCCGAAGCGGTACGCGGCGAGGGCGCGATCCTGCTCAACGAACGCGGCAAACGGTATATGACCGCAATCGATCCGCGTGCAGAACTCGCCCCGCGTGACGTGGTCGCCCGCGAGAATTTCCGCCAGATGATGGCCCAAGGCGGGCGTCCGGTACTGCTGGATGCGACGGCCATCGGGCGGAAGATGGGCTTGGACCAGGCCGGACTCGCCGCATTCCTCGCCCACCGCTTCCCCACCATCGACGCCTACACCCGTTCGATGGGCTTTGATTGGAGCCGCGAACCGATTCCCGTCACCCCGGCGGCACACTACTGGATGGGCGGCATCCGCACCGATTTGTGGGCGCGCACCAGCATCCGCGGCCTGTATGCGGCAGGCGAATGCGCGAGAACAGGCGTGCAGGGCGCGAACCGACTGGCCTCGAACTCGCTGCTTGAGGGACTGGCGTATGGCCGTCGTGCCGGTCTTGCCGCGTTGCGCGACAGCGAGGACACCGTCTGGAACCCCCAGCCGCTGCTGGGCAGCGCAGCGAACGCACAAACCCGCGAAATCACCGAACCACAGACGCTTGCCATGCCAAGCCCCGACACCCAAGCCGAACCCAGCGCCAAACCCACCGATGTACGCGACACCATCGAGCAGACCATGTGGCACGGCGTCGGCGTACTTCGTGATGCCGACGGCCTGAGCCCCGCCCAAAGCCGTCTGACCGGCCTTGTCGAGCAGACGCGGGCACTGGCACAAGCGGCGCTGTCCAAGGTGGCCAAGACGCCAAGGACCGATGCGACCGCCACCGCAACCGACGACACCACCGCAGCCACGACCACGCCCGCAACCGCATCGGCGCCCGCACCCGGCGATATTGCGGACACCGTGACCGCATTGGAAAACCGCAATCTCGCCGCTATCGGCCTGGTCGCCGCCACTGCGGCTCTGGCCCGCACTGAATCGCGCGGCGCCCATGCCCGCACCGATTTTCCGGATACCGACAGCGTCCAGGCCTGCTCGCGGCCGTTCATCCGCGGCTGATATCCGGCACAACCCTGATATCGGCCTGATTCCTGCACAGCCACGCTCGGACACCATGAGTGAAAGTGATTGCCTCATTGCAACCGCTTTCACTCATGGTGTCCCAACAGGCAACCACCCTCGCCACACAGTTGCACTCGTATGCAAGATTGGAGAACCAGCTATGCTCACCCGTCTGGTCATTGAAGACGCGGTCCGCCGCGCGCTGATGGAGGACGCGCCGACCGGGGACATCACCGCCGCGACGACCATCCCCGCCGATGAAACGGCGACCGCCACGCTGAGCGCCCGTGAAAACGGCGTATTCAGCGGTGCGGAGGTATTCACCGCCGCCTTCCACGAGGTAGACCCCGGCATCCAAGTCACCATGCGCATCAAAGACGGCGAACGCTTCACCGCCGGCGACACGCTCGCCACCATCCACGGCAACGCACGCGGCATGCTGACCGCCGAACGCGTCGCTCTGAACTTCACCCAGCGCATGAGCGGCATCGCCACGATGACCCGAGCATTCGTTGACGCCGTGGATGCGGCACCCGGCTCGCACGCCCGTATCGCGGACACGCGCAAAACCGTGCCTGGGCTGAGGCCCTTCGACAAGTACGCGGTTGTCTGCGGCGGCGGGCGCAACCACCGCTACGGCCTGTCCGACGCGGTGATGGTCAAGGACAATCACATCGCCGCCATGCAGGCCGCAGGACTCGACCTCACAGCCGGCATCAAGCATATTCGTGACCAAGTAGGCCACACCACGCATATTGAGGTGGAAGTCGACCGGCTTGACCAAATTCCGGCAGTGCTCGAAGGCGGTGCGGACACCATCATGCTGGACAATTTCTCGCTCGAGGACACGCGCAAAGGCGTCACCATGATCGCGGGCCGGGCGATTGTTGAGGCCTCCGGCACCATGACTTTGGAGCGCGTCCCGCAAGTCGCCTCGACCGGCGTGGACGTGATTTCCGTCGGTGCGCTCACCCATTCCGTGCGCGCGATCGATCTTGGATTGGATTGGGCATGACCGGGCAGCACGCAACCAGCCAAGACACGCAAACCCAGGAGTCGCAAGCCGCCCAGCCGGACAGCCCGGAACGTGAACTGTACCTTGACGCCGCCGCATCAGACGCCGTGCCCGCCAGCGTGATCGAGGCGATGACCCACTTCCTGACCGAAGGATACGGTAATCCGTCCAGCGTCCATGCGAGCGGCAAAACGGCGGCGCGCGCCCTTGATGCGGCACGCGCATCCTTCGCCGCCGATCTGGGCGCGCACGCCGGCGACGTGATTTTCACTTCGGGCGGTACCGAGGCGGATAATCTCGCCGTCAAGGGCATCGCGCTCGCCCAGATCAGGCGCGAACGGGAGACGAGAGCAGCAGCGGCATCGGCATCAATGCCGGCACGGGCGTTCACATCCGCATCCGCATCCCTGCACTCCCCACACTCCCCCGCCCACCGCATCCTCATCTCGGCGGTGGAGCACCCGGCCGTCGCACAATCAGCGCAATGGCTACATGATTTCTTCGATTTCGAAGTGGTGCGCATTCCGGTCGACGCTCAGGCCCATATCGACCTTAACGTACTCTCCCGCGAGGCCCAGAAGGGTGCGACCCTGGCATGCATCATGATGGCGAACAATGAGGTGGGCACGATTGAGCCGGTGAGCCGCGCGGTGCGCATCTGCCATGATGCCGCAGTGCCCGTTCATGTGGACGCCGTGCAGGCGGCCGGCACAATTCCCGTGGATTTCCGCGGTCTTGATGCCGACACGCTCGCGGTGTCCGGACACAAATTCGGCGCGCCGAAAGGCTTGGGCGCACTGCTCACCCGTAGCCGCGTGGCCATCGAGCCGATTGTCAGCGGCGGCGGGCAGGAACGTGGTCTGCGCTCGGGCACACCGAATGTTGCAGGAGCGATCGCACTGGCGGTCGCGCTCCATGAGGCATGCGCGGGAATGGAGGAACGCAACGCCCCTCTGGCCGCGTCGCGTGACGCCCTGATCAAGGCTATCTGCGCGGCGGTACCGGGTGCCTCGCTCACCGGCGACCCGGTCAATCGCTTGCCCGGCCATGCGTCATTCACCTTCCCGAATGTCAACGGCGAGGCGCTGCTCGTCGATTTGGACGCGCGTGGCATTGAAGTGTCTTCGGGTTCGGCATGCGCCATTGGACGCCACGAAGCCCCCGGCACGCTGCTGGCCATGGGGTTGAGCGAAACGGAAGCGAAATCCGCGTTGCGATTCTCGTTCCGGAAGCCGCTGCACCACACGGATATCCGTCGCATCGCGCAGGCGCTGCGCGCATCCATGACCGCTCTGCACGCGATGTGACAATCGCGATCTGACCGGGCGTCGCCTGACTTGCGGCACGGGGAGCAGCCGCCTCAAGCGTGGTGAGCGCATGACGCGCGTCGCCGCCGCTGCTGAGAACAATCAGCTTGCGCGCTTCCGAATCCAAGGTGACCGAGCCGCCAAGACCGTCCGGCGAGGCGACCGCCCTGTCCACGATCCTGTTGAGGCCGTCAACACCGAGTTGATGCAAATGCACGATGATGCAACGGCTGAGCAACGCCGGAGCAAGCGTGCTGGACGGTGCTTCCGTGGTGGCGGCGACGAAGGTGACGAGACGCTTTTCCACCGCAGGCAGCAGAATGTCCTGTTCTTCGCGCGAATACCGGTGGATTTCGTCGATGAACAGCACGGTTTCCTCACCGCGGCGCTTCAACCGTTCGGCGGCAGACAGCGAGTTACGCAGCTCTTCGACACGCACATTGACGGCGGACAGCTCAATGAAACGCCGATGCGACTCCTCTGCGATTAGATGCGCAATCGTGGTCTTGCCCGTTCCCGGAGGACCATACAGCAGGGCGGCGCCGGGGACGACCACGGATTGCGAGGTTGTCGGGGAAGCCATCAGACGCAACGGTGCGCCCGGAGCGAGAACCTGGTCCTGGCCGATGACATCGTCAAGCCGCTTGGGGGCGCATACGGTCGGTCAACGGGCGCAGCATCACATTGTCGCTTGCAGGGTAGGAATCCACGCTCCGGGCTGGTTGCAATCGTGTACACCCGCCCTTGCGCCACTGCGGTTGACCCCTCGTACTGCGGGTAATACGGGCCGACCAGCGCCACAAGATCGCCGGCGTTGACGAGGGTTTGGATGACGGCGCTGATGCCGACGGACGCACCCGCAGTCGCCAGCAGCTGAGTGGCCGGGTCGAGGGTCACGCCGAATTCACGCTGGTACCAGCCGGCCGCCGCCTTGAGGAAGGCCGGTTTGCCGTTGAATGACGGGTATTTGAAATCGGCGGGATCCCGGGCGGCCTGGGCGACCGCATCAATCATGAACTGCGGCGGCTGACCGTCCGGATTGCCTTGGCTCAGGTCGATGATGTCATGGCCGGCGGTCCGATATTTGGCGACCCGCGCGTTGGCCGCGGCAAACGGATTTGCCGGGATGCCACGCACCCGATCGGCGATGTTCGTGGTGATACCCGATGCCGTCACGGCTGTTGCCTGTGTCATGGTTCCCACTCCTCTCATGCGGCTGTCCCGGGTGACGCCCGGCCTGTGCCGCTTGCCGTCCTACTGTCTGGTATGCAATCACGATTGCCGCGCGGAAACGCCACGCGGGCTATCGCCGTTATCTATGCCGCACTATCAGATGCCGCGACCGAGGCGGGCGGCGGAGACTCGCAGAACGCACGGCCGGTTGCCGATGCGACTTACGCCCGTACCGGCAACCGGCCGTCGTGTGAGCGGATTGTCGCACCATGACCGCCGGCTGGCGTATCGCGCCCCATATGCAGTGTTGCTCCGGCCGGGAACGCTGCAGCGCCGTATGCCGGCGCATATGCAAGTGGTACATCACACGGGACGTCACCTCCCGGGCCGGCATCCGCCTGCGCGCGTATGCCAGGACATGCGCAACACCCCATACCACTCTTTCTGCCGCCGGCAATCAGTCGCGACAACCTGTCCGCGTATGTCTCGGCATACGTAATTCGTCAACCATCCGCACCACCCCGAGCCATCCTGCCAATCGCGCGGCATCATCGTTCGTTCAGGTGGTGCTCGTAGTGTTAGGAGACGACCAGATCAGAGGAGTACCTATGGCAGAGAGCACCACCACACCAGCACCCGCCGCATCGAGCACGGCCGGCACGGCAACAGCACCATACGCGCCGCCGGAGCGTCCGATCAACGTGGCGATCCTTGGCGCCGGGCGAATCGCGCAGAAAATGGCGACCACCCTCACCCTGATGGCGCAAGACCCGACGTACCGCGCGTATGCCAAACCATACGCCGTCGCCTCCCGCGACCAGGCGCGCGCAGACGAATTCGCCGCGCAGTACGGCATTCCGGTGGCATACGGGTCATACGCGCAGATGCTGGACGACCCAGAAGTCGACCTCGTGTACATCGCGACCCCGCATTCGCTGCACGCCGGGCAGGCGATTGCGTGTATGGAAGCGGGCAAGCATGTGCTGGTGGAGAAAGCGTTCACGGTCAACGCCGAGCAGGCGCAACATGTGATTGACGTGTCCCGGAAGACCGGACTGTTGTGCGCTGAGGCGATTTGGACGCGGTACATGCCGTCGCGCGCGATGATTCGCGGGCTGGTCGAGGACGGCACAATCGGTGACGTGTGCGCCATCAGCGCGAACCTGAGCTACCCGACCACGCACAAGCAGCGAATCATCGATCCGGGGCTCGCGGGCGGAGCGTTGCTTGATGTCGGCGTATATCCGTTGAATTTCATTGACATGGCGATTGGCGGTGACGGCGGCGGACGCAGCATCGCCCGCATGGAGACCGCGATGATCCCGTACAAAACAGGCGTGGACGCGCAGAGCACGACGACATTGTTCTACGATGACGGCGTGATGGCGGTGAGCACCTGCTCGCTGCTTGCCGTTTCCGACCGCGATGGGGCGATTTGGGGCACGGACGGGTACCTCATGTGCCGCAACGTGAACAATGTGGAGCGCATCGACGTGTACGGCAAGGATCACGCGCTGACTCGCAGCATCCCCGTACCCGCGCAGCTGACCGGCTACGAGTATGAGGTCGCCGCCTGTGCCAGCGCCATCGCCGCCAAATCGACCGAATGCCCGGACATGCCGCACGCCGACACCCTGCGGATGATGCGGCTGCTCGATCAGATCCGCGAGCGCTGGGGGCTGCGGTACCCGTGTGAGTGAGGCGGGGTAGCTGCGCTGACCGACATCGGTGCACGTGTCGCACACAACCCTGCATATGCCGCGACACGCGCACCGCTTGATCGATCGCCGTTGTATCCTGGGCCCTGACTGTGATCATCATGGGAGGGAGCGCAGCGTGCACACCAATGAACCGTCACAGCGACAGATGCCGCAGCCAACACCGCAGGAGCCTCAGCAACGACTGATCCGGGTCGTCGGCGCAGCTATCATGCGCGATGGCACCGTGTTGTGCGCGCAACGCGGTAGCACCAAATCGCTCGCCGGGTACTGGGAATTCCCCGGGGGCAAGATCGAAGTACACGAAACCCCACAGCAGGCGCTCCAGCGCGAGATCGAAGAGGAGCTGCGCTGCGAGATCACAGTCGGTCATGAGCTGTGCACTACAAGATACGCATACGATTTCGGCACCATCGAGCTGACGACCTTCCTGTGTCATCTCACAGAAGGCGAACCGCATCTGACCGAACATCAGGAAGTCCGCTGGCTCATGCCAGCGAGTCTCAGTGAACTTGACTGGGCGCCTGCCGACAGGGAAGCCGTCAGATTGTTGGAGAGCATGCCTTCTACCGTCTGTGCAGTCTCCGATTTCCCGGAGGCCATGCAATCATGACTACCACGCCAATGTCGAATATGCCCAGCCGTTTCTCCACTGAGTCCACAGATTCCAGCATTATCGCCGATATCACGCAAGGGCTTATCGCCGGATCACTACGCTCGGGATTCATCACCGCAGACACCCGCGCAGACGAACGATATGTTCCCCAGCTGATCGCCAACCAAGGCGGCAGAACTATGGAGGATGCGCTGATCCACGAGCTGGACAACAGCAACGGCTTCTCCATGTCAGTCGCTTTCGTCACACAATCGGTGATCCAGATGCTCAAACAGCATTTTCTGAATTTCCACGATCACAATCATGCCCACGCCGGCAGCATCATCACTTCGACCTACAACTATTTCAATTCGCCGCAAGCATTCCGCGAGCTCAACGAACTACAGCAGACGGCAGGTATCGACGTACGTGTTTGGGAACGTCCCGATACTGGCGGGCGACCCAACCCCGATCCGTCTCGTAACAATTACCATCCTAAAGGCTATGTGTTCCGTCATACCGTAAACGGCAAAGACGCGTACACCGTGTATATCGGCAGCTCGAACCTGACCGAGAATGCCTTGAGAAACAACCGCGAGTGGAATCTTCGTGTCCCTTCCTTACAGGATGGCCGGTTCGCGCAAGAGCTCAGCCAGGAAATCGAACTGCAGCGGGAACAATCCGTGCCGCTTGACGACGCGTGGATCGAAGCGTACGAGAAGGAATTCGAGCACAACGCCCCGCCGCTTGCACCCTCACGCAGATCACCAGAGCCGGATCCAACAGGCAAGTTGGTCGAACCGAACGCAATGCAACGCGAAGCGCTGGCCAGCCTCCGCCATCTGCGAGCGCAGGGCGAAACCCGTGCCATTGTGATCTCCGCGACCGGTACCGGCAAGACCTACCTGTCAGCGTTTGATGTGAAACAATGTCATCCCAAGCGGATGCTGTACTTGGTACACCGTCAGGAAATCCTCACCAAAGCGATGGAATCATACCAGCGCGTGCTAGGTTGTCCGGATAACCAGCTCGGCCTGTATACCGGCACCGACAAAGACGGCGCTGATCGAAAGTACGTATTCTCCACCGTGCAGACCATGGCGCAGCAGTCCGTCCTCGGCAACTTCCCTGCGGATGCGTTCGACTATATTCTCATCGATGAGGCGCATCATGCCGCGGCCGACACATATAAGCGAATCATCGACCATTTCACACCGAAATTCCTGCTCGGCATGACCGCAACCCCGGAACGCAACGACAGCGGGAATATCTTCGATCTGTTCGGCAACAACATCGCCTATGAGATCCGTCTCCAGCGGGCGCTTGAAGAGGACATGCTCTGCCCATTCCACTACTACGGGGTCAGCGAGTTCATCACTGAGACCGTGGAAGGACTGCCCGACACCGGTGTGAGCATGGAACACACGAACGACAAGGATCGAGCGGCACTACGCAGGTGGGTCAACGAACTGACCGCCGATAACCGCGTCAGCTACATCATCGACAAGCTGCGTATCTATGGTCAGGCAGGCGAACCGGTCAAAGGCATCGTATTCTGTAGCCGGGTCGAGGAAGCCGAGATTCTCGCAGAGAAATTCACCCACATCATCAACGAACAGGCGGAACGCCCATACCGGACCGCATGTCTAACAGGAGCCAGCAAGCTGAAAGAGCGCGAGCAGGTGGAACAAGCGCTGCAAGACGGCGAGCTTGATTACATTTTCACCGTCGACCTGTTCAATGAAGGCATCGACATCCCCGCAACCAACCAAATCGTGATGCTACGACAGACACAATCCAGCATCATATTCACCCAGCAGCTCGGCCGAGGCCTACGCAAATACCCAGGCAAATCATCAGTCGTCGTCGTGGATTTCATCGGCAATTACGCCAACAACTATCTCATCCCGATCGCCCTGTACGGCAACAGCGGCGACCGTGACCGCGTACGCAAGAACCTCAACAACCAAGCGCCGGGCTTATGCTCGATCAGCTTCGATCCCATCGCCCGCAAGCGCGTGCTTGATGCGATCGATCATGCCGACCTGTCCGACATGAGAAAACTCAGCGAACAATACCGGGAACTACGTCGCGAATTGAACCGGATCCCCATGCTCATGGATATCACGGCACGTGACACATCGCTTGTGTACACGATAGCCTGCAAATCGAAGAACTATCTGGCCTTCGTCCGTTCACGCGAACGTAGTCTCAGCACCAAGAACGGTGATCCAGATACGCGATTCCGGCTCGAAACAACAACCTCGGTCGAAGACGGAATGCTGACCATGCTGACCGATACGCAGCTGCGCGGCTTGCGGCCACACGAGCTGGTGGCGTTGACGGCGCTTGCCGGGATTGAAATGCCGTATGCCGTACGGGATATGGTTGGCGACCATGCCGACGTACTCTCGCAGGCCGGTAGCGTGGATGTCTTGGATGCCCCAACTTTGCAGCACTTGGTCACCAGTCTGTTCCCTGATTGCAGCGGCGATATCGCACAATGCGAATCGGCGTTGCGGGTACTCGACTATTCGTATTTCACCAGTGCAAACCGGGAGCGTTTCGGCGGCGTGCCGATGGTTGAACTGTCCGGGGATGGTGGAGCACGTCTGTCGTCCCGGCTGCGAGCCTCCTTGCAAGAAAACGCGACATTCCGCCAGTTCTTTGCGGACACCGTGCAGGCAGGACTGGCACAATGCGTCGGACGGTATGAAGAAACCCGCGTCACCGCAAGCAAACAGGGCCTGTCGCTGTCTGCCGTGTTCGACCACGGGTTCATTGTCGGGGAAAAGTATTCACTGTTTGATGTGATGCGGATGTGCGGCTGGAGCAACGAGCAGGTCCCACAGAATGTGGGCGGCTACCGTTACGACGCGAGTACGGGGACCATGCCGATTTTCATCAAATACGAGTCAAGCCAGTATCAGGACCGGTTCATTGACGACCAAGACATCGAGTGGTTCAGCAAGAACAATCGTTCTGCGCAATCGCCCGAATTCCAGTGGATCCGCGAGACCAACGACAAACCCTGGCAGGAGTCGCATTTCGTGCCGGTGTTCATCCGCAGGAAAGTCGAAACGAAGGAAACAACGTACTACTATGTTGGCCGTGCGGCGGCGATTGAGGATTCGCACGAGGAAACCAATCGAGGCGTAAACAAGGACGGCGAAGAAATCCAGCAGCGCGTAGTGGTTTCCAACCTGCACCTGATCCACCCCGTGCCGCCGGATCTGCTGCGACACCTCACCGACGAGCAAGTTGGGTAACGGCGATGTCTCGGGTTTGAAGCCAAGCTCAAGTTGAAGCTCGTACCCGTATCCGGGTTATCTGTAGTACATGCCAGAAGTCATCTCACTTACGCGGGTTCATCGTTATCTGATATCAGAGTTAGGTCAGTTTACAAGGAACTACACGCAGACCGTGAAACGGGCTGCTGACAACAAACGGCGCTATGCTCCCGGCTGGGTGCATAGCACCTGTTTGTTGCGGGGGTTTCCAAAGGGGGCAGCGCCCCATTTGGCACACGACTTTGCGGAGCAAAGTGTAGTGTGTTATACGCTCTGTCGGCGTTGCCCTGAAAATACCGTTGCCGCCGGGGAGGGCAAGGGCATTTGACGCGGCAGGAAAGCAGGGCTTTGTTTGGGGCTGGTAAGCCGGAAACAAAGGGCTGATTTCAGCAGCAGACAGGGCGTATTATGAAAGCCCCCGTCCCTCGTCCTCCGCCCCCGGCCTATGGGACAAAAAGTCCCAAAGCTCTGGACACCGTGACCAGATGTGTGGCCACACTCCGGGAAAAGTAGCAGGACGGCAGGAAACCGTCAAGGCTGAAATGAATGGGCTGACGCCCGGCCTTGACCGTTCCCCGCCGCCCCGCTGGATGGGTGGACAAGGTGGCCAATCCCTAAAAGTGTTTGGCCGCACTCGTTCATTTTGGGGCCTTTCTTCTCCCAAAATTGAAATGGGCGGGAAAGCCCTAAAATGGCTTTCCCGCCTTGATTACCCATTAGCAAAGACGGGCGAGACTGTCAACGGCGGCGCTGAAAGCGCCGTTCATCTTGACCGTTGACTGGCTCGCCTGGCTTTGCTACTGCCCGTAAGAGATGGAAAAACAAGATGGAAAACAAGGTTAAAAATGGTTGACAAGTCTATCGGATGTGTGTTATACTGTGCGACAGTTTGAGATTGGAAGGAGGCTTACGTGTGTTAATTTGTGTACGCTAATAAGCAATAAAAAGTAGAAGTACCTTTCCACATGATGGTGGGCTTTTTTTGCGTGCGTATGCAAAGGAACACGTAGGTTTGACACGAGCAGTCTTTGAACTGTATCGTGGTGTTTTTTCGTGCTTTGTTGTTATGCAGGCGTCTGCCCTCTCTGTGGGACAACGCCTGCTTTTTATTGCAGAAACAAAGGAACAATGCAATAAAAAAGGAGGTTCGCATTATGACCCAAAACAACAATTCATGGAGAAAAACTTATTTTACACTTCTTGCCGGACAAGCAATATCCTTTATTAGCAGCGGTATTTTGCAAATGGCCATTATCTTTTATTTGGTTGCGAAAACTAATTCTGCAATCATATTGACGGCGGCAACACTGATTGGATTTTTGCCGCAAGCCTGTTTAGGCCCGTTTGCAGGTGCTTTTGTTGACCGGCACAGCCGTAAAAGCGTAATGATTGGTGCGGATTTGATAATTGCCGCCGCTGGCGGTATTCTGGCGCTGGTGGCGTTTTACATGGAATTGCCCGTATGGTCTATTATGGTTGTCCTGTTAATCCGAAGTGCGGGAACTGCTTTTCATTCTCCAGCATTCAGCGCAGCAACACCTATGATTGTGCCAAAAGAGGAACTTACAAAATGCGCTGGTTACACGCAGACCATGCAAGCAGTAAGTGCGATTATCAGTCCAGCTGCCGCAGCGTTTTTATATGCTGTTTGGCCTCTTAATGCAATTATATTGTTAGATATTGTGGGTGCAATCCTTGCCTGTGTGACTGTTGCGATTTCGTCCATACCAACGCCTGAACTATGTCCAGAAACGAAAAGACAACAGTTTTTACAGGATATGAAAGAGGGGTATGTGGTATTAAAGCAAAACAGGGGCCTCTTTGCTCTGCTCTGGATTGGTGTAATTTATATGTTCTTTTATATGCCAATCAGTACGCTTTTTCCTCTCATCTGTATGTCATACTTCAAAGGAACACCGGCCCATGCCTCTGCCGCTGAAATTGCTTTTGCGGTTGGTATGCTGCTTGGCGGAGTCATTCTGAGCATTTGGGGCGGTTTTAAGAAACGGCGGTACACCATCGGTCTTTCCGTTCTCCTGATGGGCGTTAGCAATATGCTCTCCGGGCTTTTGCCGCCAGACGCATTTCTTGTCTTTGTTGTGTGCTGTACTGTTATGGGAATTTCCGCTCCATTTTACGGTGTGCAAAATGCGATTTTTCAAGAAACGGTCAAACCAGAATATCTGGGGAGAGTTTTTTCTCTACTGACAAGCGCCGCTTCCCTCGCCATGCCGTTTGGCCTTGTCATTTCCGGGCCTCTGGCGGAGCGGCTGGGAGTTGAGAAATGGTTTGTCATTTGCGGAATTGGCATTATCATCGTTGCGCTTGCCGTATTTTTACTACCCGGTTTGAGAGAGATTGACAATACGCAATAATCAACTGCACCTTTTTCTATTACTAAACAAAATGCCTGGATGGTGGTTCTGAAAAACCAGAACCGCCGTTCAGGCATTTTTTATCTTCGTCCTCTCTGCGGTTTTGGATTCTTCAGCAAGTCGGATTTTTCCGCAATCTTTTTCAGCCACTTCCGTTCTTCTACTGACAGCTTCCTAAAATTCAGCTTGAGCCGTTTGCAGATAAACGCCAAGTACGCTTGTTCCGTGTCGCTGTCCTGGCTGACGATTTCACCAGCAGTTTCCAGCATTTCTTTTAGCGGGTTATCCTCTGGGACGCTGAAAAAATCGTCCTTGTGTGTTTCCCGCAGAGCAAGGGCAATCCCGTTTATGTCCCGTTGTATCACATAGCGGCAAAACTCGTCCTCATCAATATGGGCGGTGATAAGCTGTCTTAACTGCGTATCACTCATGCCAGGATTATGCTTTTTTATAACAGTTGCGCTCATCGTGTCCACTATGGCGTTTGCACCCTGCGCCTGTTTCAGTGCCGTTCCGTTCACATAGATTTCAAGGTCAGCCATCAGCCGGGGGAAATCCGGGTGCGCCGCCAGCTCACACAGCAGGGTATTGTCTATCCTCCCGCTTTTCAGCAGGTCAATCATTTCATCACTCAAACGCAGGTCTGCAAGATCGGCGTTTGGGTGATTTTTCATTTCAGACAGCCCCAGCAGATAATCAGCGGTCACACCGTAAAACTTCGCCAGCCGGATAAGGGCATAGTGGCTGATGTCCTTGAAGTCTTCCGTTTCGTAACTGCCCAGCGCAGACTTGGAAAGCCCGGTCTGCTCCGCAAGCTGCCCCAGCGTCAAGCCACGCTCCACACGTAGGTCTTTTAATCGCTCTTGTATGGATAAAGACATATTCACCCTCCTTGCTAGCTCAACGAAAGAGAAGCCGTTATGCTATGTACTATGCTCATAGCATAACGGCATAGGCATTTACAGTTTTATTTTGGAACTGTTGGAATTCCACAGTCCATACTTACGATTCAGGCAACGATGAACCCTCATAATGAAGATATGTCCCGGCAGGTACTACAGATAGCCGAGATGCACGTTTGCGATACCTCAGATACACAAGATACCGGCCTTGGAACAGCGTTGTCAGATGGTACGCCCAGTTGTTCGCTATCTCGCAAGTCCCGAAACACTCAACATGCGTCTCCACACGGCAAGCGAAACGTCACTCCCCCACCCCATACGCATACGAATCCTCGAAGAACGCGCGTTCGAGTCGGGCGACCTCGGGGAATACGGCGGCTTCCGGGCCGTCGACGCTCGCGTACCGGTTCACAAGCTCGATGAGATTGCCCACCCAGCAGCGGAACAGCTCACCCTCGTGCAATTCCACCCAACCGCGATGCGCCGGCACCTGCTGTACAACGCCCGCATCCACCGTGCGCTTGGCCCACGCCAGATACAGCCATTCCATCGCACACATCAGGCACAAGAGCTGGGCGAAACTGCCGGTCGCGGCAATCCGGTCAAGATACGCGCAATACTCACGGTTCGCCGGGGTTTGCGGCACGCTCGCCTGCTGGCGCTCATCCACCCCATACTCTTCCAAGAACCGCAGGAAATATGGTTTCTCCTGATTTGCGAAGAACTCGGCCTGCCGGTTGAGCATGTCGCGGATTTCCTGCGTCGGCGCCTGCGCGGTCAGTCGTTCCAGCGTCGGCTGCGTGAAGAACGTGAAATCCTGAATCAGATAGCTGATCAGCACGCTGTCAGGCAGCGTATCGTCAAGCAGTTCATTGACGAAACGCGAATTGATCGCCGCATTCCAGTCTTCGGCCGCAGCCAGATAGAACCGGTCCGCCACACTGCCGGGGGTCGCCCCGAGAAACGCGTAATCACCGCTGTTGCTCGCCGGAGCGAGCGGAACGTGCTTGGCTGCCGGTTCCCTTGTTTCAGTGGATTCCGCAGATGCGCCGGACTTGCCGGATTGACTGGTTTGAGCAATGTTCGGCATGATTGCCGTTCGAGAACCATGATTCGATTGAGCAGATGACGCCGCCATGACCATTCCTTTCCTTCGCCGGTATTGCCCGGACAGGTTCACAGGGTCTGCGCCTTGCGCACTCTCAGCCGCGGACCCGCCGCAGCTCCCCTAGGTTGCCCAGCCACCCTACCTCAGGCACCGGGACATACACGCACGAGTTCCGCCCCTATCATCGAGTTGAGCCGCCCCTGCGTTCCGGAATTCGCCCGTCATGCACCATCGTGCGCCCCTGCGGCATATCCCGGTCAGCATCACTATGCCCGTCTGTCAGCACGATTGCCGTCATCCCGCGCAATGTTCACTATTCCGCCGGATTCCGTCGGACGCCGCACCATCCGATACCAGCGCATCGAGAACCATTGAAAACGAGAACCAGCCTCATGCTCTGCGGCGTTCAATCATTGCGGCATATCACGTCGCGAGGTGCCCTACGTTCTATACTGCACTGTAACAACCGCCTGGATGCGCGTCCCGTACCGAATGCCGCTCGTATGCCACCGCATCACCATACTGTGAGGATTCCATGACCGATTCCGCTCTTCAACCGCAACAACACACGCCAACACCGCAGGATGCCGCGCCCGCCCCACTCAAGACGCCATTACCGCCATCTGGCTCTTTGCGCCGCGCGCCACATGTGCACGCCTCGACGACCCCCGGAGTGCATCGTCCGATGCGCCGAGCCGATCGCGAAGTACGCTCCCCACAGCAAATCAAGGATATTCTCGACGCGTGCGAAGTCGTGCGCGTCGCCTACCAGGACGCCGAAGGCCTGACCATCGTACCGATGAACTTCGGATACCGATTCACTCTCGAGCGATTCGCACACCCCGAAAACGACCTTCCGGTCAGCCTGTCGGAGGACGGGATACCGCTGCCGCCGGATTTCGGCGAGCTGCGGATTTTCCTGCATTCAGCGCACGAGGGACGAAAAATCGACGCCATCAGTGCAGCCGGCAACGCGCTTCCAGTCGCCTTTGAACTTGACTGCGACCATCAGGTGCATGAAGGCCGCACACCTTGCAACTGGTCGGCATCCTTCCGCTCGATCGTCGGCACGGGCACCGCGACGGTGATCACTGATCTGGATGAGAAAATCGCCGCCATGCAAGCCCTGATGAGCAAGCAGGCCGGTATGGATCACGTGCCGTTCACCGCACAGCAGATGGCAAGCGTCACGGTCTGGCAGGTTGTATCCACCAACTTCACCGGCAAAATCCACACCGTTCCGCGCCCGCACGGCGGTAAGTAATCGCCCTTGCGGCGTTTCCCGTCACTGCGTCCCCAACCTGCAATTTGGTATATCACAAACTAGTATATCGTAAGCTAATATATCGTGTGCTACTAATTTGATTCGTTGGGGCGCAAGGCGGAGTTGGGGCAGCTGCCGGCCAACCAGTCAAGACATCAGACTGCCAGTGTCCGCCCAACCGCGCCCAGCTGACCGGCGCCCGTTCAGACAATCCCTGGGCAACGCCCCACCAGAGCAATGCGCACCTGGGCGATTTCGCGGTAACACCCATTCGACCAGCGCTCGCCCGGGCAGCAAGGCAACAATCCCCGGCAACTCACCCGAGCAGCGCGAGCAGGTCGTCCTTGGTAAGCCGGCTGATGGCGCTGCCACCGGTCGTCGAGGCGTCATCAACGAACTTCGCCGCAAGATCGGATTTCGTACGCTGCAGGTTGATGATGCGCTCCTCGATTGTGTCCTTCGCCACAATCTGGTACACGTTCACATCCTGCGTCTGCCCGATGCGATGCGCACGGTCAGTCGCCTGGTTCTGCGCTGCGGCATTCCACCACGGGTCGGCATGCACAACCACGCAGGCACCGGTCAGGTTGAGACCCGTATTGCCGGCCTTGAGCGAAATGAGGAACACCGGGGTGTCGTCCTTGTTGAACTGGTTGACCAGCTCAAGCCGCTTCTTCTTCGGGGTTCCGCCGGTGATCACGTCATAGTCGATGCCGTTCTTGTGCAACCGCTTGCCGATCAAATGCAGATAACTGGTGAACTGCGAGAAAATCAGCATCTTCCGGCCCGCATCACGGCAGGATTCCACCAGCTCCTCGATGGCGTCAAGCTTGGCGGATTTCTTCCCGGCGTTCTCGTATACCAACCGCGGATCGCAGCAAATCTGCCGCAACCTGGTCAACTGGGCGAGCACCTTGATTTTCTCGGCGCCGGAATCGAAGTTCGTATCCCTGTTGATGGAAGCGCGCAACCGCTGCTCGAGCGCCGCATACAGTTTGCGCTGCTCGCCCTCCAGCTGGACGGTGATGACGTTCTCAATCTTGTCGGGCAGGTCGCCGAGTACGTCCTTCTTGAGACGGCGCAGAATGAACGGGCCGACAAACACCTGCAATCTGCGCTGCGCGATGGCGTCACCGCTGAGAATCGGCATTTCGAACCGACCGCGGAAATGCTTATAGCTGCCGAGCATCCCGGGCATGAGGAAATCGAAAATGCTCCACAATTCGGACAGTCGGTTCTCAATCGGCGTGCCGGTGAGCGCGAACCGATGCTTGGCCTGGATCGAACGCACCGCCTGCGAGGATTTCGTCGCGTGGTTCTTCACATATTGTGCCTCATCCAACGCCATGCACGTGAAGTTGATATCACGATAATCATCGATATCGCGCCGCAACAGATCATATGAAGTGACGAGCAGGTCATAATCGCGTGCACTGGCAAGAATCGCCCGACGTTCGTCCTTGCTTCCCGCGAGCGCAGCGACGTGCAGTTCCGGCGTGAATTTCTCCGCCTCAGCGACCCAGTTATAGACCAGAGAGGCCGGGCAGACAATCAGGTTCGGTCCGTTCTTGCGCGATTCGTCCAGCCGACTGAGCAGCATGGCGAGCATCTGCACGGTTTTGCCCAGACCCATTTCATCCGCAAGAATACCGCCGAAGCCCTTGTCGCACACCGCGTTGAGCCACCTGAAGCCCTCCGCCTGATAGGGACGAAGCACGGATTTCAGGCTTTCCGGCACCTCGTAGCGGTTCGGGTCGATGACCTTGAGGTTCTCGACATACTGGCAGAACCGCTGGTCCTTGTCCTCATCATCGGTTTGTCCGTCAAGATAGAAGGCTTGGAATGCCGGCACGTCCACGGCTCCATCGGCGAACTCGTCTCGGTCGATGCCCAGATCGTCGGCGACGGTGTCAAGCTTGCTGGTGTCCATACTGGCCAAGTTGACAAACCGTCCGTCGCGCAGGCGATGGAACCGTTTGCGCTGGCGGTAGCTGTTGAGCAGCTGCGGCACTTCGTCAGGGTCGACTTCGTCGGCGATCGGCGAGATTTCCACCAAATCGGATCGCATGGACAGCCCGATTTTGATGATCGGGGACGGCATGGATGTCACCCCGTCGAACGCCGGTGTTGAGTACACGGTCCCCAGTCCGCGCAATACCGGCAGTCCTTCGGTCAGCAGACGGTAGATTCCCTCGTCGTCATCTTCGGATAGCCGCGCAACCGGGCCATCGGGGCGCGGGAAGTAATGCAGCAGCGCTTCGACCACAAGCCGTTCGGTGGTCGTGTCGCGCACCACGCCGTCATGTGCGCCGTTGCCGTTGAAGATATGGAATCGCCGGTCACCGTACCGGGCTTGGGCATCGCACGTGATACCGTCGCGGTCGCGGTCGAAATACAGTTCGATATTGCACGGCTGTTGGATGGTGGCGAGCAGTTTCGCCGGGATATCGGCGATCAGGCCATGCAATGACTCTGGCCGATCATGCTGCGGGTCGCTGTTCGGGTTGGTGTCGCCCGGCGTGCCGTATGCGGCAGGTCCAGTCGGCTCGTCAGATACCGGCGTCTCATGTGTTGTCTCGGTATGCGGATTGCCAGCGGAACCGTCGGTATCGGTGGCATCTGCGAGGCCCGCGGGACCGGCGATATCGTCGTCATCATCCGTTTCCTGCTGCACCGGCACGCCGTCAATCGCGCCGACCGTCAGCTGCGGGAGCACTGTGCGGCTGAATGCGTTCAAATCACGGGAGCTGACATACTGCTCGGTCTCGCAATCCTCCCCGCACAGCGCCATCGCAAGCTGTGCGCGCCGCGCCAACTGCGGTGAACACCGGAAAATCATCGGCAGGCCGTCGGTGCTCGACGAGTACCATTCGCGGTTCGCCCCGATCGCGGAGCCGACGATCACATATGAGGAGGGATGCCCGTCAATCATCGCAATCACGCAGGCGGTATGCGTAATCGTGTATCCGCCATCGGGCTCGGGAGTGATGCGCAACCCGAAATCAGGGTCGGCGCCGACGACACGCATGGATCGCGCGTTGGCGAAAGTCGTGTTGAGCCCCACCACACCCACGGCTTCCCCGGTATCGACGAACAAGCCGAGCAGCTCCGCCAATTCGTCGTCGGCCACCGCGTATCCGTCGCCCGACGCACTATGCGGGAACGAATAGAACATCGCGTTGCTCAGGCTTTCCCTGACCTGCACGGCACGATCGAGAATGTCAAGCATCTTGCGGGACTGCTCGTCGAAGGTGTCGCGGGTATGGACGAACGCGAGCTTCTGCCCGTACTGGAAGTACCCCTGGTTGCGCACCGAATCAAGCAACTGGGGGATGCTGTTGACGACATAGCTGAGTCTGAGCGACGGGACGTTGAGTTTAAGCCGGATCGAAGCCCCGGATACCCGCGCGGATTTCGCAAACGCAAGTTCCAGATGCACGCTGCCGATCGGCAGATGGCGGCTGCTTTGCACAGATGTCGGCACCCCGCCGTTCTTCTCCGCGGCGTTGACCTGCTTAAGCAATTCAAGCTGCCGGTTTTTCGCGTCATCGGCTTGGCGGCGCTCCTCGCTGAACATGAAGCGCTCCAGCAGCGGGGATGTAGTGCGATGCTGGCGTCCGCCACGGGAAGAGGCGTCCCCCTTGACGGTGAATGACGAGGAATCCTCGTTGTATGCGATGATCAACGCCAGCACATGCTTGCAAATGCCGCCGAATCTGCTGAACGCCGGGCAGGTGCATGACGAATCGGTGAAATCCGAGCGATCCTCGTCAATATGCGTGCTCACATCGTAATCGCTCAGGAAGTTCTCAGTGCTGTGGACCGTCGCATGAAGCGTTTCACCGTCATCCGTGTAAGTGCAGGTAAAATCACGCATCCGATTGCCGGAAAGGACGTCAAACGCACGATAATACGCGGATCCCCCTCGCCGCTTCAGCTTGGATTCAGGAACGACCTCATCGCGCGCGCCATACGAGGAACCGGGTTCTGCGCCGAAATCACGAGGCGCGTCATACCCGCTGCCGCCTCGTCCCCCATATACCGCTGCATGCCAGTCCATGACCACCATCCTTCATCAAGCACTCATTCCATCGTAACGCAAGACGGGCGGGAACACACATCAGCATTCCCGCCCGTCTCACCGCTCAGCGATGCTTCTTGCCACCGGCATGTTTCTTCCCGGAATGATACTTCCCCGCCGGCTTTGATTTCTTCGAAGCCTTGGTTTTTTTGCCATGCTTCGCGCTGACGAACCTCACATCATCGCGGTGCTTCTTGCCGGCATGACGCCAACCAACGGAACGCTGGCCGAACTCGCGTTCGCGACGCTGCTTGCGATTGTGCGGGCCCTCATCATACGACGAGATACGACGGCCGGAATGGCGTTGCGGCATCTCGCCGTCGCGGAACGACCGGTCGAAATCACGCATATCATCATCGCGACGCCCGGCACCGCGATCGAAACGGTCCTTGCTGTGCTTGTGATGCCCGGCGTCCTTGGCGCCCTTATGGCCATGATGCTTGGTGTTGCGGTAATCCTCGGACATGGCGAAATCGACGGATGCCGGCTGTCCGAACCCATCGAACGATTCGCGGGCGTCGTCGGCATGATGCCCGTGCGAGGCATAGCCCTTACCCTTGGCACCGCCCTTGTCGTGGCGGTCCTTGTGGTCGCGGCGATCTTTGTCATCGCGGTCATGACGGCCCTTGCGTTTGCCGCCGTCCTTCTTCTTGCCGTTCTTACCGCTCTTGCCGTGTTTGTTGCCGAAATCGACCTGACCCAGATCCCAGCCCTCGACAACAGGTGCGACCTCGCCTACCAGCTCTAGCAGTTCAGGAGACTCAGGGGTGACCGCGACCGGCTTCGCGTCAATACCCGCGTTGTGGAACAGACGATGCGAAGACCGGCGCTGGTTCGGCAGCACGAGTGTGACCACGTCACCATGCTCGCCGGCGCGCGCGGTACGGCCGGAACGATGGAGGAAGGACTTCGGGTCGGCCGGCGGTTCGGTCTGGATCACCAGCGCGACATCGCTGACGTCGATGCCTCGCGCGGCGACATCCGTGGCAACCAGGACACGCACAAATCCACGCTCGAACGCGGCGAGATGATGGTCGCGCTGCTTTTGCGACAGATTGCCCTGCAAATCGACCGCAGGAATGCCGTGCTTGACGAGCTTCTCGGCGAGTTCCTTGGCCTGATACTTGGTACGGGTGAAGATAATGCGCTTATCTTTGCCGCTGGCGAGCGCACGAATCACCTCAGGCTTGTCGTCCTTGGTGACCTTGAACACATGCTGGGTGAGCGTGTCGACCTGGGCGTCGGCGGCATCGACCGCGTGGACCTTCGGCTCATGCAGGAATTCGTCCACGAGCTTGTCGACACCATGGTCAAGGGTCGCGGAGAACAGCATGCGCTGGCCGTCAGGGGCGACCTGAGCGAGCAGTTTCTCAACCGAAGGAAGGAAGCCCATATCGGCCATTTCATCGGCTTCGTCAAGCACCGCGACGCGCACGGATTCAAGGCTGAGCAGCTTCTGGTTGAGCAAATCCTCGAGACGCCCAGGGCAGGCAACCACAATCTGGGCGCCGCGACGCAGCCCGTCAACCTGACGGCCTTGGCGCACACCGCCGTAGATGGTGACGGTACGCATGCCGTACACCTCGGCGAGAGGCCTGATGACTTCGTCAATCTGGTTGACCAGCTCTCTGGTCGGTGCGAGCACGAGTGCGCGCGGGTGGGGCAGCATGGCTTTCTTGCGCGCGTCCTTGTCGCCGCTGTTCTTTATGGCGTTGAAATCGCGAATCGCGTCATCGGCGTCACTGGACTGCGCGAGACGGGCGATCAGCGGGATGGAGAACGCGAGGGTCTTGCCGGAACCGGTCTGGCCTCGGCCGAGAATATCGCGTCCGGCAAGGGAATCCGGCAGGGTGTCCGCCTGGATGGGGAACGCCGTGGTTTTGCCGTCGCGTTCGAGCGCATCGACCAGTTCGCGCGGAACCCCCAGTTCGGCGAAGGTGCGAGGCGGCTCGTCGCGGTGTGCGGCGGAATCGGCCGCAGCTGCCTCTGCAGCCGCGACGTATTTGCTCTCGTGAAGTTCTTCTTCGATGTTCTGGTTCTTGAAGGAGGAGTTCTTGCCGTCACGGCGGTCGAAGCGCTTACCGCCCTTGCGCCCGCCCTTGCCGTGATGTTTGAAGGAATCGCCATGCCGCTTGTTGTCGTGCTTATGGGCATGCTGAGAGGATTTGGAATCAGTCACTATGTTCTTTCGATCGTAAGTCGGTCGCTCACGCGACCCAGCCGCACTCCCGCGGCGTTATTCAGACAATTCAGTCTATCGCGAGGTGTCGAATTCGACGCGCGGCATTTGGCGGCACCGTTGGTGACACGGTTGGTGACACAGTTGGTTGGCGGCACGGTTGGCAATGCAGTTGGTGACATGGCTGGTGACACAGTTGGAAACGCAGTCGGCAATGCCGAACATGGGGTGAACGAGGCGGTTGCCCCTCGTGTTGGTACATGGCGGTGCCGGACTGTGGCGCATTCGATGCAGTCGCAGAGGCCTGCACCCGGCTGATATCGGCGTCCGCTAACCCGCACAGCCCAGTTTGTGAGTCAATCCTCACACAACCCGACACAGATTGACCAAAATCGTCAACCTCGGCACTGCAACCACCCAGTTTGCGAACCAATCCTCACACAACCAGTCACAACCCGGCCAAAACCGACGACACCCACTGCTCAACCACTCAGATTGTGAGCTAATCCTCACACAACCCAACACAACCCGGCCAAAATCGTCAATCTCAGCACTGCAACCACCCAGTTTGCGAACCAATCCTCACACAACCCAACACAACCGCAGATGCCCCTTCGCGTCGGCAGGGCGTGACGCGCAAGGCTGTGCCGGATGGCATGGGGCGGCAGGCATGGCACGCAAGCCAACGCTGACAGAATCAGCAAGCCCAAAGAATCAGCAAGCCCGTGTCAGTAGGTCAGTAAGTCTTGATGGCCAGGTCGATGGTCAGGGCAATGCCGGCGATCACCGCGGCGATGCGCATGATGCGAGCAGGGATTTTCCGGGTGATCGGCGGGGCGATGTAGCTGCCGGCGAAGCAGCCGAGGCACATCCACGATGGCCAACGGCCAATCGACGACACCTCGCACGATAAACACCACGGATGCGCTCATATTCGCGCCCCACCCGATCAGGGTTTTCAGCGCGTTGACCTGATGGAACGGTCCGATGCCGGCGGCGTCAAGCACCGCAAGGACCAACGTGCCCGCGCCGGCTCCGAAATAGCCGCTGTAGATTGCACAGCATGACACGCCAAGCCAGACCCACCACGGGTCTTCGGAGAGCGGCTCGGTTTGTGTACGGACGAGCGGGCGGGAACGCCGCTTCCCTGTATTGCCGTCCGGCGATGCCTCATTCAGTCCCAGCTGGACAGCTTGCGCCTGTGCTGCCGCGGCGGCCTGTCTGGCTTCGGCGCGCCCGCGCGGATTGAGGGCGATTGCGGCGCTGCTCAGGGCGATCAGCGGCGGGACAACGAATTCGAAGACCTTCGGGTCGAGTTCAAGCAGCAGCAACGCCCCCAGGATGCCGCCGACCACGCCAATCGACACGTAAATCGCGGCCCTGAGATGCAATCCATGCAACTCCTTGCGCGCACCGAGCGCACCGCCGAATCCCGTGCCCAGCACGCCGACCGTGTTCGACGCGTTGGCGAGGACGGGCGGCACTCCCAGCGCCAACAGTGCAGGGTAGGAAATCAGCGATGATGCGCCCACGGCGTACCCCACGAAGCCAGCGCCGACACCGGCAAGCGCCACCAACAGCAGGGTGAGTACCGAGTATCCAGCAATCATGATGTACCTCACCTCCGCGGGCGCAACGGCAATGTGAATGCCGGTGTTGCCGTATTTCCGAGTGTTTGCAACTGACAGACGCGAATCCGGAATCGTCGAGCCCAGTCGATTGATCGTCCCGCCAATCGCAAGTCCTGTTCATCCAAGTCCTGTCAATCGATAGTCTCGTCTATAGCAAGTCCCGACGAAGGATAATCCCGTCAATCGCATGTCCCGCCGATTGATAGTACGAGGAAGGCGAGGAGGCGTCCACTTTCCCGTCCAAGATACGAACAGCAACGACGGGCCGGGGGCGACCGCAATGTCGTGCCACAGGCAGATACCGGCCCATCAGACTCTCCGAACCACCTAAATCTGTCCGCCATGCAACCCACCAATCGCACAACTCGCCGAAACCCGACGCCCCACCCGCGCGCCCCGTCATCGACCCACCCGCTGTAGACCGTATACGCCATAATGGAAGGGTTATTGTGACCGATTACATTCCATATGCGCCTCCCCGGCGCACATCAGGAGAACGGAACAACTTTGGCTGAGTTTATTTATCAAATGATCAAGGCGCGCAAGGCCTACGGCGACCGGGTCATCCTCGACGACGTGACCTTGAGCTTCCTGCCAGGCGCGAAGATCGGCGTGGTGGGCCCCAACGGCATGGGCAAGTCCACGCTGCTGCGCATCATGGCCGGTCTCGACACCGTCTCAAACGGCGAAGCGACCCTCACCCCGGGCTACACGGTCGGCATCCTCCAGCAGGATCCGCCGCTCGACGAAGACAAGACCGTCGGCGAGAACATCAAGATGGCGTTCGGTCCGATTGCCGAGAAGGTTGAGCGCTTCAACCGAATCGGCGAGGAAATGGCGAATCCCGACGCCGATTACGACGCCCTCATGGAGGAAATGGGCAAGCTGCAGACCGAAATCGACGCCGCCAACGGCTGGGATCTCGACTCCCAACTTGAGCAGGCGATGGACGCGTTGCAGTGCCCCGACCCCGACACCCCGGTCAGCGTGTGCTCCGGTGGCGAGCGCCGTCGTGTCGCCCTGTGCCGTCTGCTGCTTGAAGCCCCCGACCTGCTGCTGCTCGACGAGCCCACCAACCATCTGGACGCCGAATCGATCCTGTGGCTCGAACAGTTCCTGCACCAGTACAAGGGCGCCGTCATCGCTGTCACCCACGACCGCTACTTCATGGACAACGTGGCCGAGTGGATTTGCGAAGTCGATCGCGGCCACCTGTACCCGTACAAGGGCAACTACTCCACGTATCTGGAGACGAAGGCCAAGCGTATGGAAATCCAGGGCGCCAAGGACGCCAAGCTCGCCAAGCGCCTAAAGAACGAGCTCGACTGGGTGCGTTCCTCGCCGAAGGCCCGTCAGGCCAAGAACAAGGCGCGTCTCGAGCGCTACGACCAGATGGAGGAGCAGGCACGCAACTCCAAGAAGCTTGACTTCTCCGAAATCCAGATCCCGCCGGGGCCGCGTCTGGGCTCGCAGGTGCTGGAAGCCGAACATATTCACAAGGCGTTCGGCGACCGCGTGCTCATCGACGATCTGAGCTTCACGCTGCCGCGTAACGGCATCGTCGGCGTGATCGGCCCGAACGGCGTGGGCAAGTCCACCCTGTTCAAGACAATCGTCGGTCTGGAGCCGCTCACTTCAGGCAAGCTCACTATCGGCGACACCGTCAAGATCTCCTACGTCGACCAGAACCGTGCAGGCCTCGATCCGAACAAGAACCTGTGGGAGGCCGTCTCCGGTGGGCTTGACTTCATCGAGGTCGGCGGCGTGGAAGTGCCCACCCGCGCCTATGTGGCAAGCTTCGGTTTCAAAGGCTCCGACCAGCAGAAGCTCGTGAGCATGCTCTCGGGCGGCGAGCGCAACCGCCTGAATCTGGCGCTGACGCTCAAGCAGGGCGGCAATCTGCTGCTGCTCGACGAGCCGACCAACGACCTTGATGTCGAAACGCTGGAAAGCCTGGAAAATGCGTTGCTCGAATTCCCCGGCTGCGCTGTGGTCATCTCCCACGACCGCTGGTTCCTCGACCGCATCGCCACGCATATCCTCGCGTGGGAGGGCACGGACGAGAATCCGGCGCACTGGTACTGGTTCGAAGGCAACTTCCAAGCGTATGAGGAAAACAAGGTCGCGCGCCTCGGCGAGGACGCGGCACGGCCTCATCGTCTGCATCGCAAGCTGACGCGTTAGTAGCATGCGGATGCGTTCGCCGGTGCTCTACATCGTGCGATAGGCGAACGGCAATCAATCATGGAACCTCCCAGTCGGGCAACCGACCGGGAGGTTCTTGAGTTTTGGGCCTGGGCCTTGGGTTCTGGTCTTGGGTTTGGTTCTTGGATTTCTTGGTATGCTCTTTCGTCGAGTCCAACCGGAATCAAGCATGGGGCGGCGCCCGGTTCACCTTGCAGTCGCCGGATGTTCACCCGATGCCATCGTGCGTTTACATACATAAGGACAAGTCGAATCGCAACGGAAATACACACCTGCTGTACTGTGTCATAACACACGGCGCATGCGCAGGATGCGGATTTCGTTGACGAAAACGGATTTCATCGCGAAATCCGAAGATATTCCGCCAAACGGATTAGACTACACCATGCGGCGCATGACGCCGACCGAATACGCGCTCACCGCACCGGCCGGCGGGCATGCAGAAAAGAGCGATTATGACGCAGAACGAACCGATGACACCGTTGAAGCATCTGGTGAAGGTGTTGCAGCTTGGCACCCCTTCCCCGCATCGGGACCATACCTACATCAATGGGGAAAGCCTGTATTTCCCCACGGGGCGCGTCTATGGCGGCCAGGTGATCGCGCAGTCCGTCATCGCCGCGGCGAAAACCGTGCCGAACGGCCGGCTCCCCCACTCCATTCACGGGTATTTCATCGCCGCCGGCGATATTCACCAGGATGTGCTTTTCGATGTGGAAACCTTGCGTGACGGGCATTCCTTCTCGTCTAGGCGCGTCAATGTCACGCAGGCGCAGGGGCCGATTCTCACCGCCATCGCGAGCTTCCAGGAAACCGGCCAACGGGGTGTCGAATTCGCCGATCCGATGCCGGTCGATGTGCCGGGTCCAGAAGGACTGACCAGCGCCAAACAACTGATGGAACCCTACGCGGAAAAGTCTCCGTTCGCTGATTTCTACGCCAGCAAATCCCCATTCGACATCCGTCATGTGACGCCGACTATCATGTTGGGCGCCGACCACAAGTCCGCGGACCGGGACAGCGGCCGTCAGATGGTGTGGATGAAGGCGGATGGGACCGCAGACGTGCCGCAGGTGATGCATCGGGCGATGCTGGCGCTCGGCTGCGACCAGATCATGATGGAGCCGGTGCTGCGGCGCGCGGGGCTGAGCATTTCGACACCGGGGATTTCCTATGCGTCCATCGACCATTCGATGTGGTGGTATCGGGATATCGACATCAACCAGTGGCATTTGTATGTGCAGGATACGCCGACCGCCGCTCATGGGCGTGGGCTGGCGCTCGCGAAGGTGTATTCGCGCGACGGCGAACTGGTCGCGGTGATGGCACAGGAAGCCATGATCCGCGTCCCAGACAAGACCCTCGAAACCTTGCAATCGGGCAGCGAAACCAGCAACACCCCGGCGTAGCCGGTTCGTTTTCCCAAACTGGCTACGCAAAACCCACTCTCAGCGTCACAAGTTTGGGGATACTCACAAACTGCTGACGGAAAACCGAGCACCAGCGTAACCAGTTTGGGAAACACCTAGTTTGGGGAGAACCACCAACCTTCTGTCGACGCTGACGACGCACTCACCGTCGGCAGAAGCGGCACGCACACTAGCTGCGTTTGGCGACGCCGCCACGGGCGAGCTGACGCTGTTGACGCTGGCGCTCCTTGATTTTTGGGTTCTCCGGCCCCTCATCGGGCGGCAACTGACAGAACCACTCGCTGATGATGCCGATGATCATGTCAATCAGGCTGACCGCCGCCGCGATAGCGCATTCGCGAATCGCCCCCGCATAATACGGCGCATCGCCGTGAGGCAACGCGATGATCAACTGCACCCCGTACCAGCCAAGCAAAAACGCCGCAGCAAGCCCCAGCGCCTTCGACAGGATCAACGTGTTGACCGCACGCTCGGGATCAAGCCTGCGCGTACGTTTCTTCGGATCAGTCCGCGCGTAGATACGCACCTGGATCGCCAACCCCAGCACCACCAGTCCCATGACCAGCATGACCACCGACACCACAATCGGCGCACCAAGCATGTCAAACTGGATGTTTTCCGCGACTTTCGTCACACCCACACTGAGCAGACAGCCTGCCAGCACCGCAATCGCGTACTGCCACCACGGGGTTCTTCGCATGATCATCAATCTCCTTGCGTATCGGGATTCCCTAGGTTGTCCGCTTGTGCAACCATCCAATCGTCACAGACGACCTCCACACTGTGCGCGTCTGGGGTATTGCGCGCAAGTTCGGCGACCTTGCCGCCATGCGGGCCGGCGAGCCGCGCGTCGCAATCGACCTGGGCCCACGGCACAAGCACAAAAGCACGCTGCCACGCCCGTGGATGCGGCAACGTCAACGTCGGGTCGTCGCACACCATGCCGTCAACATCGATGATATCAATGTCAAGCGGCCGTGATGCCCAATGCTGGCCGTGGTCGCGGCCGGCGCTTTGCTCAATATCGTGGATCGTCTGCAGCAGCTCCCGCGGTCTGCGCGTGGTGGATGCCAGCACGATGGCGTTGAGGAAATCCGGCGTATTCTGCGGCATTCCCCACGCCTTGGTGCGATACAGCGACGACACGCCGGTGATCTGCGTGCCCTCGATCGCATCAAGCTGCCGGACGGCGTCACGCAACACCCCGGTGATGGCAGCGGCATTTCCGCCCTGGTTCGCACCGAGAGACAACACGATGTGGTGGATGCTCCGGGCGCTGCCCTCGTGCTGATCGCCGCAATCCTCACAATCGCCGACCGCGACATCATCGTCCGCTGGCGCAGTTAGACAATCCTCGGCATCCCTGGTGATGGTCACGCTCACATCAGTGAAGGGCACGGTGATCGGCGCATGCGGCTTATGAACGGTGACCGTGACCCGCCTGACCCGCTCAAATGAGAGCAACGCATTGGCGATACACTGGGCGAGCCGTTCGATCAGGTCGACATGCTCCCCTTCGATGATCCCGACGATCGCCTTCGCCGCCCGGCCATAATCCACCGTGTCATCGAGCGCGTCAGACCGGCCGGCAGCGTTGAGATCAAGCTCGATTGTCGCATCGACGATGAACGGCTGAGGCCGCATATGCTCATGCTCCAGCACGCCATGCGTGCCTTGCGCACGGATTCCTGTGAGCGTGATGGTGTCCATGTGCGCAGCTCCTTTCCAAATAACGAATGCCGCATTCAGCCCAAGTTCAGCACGCAATCAGCCCGCATCACGCGTTGGCGTAGGTCCGCCACATGGTGCCCATCGTGACGGCGGCCAGCGATTTGGCGACATCATGGACACGCACAGCCCACGCGCCATGTTCGGCGCACATGGCGGACAATGCGGCGGTCGCATCATCCCGCGCCGCCATATTGCCGGGGTCAATCCCAGCATCAGCGAGGAAACGCTTGCGAGACGCGCCGATCAGTACCGGATACCCGCTCGCGCGCAAGGTATCCAAGCCGACAAGCAGGGGGAAATTATGCGCCGCGCTCGGCTTGGAGAACCCCAGCCCCGGATCGATGATGATCTGTTCTGGCCTGACTCCGGCGGCCAGCACATCGTCGACCTGTCTGAGCAGCTCCTCACGGACATCGTGCATGACACCGCCCGTGTACACGGAGGTATCGGCATCCGGGGTCGCGCCCTGCGAGCCAGAAAGCCAGCCGCGCCAATGCTGGACGATATACAGACAGTCGTGTTCGGCGACCACCTGCGGAACCTGTGGATCCAAACGGCCGCCTGACACATCGTTGATAATCGACGCGCCCGCTTCCAAAGCCGCTTCTGCCACACTGGCGCGGGTGGTGTCGATGGACAGCGGCACGCCGGCGTCTGCAAGCGCATGAACCGCACCGAGCACGCGATTGAGCTCGTCCTGTTCGCTGACACGTTTGGCGCCGGGACGGGTGGATTCTGCGCCGATATCGATGATCTGCGCCCCCGCCTTAGCCAATGCATGGCCGTGCTCGGCGGCGGCCTGGGGATCAAGCCACTTGCCTCCGTCCGAGAATGAATCTTCGGTGATATTGAGCACCCCCATCACCATGGTGTTGGGGGCATCGTGCAACGCCTGCAATGCTTGGTCCATGTGTTGTCTTCTTTCCGTGTTCACCGCTGCGAGAAGATCAGGCTCATCGCTTCGGCTCTGGTCGTCGGGTTCTTCATGATTCCGCGAACCGCCGATGTCGTGGTGCGGGCTTGGGATTTTTTCACGCCCCGCATGGACATGCACAAGTGCTCGCACTCCGTGACCACGATGACACCTCGCGCATCCGCATACTCCATAAGCGCGTCCGCAATCTGCTGGGTGAGCCGTTCCTGGACTTGCGGGCGGCGCGCGTACACGTCCACCAGCCGCGCGAGTTTGCTCAGCCCGACAACGGCCCCGTGCGAGGGGATATAGCCGACGTGCGCGACGCCATGGAACGGGAGCAGATGATGTTCGCACACCGAATACAGTTCGATATCGCGTACCAGAACCATTTCATCGGTGTCCACCGGGAATCGCTTCTCCAGGACCTGCTGCGGATTGCTGTGCAGACCCGCGAACAGCTCATGCGAAGCGCGGGCGATCCGATCGGGGGTGTCGAGCAGGCCATCGCGATCCGGGTCTTCGCCGATTGCTTTGAGATACATCCTCACGGCGGTACGGATCGCCGCATCGTCAATGCCATCATCGGGTGTGTCTTGCTGATGAGCCGCGCATGGAGCACCGGCCGCGCCGGTCGTAGCGGCAGTAGCAATCTGACCGGCTTGAGCGGCTTGACGGTTCGTTTCGTCCGTGCTGTTCATTGCATTCCTCCTAGAATCCAGCTGTCCGACAACATCCCCACTTGCGTCGCGTCCGGAGCGAGCGCCAACAGGTAGGACAGCGGGTCGCCGTCAAAGCTGGCATCCGGCTCAATATCCATCCACGGAGCGAGGATCGACGCCTTGGTTTTCGCTTCCTGCCAGCCGACCTGTTCATGCCGGCCGTTCTCGGCATCAGAGCGCATGGTCACCGCGTGCAATGCAAGCGTGTCGCGATGCTTGTCGTTGATGGAAGCCAGCAGGTGGCTGAGTGCGGCAAGGTCCAGCCGCGTATCGACAAGCACCACCGCTGACATCGAATCCGGGCCGTCGATGGCGCTGACGTGGTACAGCGGCGAGATTCCGGTCACTTGGTTGCCGGGTACGCTGTCCAAGGCGACGACCGCGGCGCGCATCAGGTGTTCCCCGTCCCCGCTACCACCACGCATAGCGATTACGGCGTGGGAAGGTTGCTGCACCTGCGATTGTGCGGGATTGGCATGCCCGCTTGGGACGCCTGATTTGCTGGCGCTGTGTCGTCCGCCGTCTGACGGGTTGCCGGCGTGCGCATCGCCGCCGTTCTCACCGCTGTCTTGTCTCGGCACTAATCCGCTCGTCTGCGCCGCCGGTGTAGCGCCGACACGGCTGTCATCGTCCGCCATACGATGAACGTTCACAACGATTTCGTCGATGTCCGCCCCGTGCGGGTGCCCGGCATGAAGCACGACATCGACCGAGTGGACCCTGTGGGACAGCAGCACCGCCTGCGCGATGCGTCCTGCAATCGTTTCTACCAGCGCACACTCGTATGCGCCGGCCGCCATGACCTGCCGCACCCGATCGGTCAGCTGGGCGTAATCCACGGTTTGTGTGATGTCATCGCCGGCGATGGCTTCCCGCAGATCAAGCGTGACCGTGACATCGGCACGCAGATCACGCCACCGCGGCGCGTCGTCATGGCCAGAACAAGCGGACGGGGATCCGCCCTGCCCTGCGGCGGCGCGAATCCCCGTCAATCGTATGGAATCCATATGGTCACTCGCCCGGCTTCATTCCAACACCGCGTTTGAGTGAGTCCGGAATCTCGACCGGAGGCTTGTCGGAATCCGGCCTACGTTCGTCGGACAGCCATACCTCACGCTTCGGAGACTTCTTCACATTCGCGAAGATCTCGGCGAGTTCCTTCTCGTTAAGGGTCTCCTTGACCAGCAGCTGGCGGACCAGTTCGTCGAGGATGTCACGGTTGTCGTTAATCGCGTTCCACGCTTCGGTATGCGCGTTCTCAATCAACTTGTCAACTTCCTCATCGATGATTTCCGCGGTGCGCTCCGAGTACGGGCGGGGCTTCAACCCGTCGTAATCGTCCTGGGCGTCTGCATTGTCCCACTTGATTGCGCCGAGCTTCGAAGAGAAACCGTATTCGAGCACCATCTTGCGGGCGATCTTCGTCGCCTTCTCGATATCGTTCGACGCGCCTGTGGTCGGGTCGTGGAATACAATCTCCTCAGCGGTACGCCCACCCATCGCGTATGCCATTTGGTCGAGCAGCTGGTTGCGCGACTCGGAATAGCGATCCGAGGTCGGCATGACGGCCGTGTAGCCCAAGGCGCGGCCTCGCGGCAGGATCGTCACCTTGGTGACCGGGTCCGTGTCGTGCATGCACGCGGCGACCAGGGCGTGGCCGCCCTCATGGTAGGCGGTGTTGCGCAACTCGTTGAGCGCCATGCCCTTCGACTGGCGCTTCGGGCCGGCCTGCACACGGTCGATGGCCTCATCGATGGCACGGTTGTCAATCAGCTGGGCACCGGCACGGGCGCACAGCAGCGCGGCCTCGTTGAGCACGTTCGCCAAATCGGCGCCCGTGAAACCGGGCGTACGCACGGCGACCATATGCAGGTCGACGTCCGGCACGAACGGCTTGCCCTTGGCATGGACCTTCAAAATCGCCTCGCGGCCTTCCAAATCCGGGGCTTCGACGGCAACCTGACGGTCAAAACGCCCTGGACGCAGCAACGCCGGGTCAAGCACATCTGGGCGGTTCGTCGCGGCGATAATAATCAGGTTCGTATCGTTGTCAAAGCCGTCCATCTCGACGAGCAGCTGATTGAGGGTCTGCTCGCGTTCGTCGTGCCCGCCGCTCATGCCGGAGCCACGCTTGCGGCCGACAGCGTCGATTTCGTCGATAAAGATGATGGCCGGGGCGTTCTTCTTCGCCTCGTCGAACAGTTCGCGCACACGGGAGGCGCCAAGGCCGACGAACATCTCGACGAAGTCCGAGCCGGAAGTCGCGTAGAACGGCACGCCCGCCTCGCCTGCGATGGCGCGCGCGAGCAGCGTCTTACCGGTTCCAGGAGGGCCGTAGAGCAGCACACCGCGAGGAATGCGGGCACCCAGGGCCTTGTACTTGGAAGGATCCTTGAGGAAGTCCTTGATTTCCTCGACCTCCTGCAGTGCGGCATCCTCGCCCTTGACATCGGCGAACCGGGTGCTCGGGGTCTGGCCTTCAAGCAGCTTTCCGCTGTTCTTGCGACCACCCATGCCGAGCATGCCGTTGCTCATGCGGCTCATCATGAACCACAGGAGCCCCAGGAAAATGACCAACGGCAGGATGGACGTGATGAGATAGGACATCGCACTCGTCTGCTGCATGTTGGATGTCCAGCCGTCACTCGGATCGTCCTTCTGCACGGCCTTGATGATATCCGCGCCTTGGGCGAAGGTGTAGTAGAACTGGACGTTCTTGCCGTAATTATGCGTCTTGCCCTGTGCGTCGGTCTTCGTGTAGTCGTTCTTAAGCTCAAGCTTGACCAGCTGCCGGTTGTCGATCACTTCGGCGTAGGTGGCCTGCCCGTCCTCAAGCAGTTTCAGACCGTCCTGCGTGTTAATGGTCTGTGTGCCGCTGGAGGCGAAGAGTTGGAACGCGCCGATGGTCAGCAGCACCAGCACCACGACCCACAACCAAGGGGACTGCCACCACGGGTGATTACCGTTGTCTCCCTTCGGCGAGTTATCGGAATCGCCACGGCGGAATGGATTGCCGTTGTTTCCGCCCATAGGCGGCCGCTGCTGCGGGCCTTGCGGATAGCTCATGCCTGTTCTCCTTGGTATACTTCCGGCTTCAGCACCGCGATCGAATCGAGATTGCGGAAGCGTTCGTCATAATCGAGACCGAATCCGACGACGAACTCGTCAGGGACCTCGTACCCCTTGTACTTTACCTGCACGTCGACTTCACGACGGGACGGCTTCTCCAACAGCGCGAAGACCTCCACGGATTGTGCACCTCGGCGCTTGAGTTCCTCGACCAACCATGCGAGCGTACGCCCGGAATCCACGATGTCTTCAACGATGAGCACATTGCGGCCGCGTACATCCGTGGACAGATCCTGACGAACCGTAATCGTGCCGCTGCTTGACGTTCCCGACCCGTAGCTGGACAGGCTCATGAAATCCATCTGCACCGGGATGCTCATCGCCTGCGAGAAGGCGACCATGGTGTTGACCGCCCCTTTGAGCACGGCGACGAGCAGAGGGTCCTTGCCGCGGTAGTCCTCACTCGCCTGCGCGGCAACCTCATTGATTTTCTTGTGGATATCTGCCTTGCTGATCAACTCGTGGTCGATCTGGTCCTGAACATCAGCGATTTTCATGCCCACTATCTTGGCACACGCGAATGACGTGTTTCTTGCGGAAAGCTTGGTAACCACTGGGAAGCGACACCACACCCTGGCCATGCCAGTCAACGATGAGACGCTCAATCGATTCGATGTGCTGTATTGACGCGGCAATGCCGAGATTCGTGCACACCATCGCAATAACTCGTATTCTGATTGCAGCAGGCAGGGAGAACATCGCCTTCGCGTCCAGCGAACACCCGAGGCTTCCCCCGGTTTCCTCCGGCGTGACGACGGAATCGTAGGCAACCAGTGCTTTGGATTCGAGATAATCCCGGTCTCTGGCGGCGATATCGGTGTATTGGGCGAGATGACCGGCCATGTCGCCGCCCGCGATGTCGTCAAGCAACGGCATGAGATCGTGCCGAATCCGGGAACGCAGCGGGTAGTCACGCGGCAACCGCTCCCCCTGAGGGATGTGGTCGCCGTTGGTCGGGTCGTCCCACCAGCTGATTCCCAAATCGCGACATATCGCAGTCGTCTGCTCCCGTGTGATACCAAGGAACGGACGCAACAGCATCACATCGTCATACCGGTTGTTGCATTCGCGCATGCCGTCCAGCACGTCGACACCGCCTGAACGCATCAGCCCCATGATGATGGTCTCCGCCTGGTCGTCCCTCGTGTGGGCGAGCAGAATGGCCTGCGCTCCACACGCGCGTGCCTCGTCGAACATCGCCTCGTATCTGGCGTCCCGAGCCGCCGCCTCCGGGCCGTTGCCGTCTTGATTGACGTGCACAATGCGCACGATCACCGGGTCAAGCCCCAAATCCACACACGTGCTCGCCGCTTGCACAGCCACGCCGGCGGACCCTTCCTGCATGCGGTGGTCGATAATCATGGCTCCGCAGCGCAATCCCAAGGTTCCACACACGATGTGGGCGAGTGCGGCGAGCGCCAAGGAATCACGGCCGCCCGAGCATGCGACCAACACGAGGGGCGCATCGCCCGCAGGAGTGTGCGTGCCGTGCTGCGCGAATCGTTCGTCCTGCCGTCCGAGGCCGGCCCGTTCCAAGCATCCGCGCAGCTTGCCGATGGCGGATTTCAAGGTTGCCGTGTATGCCATGCCGACTCCTCACAGCTTCTGATTCTTACAGCCCAATGCAATCTTTACAGCCCCTTACAGCCCGGCTAACGAGCTCATGAACGTGTTGATGGCGATTCGCGCCGAATACAGATTCGTTGGATTGTTGACGATTACGGCGAAGGACAGCAACCCGCCTTTGGTTCGGGACACATTGCCCGCCATGGAGGTGACCTGCGCAAGGCTGCCGGTTTTCACGCGCAACTGGCCTGCCACCGACTGGTCGGTCAGGCGGGTCTTCGCGGTGCCGACGAGCCCGGGGATGGACAGACCTTCCGCCTGTGCCACCGCGGCGCCGATCTTGACATTGCGTTCCTGGACCTCCACCAGCGTGGTGGCGGTGAGCCTTGAACCGTCGGACAGACCGGAGCAGTCGGCCATCACGAGCCCGTTGGTGGACACGCCCAATTTGTCGAGTTCCTGTTTGACGGCCGTGGTCGCCCCGGTGGGACTGTTCTCGTTGCCGGTCGCGTTGGCGAGCAAACGCCCGAATTCCTCGGCGAGCGTGTTGTCGGAGTGTCGCAATGTGAACGCCATGATTTCGGCAAGCGTCGCGGACTGGACGGTCGCAATCGGAGACAGCCCCTGGGGCACACGCTGCGCGGATGGGCTGCCGTTCACCGTGATGCCGTATTGCGTAAGGCGTTGCGCGAATGTCGATGCCGCATCCGCCGCCGGAGTCATAGAGAGCAACGGATAACTGGTGAACAAGTCGGGGTCGTGCTTGTCGTCGGCAGTCCATTGGCGCCCACCGTCAACCGCCATCGAGGACACCGCCGTGTAATACATGTTGCCCGGGTTGTTCTTCGCAATAGTCGCGGGATACCTCGGATCGGCGAACACCGTGTCATCATATTTCAATGTGACCGATGTGATTCCACGTTGGTTGAGCGCAGCAGCGGTGTCACTCGCAAGCGTTCCCAGGCCTGCGCGACCGCTGACATGATTGGGGTCGCTCTGCCCCGACCCCAGCAGCATGTCCCCGCTGCCTTTGAGATACACAGTGACGGATTGCCCGCTGCCTTCGAGGTAGGCTCCTGTCTCCAGCGTTGAGCCCATGTCCAAAACCGATGAGGCGGCGAGCGCCGTCAGCGTTTTCATCGTCGAAGCGGGTTCGCGCTGAGCTTGTGGCTCATGGCTTGCCACGACAGTGCCTTTCGCATCCGCGATGACGATGGAGAAATCGGTTCCGACGCTGGGATCCGCGGCGAATGCGTCAATCAGCTGTTGTGCAGCGGCGGCGTCGATGGCGCGTGTTCTGTCGGCTTTGCCGGTGAGGACCGATGCCGCGCGTGCGGATTGTGGGCTTGCATAGGAGGGATTGGCGACGTCGGACAAGGTGAGCACTCCGGGCAGGACGTCAGTCATATCACCGATGGCATAGCCAATGACCAGCAGCATGGTCACGGCGGATGATATGGCGATACGCAACAGCCGGCTCGTTTGCGTCCGCTGTTGCCTGCGCAGCTCCACCCGTGCTCCCACCACGCACTCCTTCCGTCGGACAGTCTTTCACCTTGGTCATCCCGCGTGATTCGCAGGCGGGCCAGTGCAGACCCAGCTTAGCGCCCACGCTGAACGTGTCGCACCGGTTCGCCGCAAGCCGCAGCAAGCCTGCGAAACATCGGCCGGCACCCCGGATCCGGCGCTTACAGCCGGCGTGCGATCACTTGCCTCGATGCACAATCGGCTTCCACTCGGCTTTCGAGAACACCGCTTGGAAGGAAATCGGCACATAGCTGAGCATATAGATCGGGAAGCTGAGTACGTAAGCGAACAGCTCCTTGTTGGTGGCACCGATCTGCCCGCGTTCGGCGACACAGGTCAATGCGGCAAGACCCATCATCGCCAGCACGCCGAGCACAATGCCGTACGTCCATCCACCGATTGAGTCCAGCTGGCTTTGCCACGTGACGAACCCGCATGCCGCGAATAGGCAACCCAGCAGGAACCGTGCGATGCCGAGCACCATGAACGGGCAGAGCACCAGGGTGAAATCGATACAGGAGAAGTCACGTTCACGCACCGCACGTTTGATGAGCGCCGGACCATAATATCGGAACACTTGCAGGAATCCCTTGCTCCAGCGCAGGCGCTGACGCCAGCTCTGCCCGAAAGTGACCGGCTGCTCATCGTAGAGGATTGCGGTGCCGCAGTACCCGATCCGGTCGCCGTGAAGCACAGAGTCCATACTGAATTCAAGGTCTTCGGTAAGCAGATGGAACTTCCATCCACGGTTGCGACGCATGATTTCCTGGGAGAACATGAACCCTGTGCCGCCCACATGACAGCTCGAGCCGAACAGCATACGCGAGTTGTTGAGGAATCGCGATTCGCGGATGAACCATAGCGCGGAACCGGAAGACACCCAGTTGTCGGCAAGGTTGACGGAGTTGCGGTAGCTGGTGAGGATTTTGAATCCGGCATGGAACGCCTTGTTCATTTCCTCGATGTAATGCTTGTCGAGACGGTTGTCCGCGTCAAATACGAAGAACGCGTCATAGCGGTCGGCCACGCCTTCGCTGATCATATGGTCCAGCAGATAGCTCAACGCGTAGCCTTTGCCCACCTGCTCCTTGTTAAAGCGTTCGACGACATGGCATCCCATGTCACGCACCAGCCCTGCGGTGTTGTCGGTGCAGTTGTCCGCCACCAGCCAGATGTCCACCAGCTGTGATGTATAGGTCTGCGAACGGATTGAATTGATGAGATTGCCGATGACGGCTTCCTCGTTGCGGGCGGAAATCAGCACCGCATACCGCGTGTCCATGGGCGCGTCGGGGAAGGTGATCTGCTTGGCGAACAGCGAGGCGACCACACAAATCGCCTGGTACACCAGTCCGGCGCCGCCGAGGATCATCAGGAGAATATCAAGGACGGACAGCAGAACCATCAGTGCCACTTCTTTCTGGGATTGTCATCGGCTTGGGCGCGTTCCTGCGCACGGTGCGGGGACTCAGGATTGTCGGGGGTCTTGGCAGACTTGGGAGCCCCGGCGGTTTCACGCATCTCGGGAGTTTCGGACGCCTGGGAAACTTCGGGTGCTGCGAGAGCTTCTGGAGCCGCATCAACATCGCGGTTCGGTTCACCGTGGACTCCATGCTGATGGTCTTCGGTTTCGTCAGTGCCCTTAAGCGGTTTGGCGTCGGGGCTGATCACGCCTTTGGGAATCGCCACGGTCGGGATATCGTCACCTGGTGTGGCTTCCGAAGTATGCCGGTACATCTGTTCCTGCAATTCACGCAGTTCTTCGCCCACCGGAACATGCGAGCCGGAGCTTTGCGCAACGCGGGGCATTCGCTCGCTCATCGGTTTGATGACATGCTCGCTGAATGCCTCCGCACCTTCGACAACCTTGGATTTCTTCTTCGGCTCCGGATCGTTCATCAGTGGGGAATCAATCAGGTCATAGCGTTTCGTGCACGCGCGGAAAATGGCTTGCAGGCTGGCGGTGATCGGCAATGCGAGGAAAGCCCCAAGAGCGCCGAACAGCGAACCGAAAATCAGCACGCACAGGAAGGCGATTGCGGGGTTCAAATCCATGGTGCGCTGCGAAATCTTCGGAGACAAAATCAGGTTTTCGATCTGCTGGTACACGACGATGAACACCACCACAATCACCGCGTATGTCGGCCCGTGCGACGCCCACGCGAAAATCACCGGCAGGGCGCCGCCCAGATACGTGCCGATCGTGGGCACGAACTGCGAAGTCAGACCGCAGAACAGCGCGAGTGGTAGCCAGTACGGCACATGGATCACATCAAGGAAAATCGCGGTGCATGTGGCGTTGATGGCCGCGAGAATCGTGCGGGAGAACAGGAAGCCGGAAATCTGATCCTGCACGACGGTCCAGGCGAACAGGAAACGACGCTGGGTGGACGGGCCGAGCCACTGGCACAGGCTGCGGCGGACGCGGGGGCCTGCGGCTGAGACATAGTACGTGACCATGAGCACCGTAAGCAGGTTGAACAGGAAGCCGAACAGCCCGACCGTGGTGTTGTAGGCCTGGCCGGCAACGTCTGTGAGCCATGATGTCTTGAGGTTCTTCATCACTTCGTTGCCGAGATTCTCCATTTGCGGCAGCTGGAAGTCGAATTCCTTGGATACGAAGTCGGTGATCTGGTCATAATATGCGGGCACGCTCTGTACCATGGAGATGACCTGTTGGACGAACATGTTGCCGAACAGCACCATCAAGGCGACCACGATGACTCCGACACCGATCAGACTGACCGCGGAGGCCGCGCCGCGCTTCCAACCGTGGCGAATCAGCCTGATCACCAACGGTTCGATGGCGAGCGCGATAAACACCGACACCACAACATCAAGGACGATGGTGTCGATTTTTCCCCACGAATTCCACACAAATACGGCGAGGAACACAGCAATGACAGCATAGAAGAGGCCGCGCCCCCACCATTCTGGCGGGCGCCGGGGATCACCCTTTTGCGGGAAGACCGAGGCAAGATCGATTTGCGGTTCCTCTTGTTGGCTCATGGCTCCCCATTCTACATAGGCGACACGAAGCGTCGACAGTTGTCAGCAAGCGTAGCGTCGGGCGCAGGCGCGGCACTGTAGACGTCCTTGCTTATCCTAGAAAGCATGCTAACCGTATCGATTGTCATTCCCGCGTGGAACGAGGAGGAGCGCATCGCCGACTGTCTGACGAACGCGACCCGGCAGACCGTGATGCCCCATGAAGTGATTGTGGTGGATAACCGGTCCACCGATGCGACCGTCGACATTGTCAAGCAGTTCATGGAAGAACATCCTGACGCGCCGGTCCGTCTGCTGCATCAGGATGATGAGCAAGGGCTCATCCCGACGCGCAATTACGGACTGAACCACGCCACCGGCGACGTGTTGGGCCGCGTGGACGCCGACTGCATGCTCAAACCCGACTGGGTCGAAGTGGTCTCGGGCATTTTCACCGAGGATCCCGAGGCGATGGGCGCGACCGGGCCGGTCGTCTACTACGATATGCCTGCCAAACGCGTCGGTTTGCGCGGCGATGACAGCGTGCGCCGACACATGTACCGGGCAGATGGCGACCAGGTGCTGTTGTTCGGATCGAATATGGCATTGCGCGCGAGCGCATGGCGCCAGATTGCGAACGAAGTGTGCCGTGACCGTGAGGACGTGATGCATGAGGATATCGACGTTTCCCTGCATCTGCTTGGCCGCTCGATGAAAACCGTGTACTGCCAGCGCATGATCTGCGGCATTTCCGCGAGGCGTATGGACACGTCGTTCACGTCGTTCCGCAATTACATGAACCGTTTCCGCAACACGTTCGCCGCGCATCCGGACCATTGGCGCAAACGCAAGCCGGAGCATACGCTGTACGCGCTGTACCCGTGGATGCACACCCTGTACCCGATGTATCAGCGGTATCTCGATCGTATGGACATCAATCCGGCGGAGCGGCTGTGGTTGAAGGAGCAGTTCGACGTGGCCAGACGTGACGAGCAGGATGAAACCGACGCGGATGCGGACGGCCAGCCCGAATCCGAAGGCAGCACACTGACGCTGGCAGGCTCGGATCAATAGCGGCCTGGCGGGTGGTGGGCTGCTGCATACGGCGGTCCAGCACGATGGCGGTCGCCGGAACGCAACAGTAGGCGGTACGCAACGGAATCCGCGTCCGTCCCATTACACAAACTGGTTACGCTGAAAGGTGTCTCAGCGTAACCAGTTTGTGTATTTTGGGCCGGTGCCGGTCGCATGACGGGTTCTGTAATCAGAAATCCCGCGATGGCCTTGCCCCGTGCGTCGTGCCCCGTCATGGCACAGCCGCTACCATGGCTGCTGTCGTGATGACCGCTGTTGCCATGGACGGGCATGCCAGATGGCCGTTACATCAGCGACGTGTAAATCGCGAGGATGTCCTCCTCGGTCGCCTTGCGCGGGTTGCCCGGTGTGCACACGTCGTGGAACGCGTCGTGTGCGAGCGGCTTGAGGTCGGCTTCGGTGGCTCCGACTTGCGAGATCTTGGTCGGATTGCCGAGGTCGACGGTCAGCTGGTGCACCGCCTGGACCGCTTCCTCACGCACAGTTTCCAGATCGCCGGTCATCGCGTCCGCGACACCGAAGGCCTGCGCGATATCACGGTACTTTTCGCCGGTGAAGTCTTTGTTGTATTCCATAACCGGGGCGAGAAGAATACCGTTGGCCACGCCATGGGCAACGCCGAGCCGCCCGCCGAGCGGATGCGCCATGCCGTGAACCAGACCGAGCCCGACGTTGGAGTACGCCATGCCGGTGATGTAACTTGCGTATGCCATCTGCTCACCTGCTGCCTTGTCACCGTCGGCGCTCTTGGCAAGGTTCTGGGCGACCATGCGGATGGTCTGCATGGACAGGCAATCGGACAGCGACCACGCGCCGGGTGTGATGAAGCCTTCAATCGCGTGGGTCAGCGCATCCAGACCGGTGGCGACTTTCAGTCCACGAGGCATGGAGTCGGTTAAATCAGGGTCGACGAAGGCGACAACCGGGATGTCATGCGGGTCGACTGCCACGAACTTGCGCTTGTTGGCGGTATCCGTGATTACATAGTTGATGGTCGTTTCCGACGCTGTGCCTGCTGTGGTGGGCACGCCGAAAATCGGGACGGACGGGTTCTTGGTGTCCGCCACGCCTTCCAGAGACAGCACGTCGGCGAACTGTGGGTTCGCGGTGACGATGCCGATGCCCTTGCACGTGTCCTGTGGCGAGCCACCGCCGAGACCAATGAGGAAGTCGGCTCCAGCGGAAGCAAATTTCTTCACGCCGTCCTGGATGCATTCAACCGGCGGATTCGGCTTGACATTGTCGAAGATCTCATACGGCAGACCGGCTTCGTCTAGTACTGCGGTCACTTTCGCCACAGTGCCGGTTCCCAGTAGCACCGGGTCGGTGACGATGAATGCCTTCTTGAACCCGCGCGCTTTGGCGGCAACAGGTATCTCACGGATTGCGCCACGGCCAAAATATGCGGTCTGATTGAAGATCATACGGTATACCATGTGTGTTCTCCTTCGAACAGTTCCCATTGTGTAGGAACGCCATTGACGAAACTTATTGTAGTCACTCAGCGAGAAGACACGGTGAAGAGCGGAATTGAGAGATGCTCTGTCACCTGCTATGCCCCGCCAGCAGCATATGTCCGCCGGCTGTCTGCCACCAGCCTCATGTGTCGCAGTCCCGCGTGCCACCGCCAGTAGTCTGTAGTCGCCAACCACGCGCCGCCGCCAGCCCGCAAGACACAACCAAGCAACCTGACACCGCCGCCAGCCCCGCAAGACGCACCGCCAACAGTCAATCACTGCTTCCCTTCCACCGCCGCTCGTCTGCCACCACTCGCATACCGCCAATCGTCTGTCATCGCCAGCCGCGTATCAGATTGACCGTCATGTGCCGAGATGCTTTATGGCATACTGGAGTGGGGATCAACGAGGAGCAATTACATCACAGGAAGGGATACCATGACGACACCTGATGACACTATCCGAAGTGCTGACGACTGGCGGTCAGCGCTGGAAATCCGCGATACCCGCGCCGCAAACCCTTTAATGGACGTATTCGCGACACTGTGGAGGCACAGCAGCGACGACCACCCACTGACACCTGACGATATCATCGATCTGCTCGAGGCCGATAACCGACAGAACTCCTTCTACAAGGCGCCGTCCAAGGAAACCGTGGTCAACCAGCTGCAATACCTTGAATACACGCGCATTCTCGGCCGCGAGGTCCGCCGCGCGGACGACGGCGAGACATCCGCTGACGAAGAAAGCGACGACAGCCGTTGGTATATGGCACCGGTGCTCTCTCCTTCCGAAGTGCGTCTGCTCGAAGACAGCCTGATGCTCTCCCGGATCGATCCGGAGGAACTCCAAGGGGTTATCTCTGGCCTGTATCAGCTTGCCGGAGGCAGCGCCCCTTCCAAGAACCTGCCGGACATCTCCATCGACGGCTACGAGCACATCAACGGGGAGTTTCTCGCAACAATCGAGAAAATCACCGAGGCCATGAACAACCAGCTGGCCGTTGATTTCTCCTACTGCGACTATGACGAGCAAGGCAGGTTGGTCAAGCGGTTGGACCGCCGGACCGGCAAACCGAGATGCTATGTGTTCGATCCATACAACATGGTGTACAAGAAGGGCGGGTATTATCTGCTCGGGCACTTCCACAATTGTCCAGTTCCCCAGAACACCGACCAGAATGAGAATCACACCAACCTGTTCTGTTTCGCCGTCAATCGCATCCGCGATCTACGGATCACCAGTACGCGAATCGCCGTACCCGCCGATAGCTGGGACGAGAACGGGTTGCCGCGGAAGCTGACCGGCGCACCCCGGTTTGACGCGGTCGCATTCGCCAGACAACGCCCGCACATGACCATGGGCACACTGGTCGACGTGGTCATGAGCATCGGACCGAGCGTGCTCACCAATGTGTATGAATGGTTCGACAACCCCGAGGTTGAACGTGTCGACGGGCCTTTTGACCCTGATGACGACCACGAAGGGGTCCAGGCATTCCACTACCGGGTCAGCGTACGCAGTCCCAAGCTGGGCATTATCTGGTGGGCGTTGCAGTACGCACTCGCCGATGTACGGGTCGAATCCCCACAATCGGTGCGTGATGAACTCCTACGAGCCGGCTTGCAGCTGGCGCGGCGTTACGGTGACGAGTAATATCTTTCTCTCTTTCTCCATTCCAGCTGGTTTCCGGTGCTTCTTCAATCAGCAGGACGCACCAGAAACTGGCTTTATCGTTTGTTTTACCTCGTGTCAGCATGTCATCGAGGTATGCGACTCTTCCGCCCGTCAGGCCGCCAGTGGACCAAAATCGGAGATATGCATGAGCGTGACCACGCGATTATCCTCGCACGGCTCGTCATGTTCATACCCTTTGCATTCACGCAAATGATCCAGCCTAAGCGCAAGCGTCAAAGCGTAATGACGGTCGCAGTAATACTGGATGTGGTCCGACTCGCAATCCGGGTCGCCACATATGCAGTGCGTGTAATGTGTGGCCGTCTCATCGCAGATCGACTCATTCCAGTCGCATCCATGTCGGTCGCCGCTATCCCCGAAATCAGGGAAATCCGGTTCGACTGGCCGCGCCATCGGCTCGGTGCGAGCTTCCTGCTGTGCATCGAGGCGTGTCCGCTCCTGCATTCCCTGCATGTTGTGAATTGTCATGGTATTCCCTTTCCATGAACGCCGTCGATACCTTGTCAACGGCGAATCAGATTGATGGTTCTTGCGTAGTGTGTGATGTGTATGGCATATTGCAGTATTCCGTGGCATGTGATTGGTGCATCACAACGACAGTCACAAGCCACCGCAGCAGCGCGAACCCGCTAATCTGCGAGCGCGATTTTCGGGTTCGCGCCGGTGGCAATGAGCATATGCAGCTGCTGCTCATAGAGCTCGATGCTGCGCCGGATCAACGGTTCGTCCTTCTTGTCGTCGCGATAGAACATCGCGTACTTGCGATGCCGATGACGCCATTGCACCCCCGAAAAGATATCGATGCAGTTCCAACGACTGTTGGCAATCGAACGGAATCTGATGACGGCGTCATCGGTGATCGGAATAATGGCGTTCAACGGGGTGACCGCCAGACCGTATACTCCTTTCAATGGATCGTCAATGCCGGTGCGCAGCATTCTTCGTGTCGAAGCATCATCGCCAAACAGCACACCGTCGCCGAAACTCTCACGTTTGTCAAGCTCCATGCCGGGCTCACCTGTAGAATCATCAATCCGGAATCTTGCCACAAGGCGGATTTCGGCAAACTGCTCGAAGATGCGGGCGTCCCCGGGAGACCACACGTCCATGGGCTTCCACTGGTCGCCCTTGAACGAAAACACAATCTGCTGTTCGTTCTTTGGTGTGGACGCACGGAAATCACACACCTGCACCGGCAGATGGAAATCACCGAATCCGGCAAGCTCGGCCTCGATGGCCGCATGGATGTCATCAATGCTCATGCCCTTGCGCAAAGTGATGAAATCCTCGGCGTCCCATTTCGGTTCCAGATTGCCGCTGGTATTGCTGATGGAGTTGTCACTGATGTTGCCGTTGTCGTTTCTCATGTCATGTGCCTTTCTCGTTTGTTTCTTGCAGACGGCCGTTCCTTGTCGCCACGTCTGATATCCATTTCATCATCGCGACACGCCGAGGCGAACAAGATGAAAAATCTTCGTTGACGGCTGGAATTCCTGCTGGCACACATCGAGAACATGGCGTATTCCACGGATTCGGTGCCCATGACGCGCCACGAGCCACAGACAGATATCCCCGGTTTCCGTACAGGTGGGATTGCAGAACGGTATGCCGGCCGCACCGCGAACTGGTCGCCGACGACTCCTGCACTCGGGGGTTACGGATTGCGGTGGTATCTGTCTGCTGTGCAACTGCGCAATCGCAGTGCGGAGAGAAACATCGCCTGAGTCCAAGATACTGGCGTCTATCCCGCCGCCATGCAACCGCCCAACGACACAACGGCCCGGTATAACTAATCCAACCGAGAATCCCGACGGTATCTACCCGTCATGCGACAGCAAGATTGCACAACGAACAGATACGAATTCGCTCGAAATACTCCCCAAACTGGTGACGCTAACGACCCTCCCAGCGTAAACAGTTTGTAGAGGATAACAGCCGGCACGCACTTGCCAAACCACGGGACACACGTTGCCCATCCCCCAGGTTCCGTACGAGGGACGGCCAGACATCAAGCGGCCACCGACGCCGCAGAGAAATGAGAAAACCCCGGTTCCATACGGAATCGGGGTTCTTGTGGCTCCGAGCGGGATCGATCCGCTGACCTAGCGATTTTCAGTCGCTCGCTCTACCAACTGAGCTACAGAGCCGTGGACGGTTAAAAAAACCCGGATGAACCGGGTTTTACCATTCGCGACCTCGGCCGGACTTGAACCGGTGACCTCCGCCGTGACAGGGCGGCGCTCTAACCAACTGAGCTACGAGGCCGTAGCTTGCTCTTTGAAGCAGCCGAGTGTTTATATTACTCAGAATGACGATGAGCGCAAATCGAGCACCGTCTTCGGCGTGTCGTTTTTTGCGCTCCCGTCAATCAGCATCGCAAAACCTTGCGATTTAGCGGTTTTAAGCATCTTCAGTCGCGACGGCCGCACTGGCAGTGACGACACCGACACCAAGACCCGACACATGAACGGCCACAGGGTCGGTCACAGCGGCATCGCCACCGAGCAGACCACTGTAGTCATCCCAGTCTTCGCCGCCATCACCGAGAATCCCGCCATCGTCGGTGGAGCCACCATCAGCACCATCGGCATCACCGCCTGGCAGACTTCCACTCGCGCCCCCGCCATTCGACCCGATTCCTGGCAAGGACTGGCACTGGCCATCGATGCACATCATGGATCCATCCGATTGCCCATCGCCCGAGCCATAGTCGGACGCAATCTGAGATAACGCCGATGCAAACACACACACGGCGATAATCACCACAACAAGATTAATCGCGCCGATGATGATACCGGCAATCGCCAACCCCCGGCTCTTCTCGCCCGACTTGCGCACCATGACCAAAGCGATGATCGAGAAAATCAAGCCGACCAACGGATTGATGAACGCAAAGACGAAGCCGATGATCGTGAGCACATTCCACGGCTGGTTCGGCTGCACGTACCGATATGGATTCTGCGCAACCTCCGTATACCCCTGACCGAATCCGGAATACCCCTGTTGCGGCTGGCCATAGGGCGATTGGGCAAATGCACCGGGAGCATACGGCTGTTGCGGAGGAATCTGCCCCGATGACGCCTGCTGCGCCGCCGATTGACCATCCCCCATAGGCTGCTGTCCGTACGCGCCGGCAGCATACAGTCCGGCTGGCGCATTCGCCTCGGCGCCATAGCCGGATGCCCCGCCCGCCCATGCCGGCTGGGCATCCGCCACGGGGAGTGGAACCGTAGGCGCATCCTGCGGCTGCCCGAAGCCAGCAGACTCAGACGGCATCTGCTCTTCGGGAAGCCCGGACAGGAACGTCTGGGACTTGGGCATTTCCCGCGTCTCCTGGACCCCGTGCAACACCTGCGTCGCCTCGATAGGCAAGTCATCGTCTGATGGAGGAATGAAATTCTGCTGATAGTCCGCCGATGGCGGCATCGCCTGATTCTGATTGTCATTCATGCTTGCATTCTACCGACGGAATGCCGCTTTCCCATATTCGCCACACCATGCAAACGTCATCATCACCGTTGTATCATCGGCCCTAGTTCCCTTCGTGGCACATCATGAAATGCGCGACGCGACGAAGCGCATCACGCGCTCGACGCAAAGACAACGTTTGCAGGAAACGGAGACCGACATGACGACAGCATCACCTCGACCAACACAAGCGACGAGCACACAAGCCAACGACCCCCAGCCACCGCTTCCCCATCATGACGGCTCGACGCTGTATGTTTCCAACCCCTGCCCTAATCTGGGCGACACCATCCGCGTCCGCGTACGCATTCCGCGAACCGCACCGTACACCGCGGTTGTACTGCACTCACTCGCCGACGACGAGCTGCACCTAGAAAACGCCCGCCCGATTCTGAGCACCGATACCGAAACCTGGTACGAGGCGCCGTTGCCCATCCACAATCCCGATACCCGCTACCGCTTCGCCCTATTGCGCGACGGCGGATTCGACTGGCTCAACGCGCTCGGCGTGTTCGACCGCGAAGTCAGCGACGTCTTCGACTTCCGCATCACCACGTTCGCCCCATCGCCTGCATGGAACCGAGAAGGCGCGACATACCAGATCTTCCCCGACCGTTTCGCGCGTTCAGAGGAATCCTCCACCCGGCAGGCCCCCGATTGGGCGCATCCGACCGCATGGTCGGCCAAACCGCTCGCCTATGGCATGGAAACCGGCCGCCAATGGTACGGCGGCGACCTCAAGGGCATCGAGGAGCATCTCGACTACATCCACGACCTCGGCTTCACCACCGTCTACCTCACACCATGCTTCCCGGCGCGTTCCGTCCACCGCTATGACGCTTCGACCTTCGACCATATCGACCCGCTGCTGGGCGGCGACGAGGCGCTTCGTTCGCTCGCGCGCGCATGCCACGCCCGCGGTATGCGCATCATGGGCGATTTGACGCTCAATCACACCGGTTCCAGCCATGAATGGTTCCAGCGGGCGCTACACGACCCCGACAGCGAGGAACGCGACTACTACCTGTGGAACCGGTACCCAGACGATTACGTAGCATGGATGGGCATCAAGTCGCTGCCGAAACTCAATTGGACGTCACGTAAGCTGGTCGACCGCATGATCCGCGGGGCATCCAGCAGCGCAGGACAGTGGCTCGGCGGCGAAGACGGGCTAGATGGCTGGCGCATCGACGTAGCCAATCAGACGGGCCGTTGGGCGTCAATGGACGAGAACCACACTGTCGCTACGACCATCCGGGCCACGATTGACGATTTGACCGGCGGCAATGGCGCACTGATCGCCGAATACATGCCTGACGCCACACGCGATCTTGCGGGCGATGGCTGGCAAGGCGTCATGAATTACGCCGCGTTCGCCCATCCGCTGTGGATGTGGGTGGCCGACCCGAACAGCCATGTCAAGCGCTTCGGTTTCGATGAGACCTTTCCGCGGCGCAGCGGCAAAGCGATGGCAGACACCATGCGCGAACTGCTCGCCCAAATCCCGTGGAAAGTCGCCGAATCCCAATGGAATCTCATCGACAGCCATGACAGCGCACGCATACTGACCCTCACGCAAAGCCCGCAAGTGGCCCATGCGGCGCTCGGTATCATGATGACCTATCCCGGCGTGCCGATGGTATTCGCCGGCGATGAACGGGACTCCACCGGTATCACCGGAGAGGAAAGCCGTACCCCGATGGACTGGGATGCGCCTGAGAGCGCCCATAGCGCGACAATCGACCGCTATCGTGAACTGCTGAAGCTGCGCAAAACGTCCAGTGCACTCACCCACGGCGGCCTGCGCTGGGTCAGCGTGCAAGCGGACGCGGTCGCGTATCTACGCGAGGATGCGACGGACCGTCTGCTCGTTGTCGCCGCACGGCAGGGCGGACAGCAGGTGCATGTCACGCGTGAATTGTTGGGCAACGCCGATCCGCAGCTGGTCGCCGGCGAAGGAAGCGCTGCGGCCACAGACCATGGTGCCAGATTCGCGCTTCCAAACGCTGGCTACGGCGTCTGGCGTCTTGGCGACCTCGAAGTGCCCCGCTGGTAGCATCGGCGCGTGTCCGATACCGGCCGCTATAAAGGAACCATGCAAGAACACGAGGAACACCCCACACAGAACGCGCAGTCGGGCTCGCAGGACGCACAGCACGCGCAACCGGCGGACGGAACCCAGCCGATCCGGCATGAGCACAAGGTCCTGTCCTTCGTCCGCCGTTCAGGCCGACTGGACGCGCGTCTGCAACGCGCATGGGACACTTACGCCGGCACATATCTGCTGCCGTTAAATGCGGCGGAAGGGTCGCTGGACATCCGAGATGACTGGAGGCTCACACGCGAGTGGATCCACAACACGTGGGGCAACGCCCACCCGCTGGTCATCGAAATCGGCACCGGGCAGGGTGAGAACATTGTCGCGGCCGCCGCACGGCACCCGCAGACCAATTATCTGGCGCTTGAAGTCTATGATCCGGGCGTCGCCCACACCATGCTACGCGCCGGCAAACAACATCTGAATAACCTGCGCATCGCCCAGATCAACGCGCCGGAACTGTTCGCGAAAGCCGATGCGGCGACCGTGGACGAAGTGTGGACCTTCTTCCCTGATCCATGGCCCAAGATGAAGCATCACAAGCGGCGGATCGTCCAACCGGCTCTGGCCGAAGCCATTCACCGGGCGTTGGTCGCCGGTGGCCTGTGGCGTATCGCCACGGACATCGAGGATTATGCGCTGCACGTGCATGAGGTGATGGACGGACGTGACGACTTCGAGAACATAGGCGAAATCACCGTCAGTCTGCCGACCGGGCATGTGGGCAAGGGCAACGCCGATCTCGCGCTCGATATGCCGCACGCCGATTTCGCGGAATCTAGCCGTTTCGAGGGCCGCGTACTGACGAACTTCGAAAAGAAAGGGCTCGAGGCCGGACGGGTCATACACGATTTCACTTACCGCAGCCGCTGATACCGCGCGGATGGCCGCCGATATGCCTTCTCCACAAACCATGCCGCCAATGCACCATCCGCAAGCCGCGAAAAACGACACGCCGAAACAACGGATTTTGCATTCTGGCGGCTTTGTGTTTAACATAGCTAAGTTGTTTGACGCCCCCTTCGTCTAACGGTTAGGACACCAGACTTTCAATCTGACAACGAGAGTTCGACTCTCTCAGGGGGTACGAATACAGAACCCGCCACAAACGGCGGGTTCTTTGTTTTCTGCGATGATGCAGCTGCTACGACGCGCCAATCATGGACAGATACCGCATCCTGTCATCGTCTGCGGGCTATAGGAACTAAACGTGGTGTTTTAGACTTCCATTTTTGGTTAGTGGACGTGTCCTTTGCGGATGTAGAATCCAGGTTCGTTCGTCGGATCGTCGTGGTTGTTCGCC
>NZ_JBQKEV010000003.1:0-227593 GCF_052121135.1 Bifidobacterium sp. LCP19S3_E9 | reverse complement strand
GCGAACAACCACGACGATCCGACGAACGAACCTGGATTCTACATCCGCAAAGGACACGTCCACTAACCAAAAATGGAAGTCTAAAACACCACGTTTAGTTCCTATAGCCCCGGTTTGCTTGCTGCGGACACGCATGTTGACGATTGATCTGGGTGGATACGAAAAAAGCCACTGCGTTTGCAGTGGCTTTCCGTTGGCTGGGGTACCTGGACTCGAACCAAGAATGGATGAACCAGAATCACCTGTGTTGCCAATTACACCATACCCCAATTGGCAGGCGCCGCAGCTCTTGGAACTGCTTCGTCGGTCGTACCCCCGACCGGATTTGAACCGGTGTTGGCGCCGTGAGAGGGCGTAGTCCTAGACCGCTAGACGACGGGGGCGTTTAGTTATCTGTTTACGTCTCTCGACGCAACAGTTGAATAATATACAGCGGATACTCGCACCACGCAAATCACCCAACCTCATCGGCGTGTCGCAATGCGAAAGCGGCCTGGAACATCACGCTCCAGACCGCCTTATCACTACTGTCACAAGGACTTAGACGCCAGGCTCAGCCATCGGCACCGCCTGCACAACACCCAAGCCCATGCACCCAGGCCCGCAACCATCACAGATGCTCGCGCAGCCCCTTGAGGCGAGCCACCGTCACTGGCTTGCCGATAATCTCCATCGACTCGAACAACGGCGGGGATACACGACGGCCAGACACGGCGACACGCACCGGGCCGAACGCCAGACGCGGCTTGTAACCGGCATCCTCGATCAGCGCCTTGTTCAGGGTCTCATGCAGCGGTTCAGCCTTCCAATCGGCCTCGTCCACGGCCTCGAGCGTGGCAATCGCCTTGTCAAGCACGTCGCCGGCGGAATCCTTGAGCGTCTTGCGCGCATCCGCGGCGGGCTCAATGTAGGGCTCCTCGCTCAGCAGGCTGCCGACCATGCCGGACACCTCGCCAAGCAGGCGCACACGCGGCTGCACCAGCGGCGCAGAAGCAGTGAGAATCGCGCGCTCACGATCAGTCAGGGCATCCCAGCTGTCGGCGGACACCACACCGTCGCGGTGCAGATACGGCACGGAACGGTTGAGGAAGTCCTGCGGCTCAAGCATGCGGATATGCTCCGCGTTAATCGAAATCGCCTTATCCAAGTCGAAGTGGGCGGGGTTCGCCTTGACGTCTCGCACATCGAACTTCTCGATCATCTCGTCCATCGAGAACACGTCACGGTCGGGCGCGATTGACCAGCCGAGCAGGGCGAGGTAGTTGAGCAGACCCTCAGGAATGAAGCCGTTCTCGCGGTGCAGGAACAGGTTGGATTCCGGGTCGCGCTTCGACAGCTTCTTCTTGCCTTCGCCCATGACGTACGGCATGTGGCCGAACAGCGGGACTTCCTTGGCGATGCCGAGCTTGATGAGATAGCGGTACAGCACAATCTGGCGCGGGGTGGAGCTCAACAGATCTTCACCGCGCAGCACGACGTTGATGCGCATCATCGCATCGTCCACCGGGTTGGTGAGCGTATACAGCGGGTCGCCGTTCGGGCGGACGATCACGTAATCCGGCACGGACCCGGCCTTGAACTCGATACGCCCGCGGATCAGATCGTCGAAAGCGATGTCCTCGTCGGGCATGCGAATGCGCAGCGCCGGCTTGCGGCCCTCGGCGCGGAAGGCGGCTTTCTGCTCTTCGGTCAGGTTTCGGTCATAACCGTCGTAGCCGAAGGCCTTCGGGCGCCCGGCGGCGACGTTGCGGGCCTCGATCTCCTCGGGGGTCGAATAGGACTCGTAGGCGTACCCCGCCTCAAGCAGCTTGGCGGCAACGTCCTTGTAAATCTGGGTACGCTCGGACTGGCGGTACGGGCCGTCCGGGCCACCGACTTCGATGCCCTCGTCCCAGTCGATATGCAGCCACTTGAGCGCATCGAGAATCTGGTTGTAGCTTTCCTCACTATCGCGCTGTGCGTCGGTGTCCTCGATACGGAACACGAAGGTTCCGTGCGTATGGCGTGCCTCCGCCCAGTTGAACAGGGCGGTACGGACCATGCCCACATGCGGCGTGCCGGTCGGCGACGGGCAGAAGCGCACGCGCACGTCCTTCGGCAGCTCAGGCTTGGTATCCTTGCTTTCTTTGTTGTCAGCTTCGGTCATACGCTCTATTGTGCCGCGCGTGAGGGACGTGGCGTACACGGCCGCGCCAGGTCGCGCCGCCACCATGCCGTCACTGCGCGGGCTTGGAGAATTTCGCGGCGAGCGCCTCGCGGTTGCGGCGTTCATCATCCGCCTTGGCTTGGCGTTTGGCTTCTTCTGGATTCCACAGGACGTCTTCGGTATGTTTCGCCCATTCGTTGCGGGCCGCCGCTGCAAGGATGCCGGCGAGCGCAGGCAGCGTCACGGCCGTGTCGCCCGCGCTCCCGCTCCCGTCGCCGGCGTATATCGTATGCGCTGACCGCAGTGCGTCTTCGGCGAGGAACAGCCGGGGGATGGAGAGGGTCTCGCACAGCTCGTCGGCGACCAGAACAACGGCGATGACGTCGGCGATGTCGGGTACCGCTATGGCGTGCAGGACGCCATCGGCGGCGACGGTTACCGCCGCCAGACTCCGGGAGATGCGACGGTCGGGTCCGGGTTCGTTGTCCTGCCCAGTCTTGATGGCGGCAAGTGACCGGCGGCACGACGCAAGCACCGTGTCGTCCCATGACAGGCCGAGTTCGGCGCCGGCTTGGGTGAGCAGCCGGGGGTCTTGGGTCTGCGAGTAGTCGGCCATCGCATCACATGCGGCGTTCGCGGCGAGCAGGGCATCCACGATGCTCTGGGGGCGTCCGGGGATGCTTTCTGCGCCTTCATACACGTATTCCGCGTCTGCTATGGTGACGTGCTCGCCGGTCAGTGCGGCGGCCATGGCACGGGTCTGCCTGACTTGCAGGTTTTCCGCGTATTTCGCGTCGTTGCTAAGTTCGCTGGCTTTGGTCAACGGCCAGAGGGCGACAAGCTTCGCACCTTCCTGTGCCGCGGCGAGCACGCCGGGCATGTCTGATACCTGCCCGATTAGGGTTGCCGTAGCCGTTGTGCATCCTGGTTCATCCGCTGCGCTCATCATGCTCCTTTGCTTGTGCCTGCGCTCCATGCCCTAGCGTACATCTTTCGCCGGGTCGACATAGGTGATGGACAGCACGTCGCCGGTATCGCTGTCATAGGTGATGGAGGTGATGGAGGCGAGGGCGGTGTGTCGCAACAGCATGTTGTGTTCGGGGTGCCCGGTTTCCAGCAGGTGCCGGTAGGACCAGATCGGGGATTCGTGGCTTACCGCGATAATCTGGCGTCCCGCGTACTGGTGGACTTTTTCCTGGGCGAACTCGCCGACACGCTGGGCGATGTGCCGGTAGCTTTCCCCCCAGCTGGGCGTCCACAGGTTGCGTACGAGTTTCCAGTTGCCGTTGCGCCACAGGGCCCCTTCGCCGTGCCCGATGCGCGTGCCGCGGAATTCGTTGCCCGCCTCGATGATGCGCTCGTCGGCGATCGGCTTGAGTGGCTCTTCGCCGCGTTCGCGGCGCGTGCGGTTCAGTGCGTCGAGGATAATGCCGGCGGTTTCCCGGGTGCGGTCGAGCGGCGAGCAGTAGACGGCCGCGATGGTGGCCATCTGCGGGTTGCGTGCGATGTAGTCGGCGGTGGCCTGGACCATGCGGGCGCCGGTGTTGGACAGATGGAATCCGGGAAGACGCTCATACAGCAGATGGTCGGGGTTGTACACCTTGCCGTGACGGATGAAATGAATGGTGGTTGCCGGCATGGTTGGCCTTCCTGTGACTGGGCCACGCCTGATTCGCGTGGCAGGCGGTTCGGTGGTTCCAATGTACCGCGTGTCATGCCCGCACACGGATTAGCGTAGGGTATGACGGCAAGACAGCAGCATGCGAAAGAGCCGACACGCCAACAGATGTACCGGTTCAGCAGACGGTACTATGGCGTCGGCACCATGGCTACGCAGGAATGACAGGCACCGCACAAGGCATCAGAGAGCAAGGACATGCAGAGCAGAAGCAAGCGGGCGATAGGCCCCGCACCGACAAACATGGCCGCATGAGCAAAGACAGGACAGACATATGGGCAATACCTTCACCGCAGGAATCAGGGATATCGGGCAGCGGGTGTTCGGCGGGTACGCCGAACTGCTGCGCATGCCGCACACCGCGCGATTCGCCGTCGGCTCGGTCATCGCGTGCATGCCGTTCCCGATGGTCGGCATGACCATTACCATTTCGGTCCAGCATTATTACGGCAACTATGGGCTTGCCGGCGCGCTGACAGCGATTCAGGCGATCGCGACCGCCATCGTCTCGCCGATTCTGGGCAAGCTCGTCGACCGGTTCGGCCAGCGCCGGGTATCGGTGCCGACCATTGTCGTGTGGATGATCGCCTCGATGTCGCTGGTGACGGCCATCACCTCGCATGCCCCTGAATGGGTGCTGTATGCCATCGTGCCGTTCATGTCCGCCATCCCACCGTGGGGCGCGATGAGCCGCAAACGGTGGACACGTCTGCTGCAGGGCGACGCGGAGCGCACCAACCGGGCGCTGTCGTTGTCCGGCGTGCTTGACGAATGCATGTGGGTGGTGGGCAATCCGCTCGCCTCGACCCTTGCGGTGCTTTCGGGCGTGCTTGCGTTCTCGTTCACCGGTGTATGCGTGGTGGTCGGGGCGCTCATGTTCCTGACCGAACGGTCGACGGAACCACCTTCGCAGACCGATCTGGCCCGGGCAGCCGGCCTGACGCGGGCGCAATACCGCGAGCGCGAAGCACGTGAGGCCGCCCGACTGCGTGCGGCGGACGCCGATACCGCCGGCACTGCCAAGACGGCAGGCTCCCAGGCATTCTGGAGTGCGGGACTGGTGGCGGTATGCGTCACCTGGTTCGGGCTCGGTGCGTTCCAGTCGGCGGCAGGCATTTCGATCATCGCGTTCGCCACCGAGCAGCATATGAAGCAGTACACGGGCTTCGTGTTCGCCTGCTTCTCGCTCAGCTCGCTGATCGGCGCACTGTTCTATGGTGCCAAGAACTGGCGAATCCCTCTGTGGAAGCGCTTCTACTTCTGTCTCGCGGTCGTCAATCTGGGTATCGGCTCGTTCATGTTCGCCCACAACCTGTGGACGATCATGATCATCTATCTGCTGATTGGCGTATGTCAGGCGCCGACATGGATCAACGGCAACCAGCTCATGCTGCATCTGGTGCCTCCGGCACGGTTCACGGAAGGCATGGCGTGGATGGGTGCGATGAACTCCATCGGTTCGTCCGCCGGGTCGGCGATCGCCGGACAGGCCATCGACCGCATGGGCGCGCATGGCGGGTTCCTGGTGGTGACCGTGCTGGCGTTGGGTTCGCTGGCGGTCGCGTTCATTGGCCTGCGGCAGATCAAGCACAGTACCGAGACGCCGACCTTGACCGAAATCACCATCTGAAAACGATTCGGGCGCATCCCAGGCCGAGATGCGCCCGATATGATTCGCGGCAGGCTTTAACCGTTGCTTCGGCTGTTACTTCGGCCAGCCCTCTGGGGTGTGTTCCAGCGACCAGCGGCCGAGACGGCCGGCGAAACTGTTGTAGTGCTTCTGCTTGAGCTGTTCAGCGTTCAGCCGGTCCCCGGGCTTGCGCATGCGGTTGAACGCGTCCGTATGGGTGCTGTCGAGCAGCCACTTGCGGATGACGAAATTCCATACGGAGACTACCACGGTGGCGACCAGTTTGCCGCCGTTCGTGCGCAGCAGGTATTGCGCATGCTGGGTGATCATCGCGTCCTTGTTCATGCCGTAGGTGCTCAGCCAGATGATGGCGTCATTGATGAACAGGCCGATTGCGGACGATACGAAGAAGATCACGATCTCCATCCAGCGCGCCATGTCGTCACGGTGCTTGAACACGTATTTCATGCTCGCCAGATAGTTGAAGACCAGCGAGATCAGGAATGACAGCGTGCTAGCCAGCACATTATGCATGTGGAAGACGCCGACAAACAGGTTCAGCAGACCGAAGTCGATGACGAACGCGATGATGCCGACAATTCCGAATCCCATAAGCTGTTCGATGAGTTTTTTCACAATATTCCATTTAACACGCCGTGTCTGACTGTCCGCTGTACGGTATGCTTCCCGCACGCTACGCACACGATACGACGCCGGCGCGCACGTAGAATGAGAACGACGAGTCCAATCCACCAAGGAGGTCATATGCCCGTTATCCACACCCATGTCTCCATCCCCACCACCCCCGGCCAGCGGGAAGCTCTGAAAACCGCGTACGGCAAGGCCATCACCGCCGTTCCCGGCAAGTCCGAGAGCTGGTTGATGTGCCCGTTCGAGGACAATATGCCGATCTATTTCGGCGGTTCCGACAGCAAGCCCGCCGCATACGTGGAGGTCAACGTGTTCGGCAATGACGTGCCGCGCAGCGCGTGGGAGCAGCTGACCGAGCAGATCATGAAGGCGCTCAACAGTGAGCTCGGCATCCCGATGAACCGCACGTACATCCGCTACACCGCCACCACGGACTGGGGCTGGAACGGCGGGAACTTCTAGTATCCGCCTGTCAAGCGCCGATCGCAGGAGGCCCCGCGCACGTGATGTGCGCGGGGCCTCCTGCGATTCAACGTCGAATGCGCTGCATGTGCTGCATGCTGTCAGACGATCTTCGGCATCGGCGTGGTCAGCGAGGTGGTCAGGTTGACCTGCACCAGACCGGCGCCGGCATGCACCTCGACCTTCTTCAGAGTCACGGTACGCTCGTCAGCAGGTGCGGAATCGTTGTCGGTCATGGTGGCCGGGGACTTCACAGCGACCAGCGCAAGATCATTCAGGCTGAATCCAGCATCAGCGCACAGCTGCTCGGCCGCAGCCAGCGACTCGTCGAAACCGTCGCGCTTGACGACACGCTCGGCGGGCACACCGTACGCATTGCCGGCAACCCAACGAATGTCGTCAATCAGCGGCATGCCCTTGTGGCTGTCCGGGCTGGCCGGAGCCTTGCCGTCGCCGACACCCAGCACGTCAACGAACGCGTCCAGCTGCGGGGCAAGCGCCACACCGCCGTCGCGGAACAGATTGCCGATAATCGGGTCGCGGAACTTCAGGTCCTTCGCGGTCGCGCGCAGCGAATCGACCTGGTCATCCTCGCCGCTCCACAGGTTGATCAGCGGGAAGGTCGGGATGTTCAAGCCTTCGAGACGCTGCACGTGGAACGGGTAACGCCACTGCAAAGCTGGGTCGTCGCGCCAGGTGGTGGCACGGGTGACCACAACCGCGGCGGACGGCCATTGCGCGCCGTACTCGCGGCAGGCGATATCCAGCCACTTCTGGGCGCCCGCGTCGGCGCCATAACCGGCTTCGACGATGACGACGTCATGCAGCGCGCAGGCGAGTTCGACGGACACGAGCGTCGGGATGCCAATGGACACGTTCGCGAACGGACCGCCGTGCACATACACCGGCGAGCCGTTGACCGTCTCGGTGAGGGCCGGCTTGACGGCATCGCCCAGAATGCCGGTGATACGCCACAAATCAATGAATTCGCCGAACTTGACCGGCTTGCCGTCCTTCGTGCCGGCGATCATCGAGGCGACACGCTCGGCGATTTCGTCCAGCGAACGGGAAAGCACGACAATTTGCATGAGTTCGCAGGTCGGGGTGAGCACCACGCGCTCGGCGACGTTGTTCTTGCCGGCATCGACAACGATCTTGCGCAGCGAACGGGACGGGACCTCGGAGACGCGCGGCACAAGCACGGTGTCAAGCTTGCCTTCGTCCACGGCCTTCTCTGCGAAGGAGACGAGCAGGTTCTGAGCCGCCTCGATCGCGGCCATTTCACCGCACAGACCCCAGTCGATGAGCTCCGGGTGCGTCAGGGACGCCTTGCCGCCGCCGGACGCACCGCCCTTGGAACCGGCTGCGGTGATGCCCATGCTCGGCTGGCGCAGCACGGCGGTTGCGTCGATGCCGCGTGCACGCAGCGCGTCGATCAGCGCGATGGTGGTGGTGGTCTTGCCTTCACCGCGAGATGCCTTCAGCGGCGTGTCAGCGGTGACGAGCACGATTTTGCCGTGTTTTCGCGGCGCTTCGGGATGCGTCTTGAGATAGTCGAGGTAGCCGTACGCATCGATCTTGCGGACCAAGCCGTACTGGCGTGTGTAATCCTCGATACCGGTCATGGGGTCTCCTTACCTGTCGGTGATACTGCACCGTCGGCGGCCGCCGACGGCAAGTCTGGTCGGGCAAGTCCACACTGTAGACGCGCTGCTACAGCCACAAGCAAGAAACCATGCGCAAGCCCGCGTTGCGCACGATTTTACTATAATCGATGGCCCTGTCAGCGATGCCCGATTGTCCGGACAACTGACACCTCGATGCGGCGACAAACCGCCGGAAAACAGCAGGACTTTCAAGACACGCAGACGCCGCAGACCACCGGAAAGACACACCGGATACACATTTCCCCGTGTCGCTGCGGGCGCGTTGGCGTCTGTGACACGGGGGAATGATGCGGAGAATACGCGGGATTGCCGGCGGTCGGCTTGGATTGCGCATGTCGCAACCCCGGCCGAAGCTATCCGGCGTCAACTGGCTCAGCAGACGCCCTGCCGATGCCAGTCAACCGACCCAGCCGGCGCCAGCCCACCTCAGTTGTCCGAGCGGTTGAACCCGTTCTTCATCTTCATGCTGGTGATGTACAGCACGGCATCGAGCAGCTTGTCGGTCTCTTCCTTGATCTGGTCGGCCATGGTCTGGTTCGCGGCGGCGAGCACGTCGCGCACCTCCTGATCGCGTACAACCTCGATGATCTGGTCGGGCTCAAGCGGCTCCACATCGCCATCGAGATTGTCCGCTTCGAACTCGTCCTCCAGCTGCTTGGCCTTCGCCTCGTTCTCACCGCCGAGACGGGACACCTGCTCGTCGGTCGCGGCGATCAGACGGTGGGCCATGCCGCCGGTCTTCTCCTGATAGCGTTCCACAGCGTTCGCGGTGTCGGAGAACGCCGCATCGCACAGCGCCGCGATAATGCGATTCTCCCAGTAGAAGTTCTCGGATGTCACGCGCGTGGTCGTGTCCTCGAAGTACTTCGGGGTCGTGTCTACGTTCGGGAAGAACGGGACCAGCGTGTTGAATGGGTTGGAACCATAGGCAATCCACTGGATTGCGCGGTTGGACTGCGGACGGTACGGACGGATCTGCATGACCGACAGCTGGCTCTGACGGTTGATGCCAATCGTACGGTACATATGCCGGGTGTGTTCGTCGCCCAGATGTCCGTACGGATCGAACGGGGTGCCCTGATAATGCGAGCTGAGCACGTATTTCACGTCCTCGATGGTGATCTTGCGCTCCGGCTGACGTGCCCACGGGATGTCGTTGCTTTCCGGCGTATGGTCCGCGTCCTTGCCGTCCCACACCTCGTCATACGGGTTGAGGAAACGCTGCATGTACCATGCGCGCGGCGTGTTGTACACGTGGTCGGAATCCGAATGGGATCCGAACGCGTCACGCGGGTTGAACGGCGAGGTCGATTCGACGGCGAGGTCGAGATGGTTGTGCTCGATGAACTCGGCAAGATCGGCGGAGCACATATGGCTCTCCTGATCTTCCAAAGCGTCGTCCAGATCGAACTCGTCAATGCCCAGCTGGTTCGGCATGGTCACATACGCCTCATCAGGCACGCGCTTGGCGATCCAATGATGCCCGCCGACCGTTTCCAGCCACCAGATCTCATGCGAATCGGAGAAGGCGACACCGTTCATCTCGTACGTGCCAAACTGCTCAAGCAGCGAGCCGAGACGCTTCACACCTTCGCGAGCGGTTTTGATGTACGGCAGCACCAGGGTGAGGAAGTCCTCCTCACCAATGCCGCCAGGGGTTTCAGGCTCGTAGCCGTCCTCGCCGGGCTTGCCTTTGGCCGGGGTGAGTTCGACGAACGGGTCGGCGCCGAGTACGCGTTCGTTGGTGGTCAGCGTTTCGGTGGCGCTCATCGCCACGTTCGCCTCGTTGACGCCCGCTTCGCCCCAGATACCTTCCTTGGTGTCGGCGTTCGGCACGGCAGTGTATTGCAACGGATTGTCCGGAAGATCGACTTCGACGTGGCTGAGCACACTGCGGTAATGCCGCGGCTGTTCGCTCGGACGAACGACGATGAAACGCTTCGGATTGAATTCGCCGTTAGCGGAATCCTCGTTGCGGGCGATGATGGTCGAGCCGTCATAGCTCGCGTCCTTACCTACCAAAATCGTGGTGCAGGCCATGGTGTTCCTTTCAGTTTTGCCGAATTTCCAAGCCTTCGCGCGTATTCGACGGTCTAGCCACGAATGGGTTCGCGGCATCCGACGCGGGAATCACGCGATTGAACCGAATGGAACCGGATTGAACCGGTTGCATCGATTGCATCTGTCAAGCGCATTGTGTCACGCGGGCCATACGACAGGCGATGGCGTCGAAAGCGCCACGTCCGCCGGGGTACAAGACAGGTCGGTCGCTCAGGCGCGGCCAGTGAAGAAAGTGGCCCCCTGATCGACCAGGCTGTCCGCCTTGCGCAGGTCGTGCAGCATCTCGTTGAACCAGAATCCCTGATTCAGCCCAGGCAGCTCCTTGCGGGAGGCCCACACCTGCAGCAGGTAGTCATGGTCCTTGTCTGGCGGCTGCGGACCGTTGTAACGCATGGTCACCGCGGGGTTCGTCGCGCCGACAAACTTGCTGGCCGCCGACGTACGCCCTTGCACTGCCTCGGGAATCATCGAAGGCAGGGAGCGGGAGAAATCAGCCGGGATCTGCAGGGCATGCGAATCGTTGAAATCAAACATGAGCGCGTCAACCGGCACGTTGGCGACCGCCCAGTGGATCCATTCGAAACCACACACAGGAATGGAGTCCGGATCGGACAATTCCCAATGCAGGAACATCGCGTCAGGTGCGAGGTCGTCGATATAGAAGGGGAAGGAGACAATAGGCGTGCCATCCACACGGTTCTCGGCGGGCGCACGCTTGGCGAACTCATCGGGCACAACGGTAAAATCAGCGGAAATTCTCATGTCTTCAGTATCGCGCATCGTGATGACGTGCGCGCAACCGCAACAGGCCCAAATACGACGACGGGCCGGCCCGTGTAGGAACCGACCCGAAACCGTCTAGGAACCGACTTATCGGCGATACGCCCTATTGCCCGGTGTAGCACCTGATGCGCCAAGCCTGATCTCATCGGGCTCGGCGCATCGGGCTGAAGCGTCACTCCGCCGGCTTGTAGAAATCGCCGTTGAGTGCCGCGGCAGCCTTTTCTTTGGCCTCCTCGAAGGTGACGGAGGCGAGCTGCGCACGCACATCGTCCAGTGCGACTGGGGTCATGGACAGCGAGTTGACGCCGATGCCTGCAAGCACAACCGCCAGATCCGGGTCAGCCGCAGCCTCACCGCACACGCCCACCGGCATGCCGTTCGCGTTGCCCGCGTCAGCGATCAGCTTGATGGCGCGCAACACCGCCGGATGCCATGCGGTCTGGTAGTGGGCAACAGAACCGAGCGTACGGTCGGCGGCCAGCGTGTACTGGGTCAGGTCGTTCGTACCGATTGACACGAAATCGGCGACCTGGGCGACTTTGTCGGCCATCAGGGCGATCGACGGGACTTCGGCCATGACACCGACCTTCTTCAGGCCCTTGGACTTGCCAAGCTTGACGAAGTAGTCGGCCTCCCACTGGTCGGCGACCATCGGGACCATCACCCACAAATCGGCGTTGGTCTGGGCGTCGGCACGGGCGATCGCCTCGAGCTGGTCCTCAAGAACCTTCTTGTGCACACGAAGCGTGCGCAAGCCGCGCAGGCCGAGCGCCGGGTTCGGCTCGTCCTCAGGGGTCAGGAACGGCAGCGGTTTGTCCGCGCCGGCGTCCAGCATACGGATCACAACCTTCTTGCCCGGGAAGCGGCTGAGCAGCTTGGCGTACGCCTCGGTTTGCTCCTCGACGCTCGGCGGCTCCTCGTTGCCGAGGAACAGGAATTCAGTGCGGAACAGGCCGACGCCTTCGGCGCCGTATTCGAGTGCCGGGTCGGCATCCTCCGGCTTGCCGACATTGGCGAGCAGCGGGATGAGATGGCCGTCCTTGGTCTGCCCGGGCTTGCCGCGCAGCTCCTTGGCCTTGGCGGCATTCGCCTTCGCCTCGTGCGCTTCGGCAATCTCCTCATCGTTCGGGTCGATAATCACGGTGTTCTTCGCGGCGTTGACCACGACGGTCTGCCCGTCCTTGATGTCATCGGCGCCTTGAGCGGATACCACGGCCACGATGCCGCGGGCGCGCGCCAAAATGGCGGTGTGGCTGGTCGGGCCGCCCTGACTGGTGACGATGGCAAGGGTCTTGCCCAAGTCAAGCGCAGCGGTGTCCGCCGGGGACAGGTCCTCGGCCACAAGTACGAACGGCGCGTCGCTCTGGGGCACACCCGGAGCCGGCAAACCCATAAGATCCGCGATCACACGCTGGCCGACATCATGCAGGTCGGCCGCGCGTTCCGCCTGGTAGCCGCCGATGGCCTTGAACATCTCCTCAACCTGGCCGAAGCCTTCCAATACCGCGCGTTCGGCGGTCTTACCGCCGGTGATGAGATTCTTGATTGATTCGGCCAACGACGGGTCGGAGGCGAACATGGCAATCGCTTGCAGAATCGGGGCGGCTTTCTTGGTGGCCTCATCGCCGTTCGCGGCTTCTTCGGCACGGCGGTTGAGATCGGCGTTGACGGTATTGAGCGCCTTCATCGCGCGATCGATTTCGTCTTCGGCGCTCACACTTGCGTTCCTCGGCGTGTCCGCCGGTTCGGGAAGCGGGGCTGCCATACGGATAACAGGACCGACAGCGACACCGCGACCGATTCCAACACCAGTGATGACCATGGGGACTCCTTCTGTATCGCCAGCGTCCGCCGGCGGAAATCGTATGGGAGACGCTCACACCATCGCAGGCGTCTCTTTTCTGCAATGCATAACTATATACCAGAAATCCGCGACGCAACGCCGGTAAACGTTTTCTATTTTTCAGAAAAACGTGATACGATTATCGCTAGAACGCTACAGCCAAGGTTGTGGCGTGCAGCGGGTGCGATGAGCATCCGCATGACATACCGCATGACATACCGCATGACATACCGCATGACATACCGCATGACGCAAAGGAGTGTCTCATATGGCAACCGCAACCCGTACCGCAACAGTCAACGATCCAGTCGGCATCCACGCCCGTCCGGCAGCTGAATTCGCACAGGCAGCCACCGCTTCCGGCTGCGCGGTCACCATCGCCAAGCAGGGAGGCAATGCCGTCAACGCCGGCAGCATCCTGTCCGTGATGGGACTGGGCATCAAGCAGGGCGACACCATTGAAATCACCGTGGACGGAGACAACGCGGAAGCCGTCGCCGACAACCTCGTCGCGACCCTGATTAAGGACTGACCAAGGAAAAAGCTAGGGCTGAGCAGGGGCTGAAGTCAGGCGAATCCGGTGATTCAGACCATGTCCCTCCCTCACACACACCCACGAACCAAGTAAGCCGTCCCGTTGATAACCGGGGCGGCTTACTGCTATCAGCGCGACGCCGGCGCACGGGTACACCGGGTATACCGCCGATACCGCCGCCACCGGAGCACGGGCGGGGCGCAGCCCGGCGGACACGGTTGCACGGCCGACGCCTCGAATCGCTATAATCCACACGGCGGAAGGCATGTTTACGAAAACAAATGCTTTCCCGGAATCACTGACTGGGAGCACACATGGCATCATCACACGGCAAGCAGAACGGCGCCTCAATCACGAACGTCGCCGCCCTAGCCGACGTCTCGATTGCCACCGTCTCACGCGTCCTGTCAGGCAGAAGAACCAAAGACGACGACATTGCGCGGCGGGTGCGCAAAGCCGCCCACGAACTCAACTATTCGGTCAACAGCGCCGCCAGCGCGTTACGCAGCGATGTGAGCAACACCATCGCCCTGTCCATGCCGGCAACCTCGACGCTGATGGCCGCAAGCGTGGTCACCGCCGTGAGCGAGGCGGCCAGCGCGGCGCATATGCAGCTGCTGCTTGGCATTGACAGCACCGCGGCAGCGCAACATCGGCGCATCAAAGCGTTCTGTGGGCACCCCACCGACGGCATCATCGTTCTGCCGTGCCCGCACGCCGGTGTATCCCTCACCCGGGGCATCGCGGCGGACACGCCGATCATCCAGCTGCTGGGATCGACGAATCTGCTGCGACACAATTGGGTCAGCATCGACAATGGCGCTTCCGTCGAATTGGCGGTCACCCATGTCGTCGAACGCGGGGCGGCGTCCGTCGCGTATCTGAGCGATGAGGTCGCCTCCAGCGATGGTGCGGAAACCCTGCTCGCGTTCCAATCCTCGCTCAATTTGCTGCACGTGCGCGCCGACAACGAGTGGATCACCATCGCCGATGGAACCGTGCAACGTGGGTTCTCCGACACCATGCGGATGTTCGCCGGCCGTGGGGCGGACCAGACCCCCGAAGCAGTGATCTGCTCGTCATCGGACACGGCGATTGGCGTGCTCATCGCGCTTGGCCAACTGTCCATCAACGTGCCCGGGCAGGTTCAAGTCGTTAGTTTGCAGGACAACGAGGCAGCAGCATCCAGCATGCCCGCATTGACTTCGATGCATGCGCCTTTGCAACAAATGGCAGCGGAGAGCCTGCGGCTTATCGCCAACGCTCAGACGAACGGATCCGACACCGAGATGGGGGCACGGCTCGGGCGTCATGTGATGTTCCCCCGCCGCGTCATCGCCAGACAATCCACCCGCGAGTCCAACGACGATTGACGTTGTTTGGGTTGACGTTGTTTGGGTTGACACGGCCCAAGTTGATGTTGCCCAGGTTGACACCACCTGGATTGACATGACCCTAGCGTACTTTCGCGCTCGGAAGTGACAACACACGTCAGGAACAGCGCCTGGGCAGTAGGCAGATCGGTGGACGCAAGGGCGGAAGCATCCCGCGGGAAGGGCGCAAACGGAAGCGCGCCAGAGCGGAAAAGTGCGTCGGAACATAAGGAGCACCTGAGCAGGGCAACACGCCGAGTCGGCTCAAACGAGCAAAGCGCAGAACAACGCCTCGAACACCAGCAGCGGATTGCCGTTTCCGGCAAGTCTGCGACGAGCCGTCGCAATGTCCTCCAGTCTCCGCACGGCATCCCGGCGCGTCAATCTGACCGAAAGCTCGGTGATGGGTGTGCGATTCTCGAGATTGATCAGCCCGACGGCATCATCAGCGTTGTTCTGGATGACGGCGACATCGCGGTACACACTCGCCACAGTGGTCAGCGCACGGTCGAGCACATCGCGTGTGCGTCTGGTGGCACGGCGTTTCAGATCATCCTTCTTGCTGATCGCATGGTAGGCGGAACGCAGCTTGGGCGGAATCCGGTCCTTCTCCCCCAGTCCGTTGACCCGTCTGAACTCGCGTTCGTCCTGCTGCGCCTGACGGTCGACATCACTCTGCGCTTGCGCCTTGGCACTGTCGGTCAGCCGTCCGGCGAGCAACACCGCGTCCGACGCCCGATGCATGCCAAGCACCCCGACCACGAGCTCATCGCGGTCGGCAAGCACCTGATCATTGCCAGCGTATAGCCGGGCAATGCCGATATGCCCTTCGGCGAGCCGCGCCGCACGGGACGCCAAGGCGGGATCGACGCCGTCGTGCTGTTCCAGGAAACGCGCCACCGCAGCATTCGAGGGCACCGCCAGATTCACAATACGCGTACGCGAGCGAATCGTCGGCAACACGTCCTGCGCGCTCGGAGCGCACAACAGCCAAATCGTATGCTCGGCGGGTTCCTCGATTTCCTTGAGCAGCACGTTGGTCGTGCGTTCGAGCATCCGGTCGACGTCTTCAATGATGATGATGCGCCACGGCGAAATGCTCGGCATCTGTTCCGACATGCCAATCAACTCGCGGACTTCGTCAATGCCGATAGTGACTTTGTCGGTTGACAGGACCGTGACATCCGGGTGTGTTCCGGCCAGCACCAGATGCGCGGCACGCGTCGGTTCGTCGCCGAGCCCATGGTCCGGACTCTCCAAAGCCGCGGCGAAGGCCTTAGCGACATTCGAGCGCCCCGATCCGGGAGGCCCGCAAATCAGCCATGATTGGGCGATGGCCGCAGGGTCGCCGGCCGCAATCGCACTCAGCTGACTGACCACGGGCTGCTGCCCGACAATCGAATCCCATACACTCATGAGCTGTGTTCCCCCGTCTGCCGTACGTCGCCTGATACTCCCGGAATCCCTGATATTTCTGATATTTCCGGAATTCCCGTGGATGCCGCCGCTCCCCCGAGCAGCTGTTCGGCATCGTTACGAATAGTATTCCAGACGGCCTCGATTCCCTGTGACGCATCCACCACCAGGAATCGCGCAGAATCCGCACGAGCGAGATTCAGGAATTCCTGACGGGTGCGACGCTGGAAATCATAGCCTGCAGATTCCATCCGATCCTCACCGTGGGTGAGTCGCCTATGTGAAACCTGCGGATCAATATCGAGCAGGTATGTACGTCGCGGTAGCAATCCGCCGGTCGCCCACATGCTCAAACCCCGCACATCATCGACAGTCAATTCCCTTCCCCCCGCCTGATACGCGAGCGAAGAGTCGAGATATCGGTCAGTGATGACGATATCGCCGCGTTCCAACGCCGGAACGATGATCTCCGCTACATGCTGGGCACGGTCGGCGGCGAACAGAAGCGCTTCCGTCCTGGGGGCGATATCACCCCCGTGCAGCAGCATAGTGCGCAATTGCACGCCAAGTTCGGTCCCGCCGGGTTCACGCGTCACCACGACGTTTCTACCCAATCCCGCGAAATAGTTGCGCAGACGTTCGACCTGCGTGGTCTTGCCCGCCCCGTCAACGCCTTCGAAGGATATGAACAGGCCTGCTGGGGCGTGTGCGGTCATTACTGCTCCTTCGTGGCGGCTGCGCTCTTCGTGCTGCGCTTCGTTCCGGATGCCGATGAGCTGGCGCCTGCGGTTTTCTTCGTGGTGGTCTTCTTGGTTGCGGTCTTCTTGGTTGCGGTTTTCGCTGTGGACTTCTTCGCCGTCGTCTTCTTGGCCGTCGTCTTGGAACCGGACTTCGAAGCACCACGCCGGGTGCGCCGCTTGGACGGGCCCGCAGCACGTTTCTCGGCGAGCAGTCGGAACGCCTCCTGCGGATCGATTGATTCAGGCGTGTACTGCTTGGGCAGCGTGCGATTCGTCTCACCGTCGGTGATATACGCCCCGTAGAAGCCGTCCTTGATGGTCACGGGCTTGCCAGTCTCCGGGTCGTTGCCGAGGGTTCGCAGCGGCGGTTTGGCGGAGCCACGGCCGCGGCCACGCCCATACTTTGGCTGGGCGAATAGTTCTTGGGCTTTCGCCAAATCCACAGTGAAGATCTCGTCCTCACTGCCCAATGACCGCGTCTCGGAACCGCCATCGGCCGTGGTCTTGGTCAGATACGGGCCGTAGCGGCCGTTGCTTGCGGAAATGGTCGCCTGCTTGATTTCGCCGGTCTTCGCATCCGTCTCCTCGACCGTACCGACGACACGCGGCAGACTCAGCAGCTGCAACGCCTGCTCCAAGGTCACGGTCTCAGGCTTCATCGACTTGAACAACGACGCCATCTTCGGTTTCGGAGCGCTGCTCCTCTTGCTGCTTTTGGCCCCTGCCGCCTTGCTCTGCGCATCCTGCGACTGCGGGATGGTCAGCGAGACATACGGGCCGAATCGGCCGTTGCGCACTTCGACAATGCCGCCTGTCGCCGGATCGGTGCCCAGTTCACGCGGACCGCCGGCGTTGCTTTCAATCAGCTCATGGCCTTTCTCGACGGTCAGCTCGTCGGGGGCGAGCGTCGGCGGCAGGGATGCCCGCTTGGGGTTGCCTTCGGCATCCAGATGATTCATATCCTCGAGATACGGGCCGTAACGTCCGACGCGCACATGCAAACCGTCGCCAATTTCAATGGTGTTGATCGCACGGGCGTCAATCTCGCCCAGTTGCGCGACCTGCTGTTGCAAACCTTCATGCGCTTCATCGGCGTTCGCCGCCGCACCGTCGCCGGACCCGAAATAGAAGCGGGTCAGCCACTCCTTGCCGGTCTCCTTGCCACGGGCGATGCGGTCGAGGCCGTTTTCCATATCCGCCGTGAACTGGTAATCCACGTACTTGGGGAAATTCGTTTCCAGCAGCTTGACCACAGCGAACGCAAGCCATGAGGGAATCAGCGCCCGGCCGCGTTCATACACGTAACCGCGGTCGATAATCGTTGAGATGATGCTCGCGTAGGTGGACGGGCGGCCAATCTCTTTGGCTTCCAAAGTCTTGACCAGCGAAGCTTCCGTGTATCGGGCCGGCGGCTGCGTCTCATGACCATCCGCCTGGACATCGTCGGCGGCGAGCACGTCTCCCGGGTGCATTGGAGGCAAGGAGACGTTTTCGCTCTCTTTGCCCGACTTGCCGCGCGTCGCGAGCGGCGCCCCGCTTGCCGAGGCTCCGCTCACAGAGGTGGACGCCGATTGCGCGGGATGCTTGCCTTCGCCGGTCGCCCGCATGAATCCGGGGAATTCGATAACCGTGCCGGAGGCCTGGAACACCGCCTCGCCGCGGGACCCGGCGGCCGCGTTCAGGCGAACGGTCGCCGTCGAACCGGTGGCGTCGGCCATCTGCGACGCCAGGGTGCGCTGCCAGATCAGCCGGTAGAGTTTCGCTTGGTCCGCAGGCACCTTACGCGCCACATCGTCAGGATCGCGGAAGCTGGAACCCGCCGGACGGATGCATTCGTGCGCTTCCTGTGCCCCAGCGGTCTTGGTCGCGTACTGTTTCGGGGCGTCGGAGAGGAATTTCTTGCCGAAGTGGAATTCGACGGCGTTGCGCGCCGCAGCGATCGCCTCCTGCGACAGGGTGACGGAATCGGTACGCATATATGTGATGAAACCGTTCTCGTACAGTCCCTGCGCGGCCCGCATCGTCTGGCGGGAGCTCATGCCGAGCCGGTTGCCGGCCGTCTGCTGCAAGGTGGATGTGGTGAACGGCGGCAGCGGACGCCTGCGGTACGGGCGGGATTCCATCGATTCCACAGTGAATGGCGCTTCGCGCAACACCTGCGCGACCTCCGCGGCCCCTTCGGCGTCCAACTGGCAGACATTGTCCGCGAAGCCCGCCGGCGTGAGCTTGCCGTCCGCGCCGAAATCCTTGGATGTAGCGAGTCGTTTACCGCCGAGCTGCACCATACGCGCGTCAAAGCGCACCGGTTCGCCTTCTGTGCCCGGCGCCGACAGCGTCGCCACGACATCCCAGTAGGGAGCCTTGATGAAGGCCATACGCTCGCGTTCCCGCTCGACGATCAGGCGCGTGGCCACCGACTGCACACGGCCGGCCGACAATCCCGGACCGACCTTGCGCCACAGCACCGGCGAAAGCTCATAGCCATAGAGACGGTCAAGCACACGCCGGGTCTCCTGCGCGTCCACCATATGGTTGTCAACATCTCGAGTGTTGGTCAACGATGCCTTGATCGCCTCAGGCGTGATTTCATGGAACACCATGCGCTTGATGGGGACCTTCGGCTTGAGGGTCTGCACGAGATGCCAAGCAATCGCTTCGCCTTCGCGATCCTCATCAGTCGCCAGATAGAGCTCGTCGGCGTTTTTCAACGCGTCCTTGAGCTGCGACACGGTTTTCTTCTTGTCAGGGCCGACGATGTAATACGGCTCGAATCCGTCATTCACATCAACGCCGAACTTGCCGAATTTGTCCTTCTTCGATGCGGGCACCTGGCTTGGCTGGGCAAGGTCGCGAATATGACCGACCGATGCGAGCACGGTATATCCATCCCCGAGGTATCCCGCGATTTTCTTCGCTTTCGTCGGAGACTCCACGATAACGAGCTTTGTGCCGGCTGTCATTGCCCCTCCTTACGTACTGCTTACGGAACGCCATAATACTCACGGCGTATGGTCAACGCCGTATCTGGTGTGCCGTGCTACTTTGACGGCGGGGCCGGCGGGGCGCCGACCAGACCGAGTTTTGTCAACGGTGAAGCGGTGAGTTGGCGCATCGCAAGCACAAGCCCGAATACCAGCATCGACACGCCGCACACCAGCATGATCGTCGCCGCGCAGGCGCCGGATTGCGTCCAGCTCGCGCCCAGCGAAAGCCCCGGTTCAATCTGCCACACGAGATACGCCCCGTACAAGCTGACCATGATGCCACCGGTGATCATCACGCTGCCGACAATTTGGATACTCGCCGAAGCCGAACGGGTGCCGATTTCATCCATGCCGGATGTGCGCGTGCAGGCGAGCACCAGCAACGCCCATCCGCCGACAATCAGCAGGCTCATCACCACATCCGTAGGGCGATGCCACTTTCCGGCGACCAGGGACAACGCAACGAGCAGCGTATAGGCCGAACCGACTGCGGCGCACGCGGCACGCCAAGCGCGAGGCACCGCGCACACCAGAACCACGACAGCCGCCGCGGCGAGCAACGTATGCCCCGATGGCGCAGTATTGCTAGCTGAAGAATTGATATTCTGCAGGTACGGGCGAGGCAGGACGCCTTTCAACAGCGAAGACCCGTAGCACAGGCCGGCGAATACGACCAGCTGGCCGAGCAGCCACCACCGCTTGCGGACCGCGGCGACAACGATTCCGACGAGTGCGAAGACGACGCTGATGGCGATCACCGTACTCGACACCGCGAGCAGATGCACCAGCGATCGCAGCCACGACGGCAGCGAGGTGTTGAGTCGAAGCCACACTTCGTCATCGAAATTCTGCCCGTTTGGCGTGGGGCCGCCACGCCCCCACACCCCAGCGGCCGCGGCGAACAGCAACAGCCCGAACACCACGCACAGAATCCTGCTGGACAGACGTGGGTGGACGGTGAGCGGGTCAAGTCTGGCAAGACCCGAATCCATGCCTTCGACCGTGAGATCGCTATCCGCCGAGGCTGTAGCCTTTGCTGAAGCCGCCGGGGAACTTGCTGATATTCCGGCCAATAATCCGGAGTCTGCGTTATCGCCGGCACCGGTGAGCGCGCCTGCATTGCGTCCGCGTTTGGATGACGGAGACGCTTCAAGCGGGTCGGACGGCCAAAGATTGCGCATGCGCGCATCGGCCAGGTCGCCGGCATCGTCCGGAATCGGCGCGAACATCGGCTTTGCTGGCGTCATGGGCGTTGTCTGGCCCTGCGCGTCATCGGTCTGTGGGAACAGCATGGACGACTTGGGGTGTTGCAGCTGTTGCGGTTGCTGTGCTTGTACCTGCTGCTGCGATTGCTGCGGGGCTGTCTGCGATGGGCCGGTAGGGCTGGACAGGCGTTCTGATGCCCCCGACCGAGACGGTGAGTGTTCCGCGGACTGTTCCGCGGACTGTTCCGCGGTATCCGTGTGGATGGTATCTCCGCGACCAGAGGCGGTATCGTGCGCGGTTTGCGATGAAGCGGTCCCGGAAGCGGGACGCAACTGTGCGGACTGGCCTGAAGGCGCGGTATGTATTGCTGGCATCGGAGGCATCAGAGGAACGCGGGGAGCTGCCGGCACCGGTGGCGCTGCAGGTGTCGATGGCGCTGGCGCAGGCGCTGAGTCAGCATATTCCGAAGGCACAGAGGCGGCCGGAGGCGCAGGCGCAGGTACGGCAGGAGGTATGGTCGAAGCCGGTGGTACCACGGATTGCGCAGATGCAGCAGGCGGCTCAGCCCCGCCTTGTGCGGCATTCCGTTCGGGGGCATGAACCGGTTGCGTCACGTCCTGTTCCTGCAATCGCGGGTCTTGTGCATTCTCGTCCATAGTCTCTGACTATACCTTCAGCGCTTCTGCACGTTTGCGCAATTCCCGGTGATTGTTCACAACCGCGGCACATCAAGTCAATCAGGACATGCGAAAAAGACCGCAGCAGGGATCATGCAATCCGGACGCCGAATTATCCGAAGGTCGTCGACAGCCACCGCCACCTCACCCTCCTGCTTCTACCGACGCTGAGAACCCCGTCGACGTCGGTAGAAGGTTGAAAGACGACACATACGACACATTGTCGGGCACCCAGCTTCCGCCGACGAGGAAAAAGAAAACCCCCGCACACCCGTCAGAGGCCACTTACCCTTGCTGCATTCCTGCCCTGGGGGAGTTGGGTGACGTAACGCCATGCGGAGGCGTATGCAAGTATACGCCATGGTCAGGGACAACACGAATCGGCATGGTGGCATCGTGGGACACGACGGCTACCAGGGGATGATATTGTCGCGCGAATAATACACGTATCCCGGGCGCGGGTACTGGCCTGTCAGTTCCTTGATGGTGACCATCCGATAGCCTTTGGCGTGCAAGGCGTCTAGGATATGCGGCAACGCCGCAGCAGTATGTTCGTGGATGTCATGCATGAGGATAATCGAGCCCGGCCTCGCCTGCGCGGTGACCTTCCACTGGACAGACCGTGCGGATGCACCTGCCGCCCAATCGTAGGAATCGACATCATACAACGCGATGCCTGCACCAAGATGATTGGCCAGATAGCGCCGGCTCGCCTCGTCCGCGGCGCCGTGCGGCGGACGGAGCAGATTGATCGGGCGGCCCGTTGCTTCGCTGATGCGCGTTGCAGCGTCATCAAATTCCTGACGTTCGGTTCCCGCCTGCATAATCGCCGGCAGATCCGTATGCGACATGGTGTGGCTTCCCACCGGCATGCCGTAGCGCGTGTCATCACGCAGAACCGGAATCGCAGCATCGTCGATCGCCCCGCCGACCGCGAAAAACGTCGCCCGGTCGCCCTTGTCCCGCAACGATTGCACAACGCGACGGCTGATATCGACTCGCGGGCCGTCGTCGAATGTCAGTGCGACACAAGCCGTACGGCCGCAGTCGATGCCACGCTTCGTATTCCTCGCACGGGTGAACTCGTCCGCCTTCGTGAACAACGTATGCTCGGCATCGGCGAGGGTACGATACGTGGAGCCGGGGTTATCCACCGCGGATGCCGCCTGGGTCAATGCGTCGCGCAATCCGCGCCCGATACCGGCATCGCGCAGGCCAGGGGTATCCCGATACAACGCACGCACCCCCGGCATGACCGCGCGGATACGATTGACCGCCACCGCCCTGGCTTGCGGATCATGTTCGAGCACACGCGCCGCTACCGGCTCGAAGACGCTGCGAATACGCCCGATCTCGGGCCGCAGCCGGTTCGACGCATCGCGGAACGCTTCGACATGCTCATGCAAGGCGACCGGCGACTGTTTGGCTGCACAAGACACCCGAACATCAGTGATCGCATGCACGGCCGCGTCGGTTTGACGCCGTTGGTTCGAGGCTTCTGCGGCAACCGTCCGCAGACGTTGTGTTTCACGTGCCTCACTATTGGCAGTGCGCGATTCGACGGCATCCCGTGCGGCGAGCGCATCCGCCTGATCGGCCAGCGCCGCGACATGCGCGTCAATGAGCCGATACGTGGTCCCCCACTCCACGCAATCCGCCAAAGCACGGCGATACCAGGCGTACGCGGATAAGCATCCCAACAGAACAGCGCTGCCGGCGAGCGTCATGATGACGAGTGCCGCGACCACGCGCCGGACGAGCGTTCGGGACGTGGGATGGGACCGAGAATGAAGTATGGGCGATTGCGCCGGTTGGGGTTGAGACTGGGGCCGGGGCTGGGACTTCGATTGCACGTGACCGGCTGATACGCAACTGTGCGTCGGCAGGTCGTCATGGTCTGTCATCATGCCATGTTCCTTTCCCACGTTCCTTCCGGGATCGCCACCGCCTCGATGTATCCCCTTCATGCGGCCGCACACGCCTCACGTTCGATACACCATGTCCGTTCCGTACGGCGCAGCGCACTGCGCTGTGTCAAATAGATGCGCCGTGTCAAGTAAATCCACGATGCTGTGACGGTTCGTGCAGACCTTACGATTATCCCATACTCTGATGATTGCTGCAAGGATGCCAGATTGATGATTGACGAAGGTCCGCAGGCCTAGATCCAAGATCGCAACCCGAAAACAGAATCGGACCCGGTCACGGCCGACCCCACCCCATCACCACGACTGACAGCACACCGAAAACCGCAGAACACCAACAACCCCACCCACAACCCACGTACACCCCACCCCACCGGCCCGCACCAAATCCAAGATCACGCCCCGAAAACCGAATCAGGACACCAAACCAACCACCCACGGCCCCAGCACCCAAACCAACCATACACTCAAACCCGCGGAATATCGCCAAAACCCAGGCCAAACACCCTACAACCCACCCCACAACAACCACCCATCACGGGACCAAACCCAAGATCACACATCGAAAACCGAATCGGGCCCGGTCACGGCCGACCCCACCCCATCACCACGACTGACAGCACACCGAAAACCGCAGAACACCAACAATCTCACCCACAACCCACGTACACTCCACCCCGCCGGCCCGCACCAAATCCAAGATCACACCCCGAAAACCGAATCAGGACACCAAACCAACCACCCACAGCCCCGGCACCACGGCCTTCCGCCAACCCAGCCCAGCGACCTTCGCCGTGCAACAACACAAAAGCCCCCGGATTCGGGGGCTTTCGCATGCTTAAGCTCAGACTGTTATGACCATGTCATGAGCCGAAATCGGCGGCATGGCCGGAGTCTGGAATCGGTTACTCCGCGACGACCTTGACGGTGAAGGAAGCGGAGATCTCCGGGTGCAGGGCCACGGTGGCGGGGAATTCGCCGGTGGTCTTGATGGTCTCGACCTTGATGGACTTCGGGCTGATCGGAGCCTTGTCAGCAAGGGCGGAGGCGATTGCGTCAGCGGACACAGCGCCGAAGAGCTTGCCGGACTCGGACACCTTGGCGGCGATCTCGACGACCGTGCCCTCGATGGCGGCCTTGGCAGCGACGGCATCCTCGCGGGTGGCGAGGGCCTTGGCCTGGCGTGCGCGCTTCATCGCTTCAATCTGAGCGGCGGCACCCTTGGTCCACTTGAACGCGAGCCCCTGCGGGAAGAGGTAGTTGCGGGCGTAACCCGGACGCACCTCGACAACGTCACCGGCGTGGCCCAGGTTGGCCACGGTCTGGGTGAGAATGATCTTGGTTTCAGCCATGTCGATATCCTCCTGTTCAGCGACCGGTGGTGGCGTACGGCAGCAGAGCCATCTCGCGGGCGTTCTTCACGGCCTTCGCGATCTCGCGCTGTTCCTGGACGGTCACGCCGGTGATACGGCGGGAACGGATCTTGCCGCGATCGGACACGAACTTGCGCAGCAGCGCGACGTCCTTGTAATCGATCTCGGTGATCTTGGCAGCCTTGAGTGGATTCGGCTTCTTCTTGAACGGCTTGACCGGCGGTTGCGGCCTCTTGCGTGACATCTGATGTTCTCCTTAGTGCAAACTTGATTTACTGCTGGAAGCAAAGTCCGGCGTCAGAACTCGGGTTCTTCCGAATCTCCGCCGAAATCGTCGCTGGATCCGAACGATTCGAAGCTTGATCCCGACTGGCTGGAGCTCGACGTGCCCCACGGATCCGCTGCCGGAGCGGCGGGTGCCTGTTGGGCAGCCGGAGCGACGGAGGCGCCGCCGGTGTAGCCGCCCGAGTAGCCTGCGCCACCCTGGTAGCCACCGTTGCCGGCGAACCCGCCATTACCGGCGTTCCCCGAATTTCCTGCGAATCCGCCACGATTGCCGCCAGCGAACCCGGAGCCGGAGCTCTGACGGGTCACCTGCGCGGTGGCGTATCGCAGGGATGGACCGATCTCATCGACCTGCATTTCGACGACAGTACGGTTTGACCCGTCCTGCGCCTGATAAGAACGCTGCTGCAGACGGCCTTGCGCAATGACGCGCATGCCCTTGGTCAAGGATTGGGCGACATGGTTCGCCAAATCACGCCATGCAGAGCAACGCATGAACAGCGCCTGTCCGTCTTCCCACTGACCGCTGTTGCGGTTGTAGGAGCGCGGTGTGGATGCAATGGTGAAACTTGCGACCGTCGCCCCGCTGCCAATGGTGCGCAGCTCAGGGTCGCCGGTGAGATTACCGATGATGGTGATTGTTGTCTCGCCTGCCATGACGCTACCTTCTTACCTGTTGCGGACTCGTCTGTTGCGAATCGGATGTGACCGGACTTGTGAATCGGACGGCTCGTTGAGCCTTGCTTCAGCAGTGCTGAACGACTTACTTGTCCTTGCGAAGAATCTTCGTGCGGATAACGGACTCGCTGAGGTTAAGCAGACGGTCGAGCTCGTCACTCGTGGCCGGCTCAGCGGTGTAGTTGACGACAACGTAGTTGCCCTCGGTGTTGCCCTGGATCTCATAGGCGAGCTTGCGGCGACCCCAGTAATCGGTGCCGTCGACAGAACCGCCCTCCTTGGTGACGATCTCCAGATACTGCTCGGTCAGCTTCTTCAGACCGCGCTCATCCAGCTCAGGATCGGCAATGAACATCAGTTCGTACTTATGCGCAGACATCACCCACCTCCTTCGGACTAAAGGCCGTGGACCTTCCACGGCAGGAGTGTGTATGCGACTGCCCGCAGGTGCTGCGGACAACCATGCCAGCATACTCCCGATGCCTGACTTTCGACATGCGTCGCGCGGCACGCCTGATTTGTCGCACTCCCCCGGATTTGACGCACATCCCGCCTCCGTCCGTACCGTCTTATGCCCCTGCCTTGTTATATTAGGTGATGTTTCAATCCCATCAATCGACCAAAGGGTCGGGAAGGCGCAAGATGTCGGCAATTCTCGAAGGCAAACCGGACAAGCGATTAGCAGTGGTCACGGGACGCGCCTACCCGCAGCTCGCTCAGGAAACCGCCGAATACCTGGGCACGCATCTGCTGGAGACCACCGCATATGATTTCGCGAACGGCGAGATGTACGTACGGTTCACCGAACCGGTTCGCGGCGCCGATGTATTCGTCATCCAATCGCATACCGACCCGATTAACAAGTGGCTGATGGAGCAACTCATCATGGTCGACGCGCTCAAACGTGCCTCCGCACGTTCCATCACCGTGGTCGCGCCGTTCATGGGCTATTCGCGTCAGGACAAGAAGCACCAAGGCCGCGAGCCCATCACCGCGCGCCTGATGTTCGACCTGTTCCGCACGGCGGGCGCCGACCGCATCATGACCGTGGACCTGCACGCTTCCCAAGAGCAGGGCTTCTTCAACGGTCCGGTCGATCACCTCACCGCCATGCCGGTGCTGCTTGACTACGTGCGCAGCTCCATGTCGATGGAGAACGCGACCGTCGTCTCCCCCGACGCCGGACGTATCAAGGTTTCCGAACAGTGGGCCGCGAAGCTCGGCGGCCTGCCACTGGCGTTCATCCACAAGACCCGCGACACTACTCGCCCGAACCACGCGGTCGCACACGGCATCATCGGCGAGGTCGAAGGACGCGATTGCATCGTCGTCGATGACATGATCGACACCGCCGGCACGATTTGCGAAGCCGTGCGCACGTTGCGCGACGCCGGTGCGAAGAGCGTCACGCTGGTTGCCACGCATGGTCTGCTGTCCGGCCCCGCTATCGACCGACTCAAGGACTGCGGGGCGCGCGAAATCGTGCTTATGGACACCGTCCCCGTGCCGCAGAGCAAGCGCCTGCCTAATATGACCGTCCTGTCGGTCGCGCCACTGCTGGCCGCCGGCATCCGTTCCGTGTTCGAGTCCGGGTCGGTGACCACGCTGCTCAACGGTCTGCCTGACGACATGCGTCCACGCAATATCTATGCGTGATTTACGCGTGAACGAATCCGTGCGATGCGTTTATGTGTGTCTATCCTGCGTGGACAGACACGCATAAACGGACACTTGTAAACGGATGCCTGCGGGCTGATACCTGCGGCAACCGGTTCGTGCCACCGCAACGACGCGATGGTACGAACCGTGCAAAGCCTACTGCTGGGCCGAAACCGGCCGACCACGATATGAAAACCGGACGCTTGCTGAGTATGCGTTCTGCTAGCATGGCTCGCACACGTACACGACCGAAGGTTCGGGCATTGTACTGCGCAGTTACCCTTGCAATCGAAAGGCCATAATGTCACAGAAAATCAAGGTCGGCATTCTCGGCGCAACCGGCATGGTCGGGCAACGCTTCGTCACCCTGCTCGAAAACCACCCGTGGTTCGAGCTGGTCACGCTCGCTGCATCGGCGCACAGCGCCGGCAAGACCTACGAAGAGGCTGTCGGCGGGCGTTGGAAGATGGAAACCCCGATGCCGCAGTTCGTCAAGTCCATGATTGTCAAGGATGTGGCGGATGTCGAAGACGTCTCCGCGGATGTGGATTTCCTGTTCTCCGCAGTCAACATGCCGAAGGACGAGATTCGCGCAATCGAGGAACAGTACGCGAAGACCGAAACCCCGGTGGTGTCCAATAACAGCGCGCACCGCTGGACGCCGGACGTGCCGATGGTCGTGCCGGAAATCAATCCGCAGCATTTCGACGTGATCAAGTACCAGCGCAAGCGTCTGGGCACCACGCGCGGCTTCATCGCCGTCAAGCCGAACTGCTCAATCCAAGCGTATACGCCGGCTCTCGCCGCATGGAAGGAATTCGAGCCGCACGAGGTCATCGTCAGCACGTATCAGGCGATTTCCGGCGCCGGCAAGACCTTCAAGGACTGGCCGGAAATGGTCGGCAACATCATCCCGTACATCGCGGGCGAAGAAGCGAAATCCGAGAAGGAGCCGCTCAAGGTCTTCGGCCACGTCGATGACGCGACCGGCCAGATCGTGCCGTTCGAAGGCCCGCTGCGCATCACCTCGCAGTGCATCCGCGTGCCTGTGCTCAACGGCCACACGTCCACCGTGTTCATCAACTTCGGCAAGGACCCGTCCAAGGAGGAGCTCGTCGACCGTCTCGTGAACTACACGAGCGAAGCCGCCAAACTCGGCCTGCCGCACGCGCCGAAGCAGTTCATCCAGTACCTCACCGAGGACGACCGTCCGCAGGTGAAGCTGGATGTCGATTACGAGGGCGGCATGGGTATCTCCATCGGCCGCTTGCGTCCGGATTCGATTTTCGACTGGAAGTTCGTCGGACTCGCGCACAACACACTGCGCGGTGCGGCCGGCGGCGCGCTTGAATGCGCTGAGATGCTGCACGCGCTCGGCTATATCGAAGCGAAGTAAGACCAGCGTCGGCGAGCGTTGAGTGCAGGTGAACGTCTGTCGGCTGTTGCAGCCCGGCTGCGGTGATGGTTGCCGACGGCAGCGACGATTCAACAGCGACGATTGCTGACAGCGGTAACGGGGGGTATTCGTCTTCTCACGTATGCCACGGCATACGCGGGCGGGCGGATACCGCCGTTTGTTGTTGCTACAGCCTGTCCATTCGATCAGTTGCGTATGCCGAGACATGCACGGCGCAACACATACGACAACATTCCACCGTTCAGCGACCCGTACGTTTGAATCGTGCATGCCGTGACATACGCCATACGTCAAATACGGCAACGCCCGCTGCATTGGTACGTCAAACCACCCAATTACGCATGCCGCAGCATGCACGACGCGACACATACGGCAACGTCCACCGCCCAGCGGCCCGTTCCGCCTGAATCACGCATGCCGGGACATACACACATCTGACGCACCAGACACACCAGACAATCCCCAACACCCACCCCCAACAACACACAATCCCAAACCACAACAGGAAAGGCCCGCCGCCGGCATACAACCGACGACGGGCCTTCGCACCATCAACGCCCTGCCGCCCCGAGACAGGAGCATCACCGAGTTTGCGGCTCAGCAGCTCTCAGCCCGGCGATTCAGCGACCGGTGCCGCCGTAGACCACGGCCTCCACCTGATCGGCGTCGAGGCCGTACGCGGTGTGCAACGCACGCACCGCGTCATCGAGCTGGTCGAGCGGGACCAAAGCCGCGATGCGGATTTCGGACGTGGAAATCATCAGCACATTGATGCCCGCGTCGCTCAGCGCGTTGAAGAACTTTGCGGCCAGACCAGCGTGTGTCTTCATGCCCACGCCGACTACAGCGACCTTGCCAACGCTCGTGTTGACGTCGAAGGACTGGTAGCCGAGCTCATCATGCTTGTTCTGCAGCAAATCCTGCACCTGCTTGACGGCGGTTTCTGGGACGGTGAAGGAGATATCGGCGGTGCCGGTGGAGGCGCTGGCCTGCACGATCATGTCCACGTTCACGCCGACTTCAGCGAGCTTGGTGAACACCTTCGCAGCCATGCCGGGCTCGTTCGGCACGCGGCGCACGGTGACCAGCGCCTCGCTGCGGTCGTGCGCGACACCGGAGATAACCGGGGTCTCGGGACCGAGGTCGGGGAACAGGTCGCCCATGGATTTGTTATCGTTCTCGTTCATTGTTTCCTCGAATCAGTGCAACTTGCGGTTGTGTTGCGGACAGTTGTGTTGGTATGGATATGTCGTGTGTCGTGCGCCTTGCACAGGCGCCCCGGAATCCTCCGGATACTATCTGCGTGTAAGGTTCGGCACCGATGCGGGACTGACGCCCTCGGGCAGAATCAGTGTGCCGTTGCGGTGGGAGAAGGAGCTGCGCACATGCAACGGCATGCCGAAGCGCTGCGCGTATTCGACGCAACGCAGGGCGAGCACCTTGGAACCGCAGGATGACATTTCAAGCATGGATTCGTAATCGATGACCGGGATGCGGCGGGCGGTCGGGACGATACGCGGGTCGGCGGTGAACACGCCGTCAACGTCGGTGTAAATCTCGCATACGTCAGCGCCAAGTGCAACAGCCAAGGCGACAGCAGATGTGTCGGAACCGCCGCGGCCGAGCGTGGTGGCGTCGCCGTCCTCATTGATGCCTTGGAAGCCTGCGACGATGGCAACGCTTCCTTTCTCAAGCGCATGGCGGACACGGTCAGGCTTGACGGCGCGAATATGCGCCGCACCGAACCGCGCGTCCGTCATGAAACCGGCCTGGGACCCGGTGAACGAGTACGCATGGGAACCGGCGGAGTGAATCGCCATGGACAGCAGGCTCATGGAGATACGCTCGCCTGCGGTCATGAGCATGTCCATTTCACGGGCCGGCGGGGTCGAATCGATGCTCATCGCTTGGTCGATGAGGTCATCGGTGGTGTCTCCCATAGCCGAAACCACTACAGCGACGTCGTTGCCAGCGTTTTTCGTTTCGATGATGCGCTTGGCAACACGCTTGATCGAGTCAGTATCGGCGACCGAGGAGCCGCCGTACTTCTGCACGATAAGAGCCACGATTGTCCTATCTTCTCTAAAGGAATGTCCTGCGCCCGTATTGTACGCAAGTGGGACGATTATACGAGTCGCGCAATTCGGCAGGATAGCCGGTGACCACCATGCGGAACGGCATGATGGCAAGGTGTTTGCGCATTACGCCTCACGTCTGCCGGCGAGTGCCCGGCCGAGGGTGATTTCGTCCGCGTATTCGAGGTCGCTGCCGACGGGCAGGCCGCTGGCGAGCCGGGTGACTTTGATGCCGAGCGGCGACAGCAGACGGCTGAGGTAGCTGGTGGTCGCTTCCCCTTCGATATTCGGGTCGAGGGCGAGGATAATCTCCTTGATGTCCGGGTTTTGCAGGCGCTCGAGCAGTTTGGGGATGTTGAGGTCCGCCGGGCCGACGTTGGCCATCGGGTTGATGGCACCGCCGAGCACGTGGTACAGGCCGTGGTATTCGCGGGTGCGTTCGATGCTCATCACGTCCTTGGGCTCTTCGACCACGCAGATCATGGACTGGTCGCGCCTTGGGTCGGAGCAGATCGGACAGGGGCTGGTCTCGCACACGTTGCCGCATACGTCGCAGAATCGCACTTTTTCTTTGACGTCGGTGATCGCCTCGACCAGGTTGCGCACTTCGTCGTCGTTGGCGGACAGCAGATAAAAAGCGATGCGTTGCGCGCCTTTGGGGCCGATGCCGGGAAGTTTGGCGAATGCGTCGATCAGGCGTTGGATCGCGCCGTCATATGCCAATGCCATTGTTGGGCTCCTTTTACGATAAATCTGCCGATTGAGCGGGTGTCCCGCCAAACCCCGGCGATATAACGCCGGTCAGGCGATTGCGGGGTTCTGCATGCTATCCGCCTGTTATTTCTGGGACGAAGCGTCCATGTCGTTGTGACGGTTCGGCGGCTGAAGGTTCTTCGGGTTCTTCGGGTCGTCGGGGGCGAATTGCTCGACCGTTTTCACTTCGAAGAGTTCTTTGAGTTCTTCGACGCTGAGTGCCGCGGCGGTTCCAAGCGATTCGTCGTTAAGCGAGTACTCGTCTTCCTCCGGCGGAACTTGCGAGCCGCCCGACACACCGGAGTACGGCTGCGGGTTGTGTGCACCGAGGTCGCCCGGCTGCTGGGCCCAAGGGTCGTCCTGAAGCTCCACCGGTTCCGGATAATCCTGTGGCTCCGCGGTCTGTGCTCCTGCTGCCGGCATGGAACCCCATACATCGCCTTCGCCCTGGCGCACCGGGGTCCGGGGATTGCTCCGGGTTGCCGAGCCTGATTGTGCGGCGGACGGCATCGTCGGCGTAGCTTGCCCGGCGGGCGTCGCGAATGCATTCGACGCGTCCGGTGCAGCTGAAATGGCCGGAGCGGCGGAAGCAGCTGAAGCTGTCGGTGTCGCAGGCGTGGCCGGTGTCGCCCATGGATCGATGCCATCGCTGATGTCCGGCACCGCCACGTGCTTGTCGTGATGCGGCTGCGCGGTGCTCTGGCCACCTCTGCCGCTCTGGTCGACCAGGTTTGACGGGGATCCGCCGATCGCAGACGGCACCGAACCATTGTCTCCTGTCGGCTTGTGCACCGGCAAGGGCTGCAACCATGGGTCATCCTCGGCAAATGCCGCATCGACGGACGCGATTGGCCCAGAACCCGCCGGAATCATGGAAGAGGCAGGTGCGGCGGACGTCATCGCGGGCGGAGTCATCATAGCCGTCGGCGCTGCGACCGCCGCCGCTTGGGCGCTTCCCCGTCCTCGGTGGCTGGGGTCGTCGGCGTCCTGTGTGTCGTCACCGGACTGCCCCGGAGTCTTCGCCTCCTTGCCGGTCGGACCTGCATGGATACCGACCGTCACCGCGGCAAGGGTGGCTGCGCTTTGTTTCGCCTTTGCGAGCGCAATTTCACGTTTGACCTGGCTAACCTGCTCGGGCGACATGCGTCTGATGGATTCTACGGTTTCTCCGTTCGCCGCGGTCGGAGTAGGTGAAATGCGCGCGCCATCGCCGAAGATTTCCTTGACGATGTCCTGCACCACGACAGCCGCTTTCTTGCCGTCATACGCTTCGTCGGACGACACCGCAAGCGCGAAGGCGTGCTGGTCGATGGGCTTGGCGAAAGTCATGAGGAGCTTGGATTTCCCGGCGGGACCGGCGATGAGCCGGACGGACGGCACCCGCTGTTGGTCAACGTATTCGCGGATATCCGACGGCAACTTGGCCAGAACGGTCTGCCAACGTTCCTCGACGCTGCGGGCGTCCTGCGGTTCAGGCATGGCGGGTGCGGTCGCGCCGCCAGTGTGCGGGACCTGATTGCTTCCAGCGGTCGGCGGCATTGCGGGTGCACCGGCCTGCTGTGTGGCGGGTGCAACAGATGCCTGCACGCCGTCGGCTTGCGTACCGGGTGTACCGGATGTCTGTGTTTCCGTCGTCCGCACTCCTGTTGCAGCATGGTCCGGCAATGGCGCGGCAGGGGCCTGCTGGCGTGCCACCGCCTGAGTGTCTGCATTGCTTGACGGTTGCGCGGCGGGGTTGCCTGACGCGGCAGTCTGGGCTTGCCCCTTGCGCTTGTTGCGGGTCGAATCGATGAAACCGCTGCGCATCGGAGGATTGCCGGCGCGCTGCTGAACCGGAGCACCGGATTGGGCCGTCATATTCGCCGAAGACGTGACTAACGGACCGAATACGCTTTCCTCACGGCCTGCCAGCAGGCGGGCGACCAGCAGTTCCAGACGCATACGGGGCGACGTGGCACCGCTCATCGTGCCGAGCGTGTCGTTAATCGTGTCGGCAATGGATGTCAGCGAGCGCAATCCCAGGGCGGACGCCTGCCGGTGCAAATCGGCGATATCCTCGACTGCCGCATCGTCGCTGAGCACACTTTCGGCACGGTCTCCACCCAAAGTGAGCACCAGAAGATCGCGCACACGCGCCAGCAGATCTTCCACGAAACGTCGTGGCTCGAATCCGCCGATCACAACCTTCTGCACGACCCCATACAGCTGTTCACCGTTGCGGTCGATAATCGCGTCGATCGCCTCTCCGATCAGAGAATCCGGGGTAAATCCGAGCAGCGCAACCGCCGAATCATGGGAAATGACGCCATGCTCAGAACCCACCATCAGCTGGTCGAGCACCGACAGGGTGTCGCGTACGGAGCCGCCGCCCGCGCGCATGGCGAGCTTGAGCACGCCCGGCTCCGGCTTGATCTGTTCCTTCTCGCAGATTCCCTCGAGGTACGGGCCCATGATTTCAGGCGGAACCAAGCGGAACGGGTAATGGTGGGTGCGGGAGCGAATCGTGCCAATCACCTTGTCCGGTTCCGTCGTGGCGAAGATGAACATGACATGTTCCGGCGGTTCCTCAACGATTTTGAGCAGCGCGTTGAACCCCTGCTGGGTGACCATATGCGCTTCGTCGAGGATAAAGATCTTGTACCGGTCGCGAGCGGGCGCGAAGCCTGCGCGTTCACGCAGTTCGCGGGCATCATCGACACCGTTGTGGCTTGCGGCGTCGATTTCCACGACGTCGATGGATCCCGGTCCTCCTGTGGCGAGATCCTTGCAGCTCGGGCATTCACCGCACGGATGAGACGTGGGGCCTTTCGCGCAGTTGACGCACCGCGCGAGAATACGCGCGGAACTGGTTTTGCCACATCCGCGCGGCCCGGAGAACAGGTACGCATGGGTGAGCCTGTTCTGGTCAAGCGCCCGGCTGAGCGGTACGGTCACCTGATCCTGTCCGATGACCCCGTCGAACGTATCGGGACGATACCGTCGATACAATGCCAACGCCATGTCCAACTCCTTCATAGGCCGCAAACGTGCCCTACAAGCATACGCGGCGCAGGCTACCGCACCGCGACCACCAGTGTCCCTTTCACCAATCTAGCGTTGCGGCAGAACACGCCACACCGCCTCATCCACAGGCCACGGGTCCGGCGCGAGAGGTTTTCATAATCATCATGCCGAAACCCTGCCGGTATTCGTAGCGCACGCTCACCGTGACGTCCTCGCCATCGACTGTGCAAGCCGCGACACCAGCCCCATCGGCGCGAACGACACGCCCTGCCACCGCGCATGGGTCGCGATGGCCTTCACTCAGCGCCACTGCGGCGGACACCGCAGCATCATCAGCCCACGATCTGACACGATTCCCGGTGATTCTCGCATGGCCGACGCCGGCGGCGGCAAGCGCCGCTACGCATGCGACGGATATGATCATCACCATGAGCACCACCGCCGACCCCTGTTCACGGGATGGAGAGGATTCGCGGGATTCATGGGGCTCACGGGACTCACAGGGCCCATGGCAGCGAACACCGGTCACGAGGACGCTCCGCTCGCAGACCCTTGCACCGATGCCGGCAAGACGCTGCTCATCCCGGACACGACCGGGCACTGCGTGTGCACAGTGACCAGTCCCCCATCCTCCGAGATCGTGGCCGTGGCGTCTTTCCCCGCGACCGCGGCAACAGCCGTCGATGCGATGTTCCGCGCCTGTTCGCCGTGCGCAGGCACCCGGGCGACCACCACTTCGCGAACAGCTGAAGATGCCGCGTCCTGACACGCCATCGACGTGGTCACCACATGCGTCAGCGAAAGCACCATCGCCATGAGCACCACCGCGACGGGAAGCACCATCGCGAATTCCGCGGTGATGGCACCCCGCTGCCCATTTTGTTCAGGGGCATGAGAACGGCCCCGCGCGGCGCCGGATTCCCCCGGCCACTGTTCCCCCGACAACCGAGTGGGCCATGCCGCCGACATGCCGAATCCCCCATCGGCATTTCTGCGAGCGCCCGATGCGCCGTCCATCCCCTGCACGGCGCCGTGGCTTCCGGCTGCCCTCATGCGGGGCCGTTCACATGCGTATCCCATTTCAGCCCTTCTTCAACTCCATAGCACCCTTGATCAGAGCGAGCACGAGATTCTTCACGATATCCGATTTGATGACCGCGAACAGCACAGCGGCGAAACCACAGGCAGCAACGAGAACCATCGCGTATTCCGCGGTCGCCGCACCTTTCTGCGGTTCGACGGCCATCAGGCGGATTTTCGCGTCAATCATGCACGCACGTTCCTTGGCTTTGCGCGCCGCCGTTATCGGAGCGCTCCGCATGGCTGTGATGAATCCTGTTTTCCCTTGCATCAAGGGTTGGTGAATGCCGGTCATGGTTGTTCCTTTCTGATATGGCCCGAGGCTCCGGGCACCGCCTGCCTTGGCGGTATCCCCAGTGTGCCCGACCGGGACCTCGCGAGGGAAGCTCGAACGGGCAATGTGGTCGAAAGACGACTGTTATCCACATCGACTTATCCACATCCCCGTCCATGTATCCGTCCATGTCATCCGCACTGATTCCGCCCTGATTCCGGTCGGTTCCAGGCGGGTTCCGTCAAGTCGCCAGGCGAAACGCGCCATCGAAACAACAAACGACCCGCTCAGCCTCCTATCAGCGACATCGCAGTCGGCACCACGCCAATCACAACGAACGCCGGCAGAAAACACAACGCCGTCGGCAATAGAATCCGCACCGACAACCCCGCCGCCGCCTGCTCAATGGCATGGCGGGCGTCACGGTCGGCGCGTTGCACCGCCAATTCCAATCCGCGCACCGGGGAAGACCCATGCTCCCACGAATCACGCAAACCCTCACGAATCAGCCGACACGCCGAGACACCGGCATCGTCCCCGACCCGCCACGCATCATCCCACGACGTACCCCGGTACAACCGTCGCGAGACCGCGCACAGCGCGTCCCCGGTCAATCCTCCGGTCAACTCGCCCACCGCGTCCAACGCGCACGGAACCGATGCGCCCTTACGCAACGCGACCGCAAGCATCTGCACCACAAGCGCATCGCTCGGACGTAGCCCATCATCCGCAAGCCGGCGAGCCACATCAATCCGGCCAATCATGCACGGTCCCGACCTACGCAGCATCAACAACAATGACACGCAGCACGAGGCCAACACCGCAAACGCTGCGGCAGCCTGCACACCCATCAGCTCCCCTTTCCAGCCCGGCAGCCGCCGGTTACGATTCCTGCAAAGCCGAACGCACCATGGAACGCACCCACACGGCACCAGCCGCATACCCGGACAATCCCAGGCACAGACACGCCACACCGACAGGCGAACCGAGCAGAGTCTGCAACGGATGCGCGCCAAGCAGGGCGCCGAACCCCCAGGTGCCGAACGGCAAAACGAGCAGCAGCTTCACTGTCGCCTTCGGCATCGCACTCGCTTGGGCGACCAGCTGGTCACGGCCCACCGAGCGGCGGAACGAAGCGCTTACCGCTTCCAGGCAGGACCCCAGTTCGCAACCCAAGCGACCGCTCAGCTGCGCGGCGGCACACACTTCCGCCGCAATCCGCTCAAGATACGCCGACTCGCCGTCCCGAGCGTGGGCAGCGAGCGCTCGAATCACCGCAAACCGGTCCACAGCGTGCCCCGATAGGCCAGATAATCGGGTGGGTTGACCTGACTGATCTGACTGGCCTGACAATTGGCTCGATTGCCCCGATTGCTGCCCGGAAAGTCTGGAAAGCGAATCCTCCAACGTGCCTCCCGCACGCACCCCGGCAGTCAACATCGCCAGCGCCGCATCCAATCCCGCGGCTGCGGGCGGCTCCACTGCCCGACCATCAGCGGCATCGCGCAACCGCCCTCGGCACGACACGCCATCCCACACCGGCAACATCAGCAACGCCGCACAGCAGATTGCGGCGATCAACGGCCACAGAATCATTACACTTCCGCCACCTTCAGCGAATGGCCCTGCCACGATGTCGCCGCCGACGCGAGCCAGCGTGCCGCGAAATCCTGCCACCCCTCAATCGCGAGCGGCCGGCCGACACCATCCCATGCCAACAACGGCACTCCGACCAAAGCGCCGTGAACCACCGCAAGGGTGCCCACCTGCGCGATATGCCGCCCGGTCGACGTACGCTCCACATGGATCACCGCATCAAACGCGTCCTGTGCGAGCATACCCAAAGCCCGAGCGTCAAGCCCCGCCAGCAACCCCAACGATATCAACCGTGCAGGCACACGCTCCACGCCATCGGCATGCAAGGTCGTGGCTCCACCACGATGCCCGGAGTTGAACGCACGCAACAAATCAGCGATCTCCTCACCGCGGCATTCACCCAACACCACACGGTCGGGGCGCATCCGGAGTGTCGCCTTCACCAGCTCAGGCAAGCCCACCGCCCCAGCGCCCTCGACATTCGCCTCCCGAGCAACCAGCGACACATGATTGCCGCCGGAAACCGCAGCCAATTCGCCAAGCTCGCGGACTTCCTCGACGCTGACGATACGCTCGCCGATTTCACAACGACCGAGCAACGCCTTGAGCAGCGTGGTTTTCCCGGCGCCTGTGCCGCCGGTGATGAGTATCGTGGCACGGCCGCGAACCAAGCCGTCCAGCAGGGCAAGCCATGCCAGCGGGAACATGCCGGAGGCACACAACGATTCCAATGTTGGCGGCAGGCTTCCCGGCAGACGGATCGAAATCGAGGCGCCTTGTGGCACAATCGGCGCGATGACCGCGTGGACGCGGATTCCGTCAGCTGTTGACGCGTCCGCAATCGGGCAGGCGTCATCAAGACGACGGCCCATCTGTGCGCACAGCCGCACGGCGTAATCGCGAACGACATGCGGCGAGCGGAACGGCACGGCGATGCGGCACGGAAGCATGCCCGCCCCGCGATCGGCCCAGACCCCGCCGTCGCAGGTCACCGCGATATCAGTGACCTGGGCGTCCTGAGCCAGCCATTGCAACGGGCCGAACGCGATGGACAATGCTCTGCGCGGCGCTGCGGGCGCGGGGATTTCCGGGTTTGCTGAGTTTGCTGAGTTTGTTCGACTGGCTGGGCTGGCCGGGCTTGCGACTTTGGCGCTTGCGTTATTCCGGGGATCATCACGATTCATGCGATGTCCTCGTTGCGGCGAATTGAGCCGGCGCGCTTGATGGCGGCAGAGTCGGTGGGGTGGCCTCTGGTGTGGCCATTGGTGTTGTTGCTGTCAGCGGGACTGATGTTGGTACTGGCACTGGCTGCGAAACTGGCGCTTGCACTGACACAAACGGCGAGACTGACTCTGACGCTAGCGGCGCCGTTGCAGTCATCGCCGTTGTCACAGTCATTGTCAGTGTCGTAGTCACCACCGGTGTCGCCGATACGCTCAATGCCGGTGTTCCCATCGCAGTTCTTGTCGGCATTGCTCCCGCTGTCATCCCAGATACAGCCGCTGCAGGAACAGTCATCCCAAGTACAGCCATCCCAGATTCCACCATCTGAGGTGCAATCATCGACGATGCGATCATCACAGTCGTTGCAATAATTGCAATCATTGCCGTTGCGACCGTTGCATTCATCGCAGTCATCGCCGCTCCCAACTCCTCGCCGACCCCGTCCTTCTGGCATCAAGCCACGATGCCACAGTGCGCAATGCTTTCGCGTTCGCCCGGTTCGGCTTGAGCAAGCCGGTCCCCTCAAGTATCGCCGCGCACAACCGCGTGTCAGGCTGGATGCTGCACAGCACGTCGATGCCCAGGTATTCCGCCGCCTCATCAACGCCAATCACACCACGGGCGGATGCACGGGCGGTCGGCGGCAGAACCCCGACCAGCGCGATATCGTCCTCTGTGACCGTTCCCGAAGCGGTACGATCGGCGAGCGTGGCGCGGTGATCGGACGACCGTCGACTGCCCCGGCCGGTCAGCGCCTCAATGCACGCCTGCGCGCGGACCGTGCCGAGGACGGATAATTCAACCAGCAGAATCATCGCGGAGCCTTTGAGCGGCAACGGAATCGCTTCACCGGGCGAATACCCGGCACGCCCCGCATCGACAACCACCATGTCATACATCTCGGCCAGTGCGCAGACCGCCACGGCAATCTCCCAATCCTGCGGCATCGGGCAAATCCACGGGCGACTGGACAGTACGTCAACGCCATCCCACGTGGTAAGCCGACGACGCAAGGCAGCACCGTCCACCTCGCCCAACGGAGCCGTGACGGCATTGAGCAGGACGCCAAGCTCGCTTTCCATGCCAAGCAGGACATCCAGTCCGCCGCCGGACAGGTCAGCGTCCACCAAGGCGAAGTCCCTGTCGTCGTATAGACCGTGCAGCGTTTGCGCGAGCAGCGCCGCGAAGGTGCTTGTACCGAGTCCGCCGCTCGCCGACAGTACAATCGCCGCATTCGGCGCGCGGTACACCGGCGACGAACATGGGACGCCGAACGAATCGGTCTCAGCACGGTAGTGGACGTTCGCCACCACGTTAGGGTGGGTGACCTGTTCAGATTGGTGCGTATTCGCATGTGTCATATGTGTCATTGGTGATGTATGTGATGTCATACCATCCAATCGAACACGGTATGGGCGCTCGAGCGCCACTTCGAACCGGGAATGTGGTCGAAAGATGATTCCCGCGGTGTGGCTGGGTTTCTGGCTGGTGTGCGGGCGATTGTTCCTCACGTGATGCCATGGTTTCGCGCGTCTCAGGGTCACTCGGTATCGCGAATCGGGACGAACCACAAGTGATGATGCCCCTCCCGCACTGGCGGGTGTCAGGGGTCATCACCGGTGACGCGTATGAAACGGCGCGATGATATTCCGCGTTGACGGATGGCGGAGTCAGGCTGTGGACGGGAGTGTTTGTAATCATCTGCGGTCCGCACTGGTGGTTTGACGTCGGTATCTTGCGTATTTGCGGTACTTGATGGTGCCTGGCAACGTGTATCTCGACTGACTGTAGTACCTCGCGGATTGCATCTGCGTTATCTGTGTGCGGATAGGTCCGATACCGCGAGTACGACCCGCGGAATTTCAACGACGCTACTTCGGGTCTCTGGCGCCGATGAACACAGATACGCAAGATACGGCCGGGCAAGTACTACAGATATCGCAGATATCAGCACTGAGCACATGGTATCGCGGTGTATCAAGACCGCCCCGAGGGTTATAGGACAAAATGTGTATCCGGTGGCGGGTCAGTCGGGGGTGCCGTGGCATTTGGGGCATCGCGGAGTGTTCATTCCGCCAATCTGGCACATTCGAACCGCCCGTATGCCTTGCGCCGCAACGGGTCCGTGCTGATTCTGGACACACATTCTGGCCGCGCTCGAAAGTGACGGCATGAGGATTCGAAACCGCGACACGCATGACAGGACAACCTCTCACACTCGATTCCGGTCAACCACCCAAACTAGTTACGCTAACGACCGCCTCAGCGTAAATAGTTTGTAGAAGGGACGGCGACAAACAGACACAACCAAACCAACAGTCGCACAAACCGGTGCCGGCCAACCACCCAAACTAGTTACGCTAACGACCATCCCAGCGTAACCAGTTTGGGAAAAGGACTGCAGCAGGCACACGCACCGCCCAGCCACCGGAACACTGGACGCACACTGGCCTATTGCTTGGGGATACGATCGAACAAGTGCCCGAACAAACGAGAAGGCCCGCCGAAGCGGGCCTTCCGTACAAGGCTTAATGAGCAGAATCTCTTCACAACACCATCGTTGTAACGGTAAGTCTTTCCAATGCCCGTCCAACGTAACAACCTTTCGTGGCTATACACTACTGTGGGCTTCTGCTCTCTTAAGTTTTCCTTGTACTTGTTATTATGCCCCGATTCTCGCCGACCGCAACTCGATATCGTCGTCTGAGGCGGAATTGTTCATTTATTTGCGCAAGTGTTCGACGGCACATCCAAACGCGGCAATCTTGCAGATTCGTGTGCGCATCGAACCGGTTCGTATGTGCGATTATGTGCGCACCGAAAGACACGCCGGTCGCACCGGTCCGGCAGCCCTTCCCCCAACCAACCATTTCCGCACAAATCAGTACCAGAACACACATTCCACCACGCCATTGATGTCCTTGGAACCCAGCGGCAATCAGCGAGGCGCGGGACGGCATGCTCTGCCGACCGCCGAGCTATCCGTCACTCGACGCCTTGCCGACAGGTCAGGGATATCGGCAATCTCATGTATGCGGAGACATACATCATGCGCTGAAACCAAGCGCACCGACGCTCAAACGCACCGGAACCTCCAAGTCATGCATGCCATGACATTCGCAGACCGACAGATATGATCACACAGCGCATTCAAGTCGCCGGATACCACTCAGTTCTGCAATCATCTGTTGCGCCACAGGCCGATACCGACCGCCAAGTCCCAGAACACCCCACACAACGCCCCGCCGTGCGACCTGTCAATCGCACCACAACCGGGTACCATCCAGCCAACCAACCCACCCGCAACCCATCGCACCCCAGCAACCACCGCACCCACCCCACCCGCAACACGCCGAAATGTAAACACCGGCTAAATTTTCCCGACTTTGCCGCGACAACTCCCAGCCAAGTGCCTAGAGTAGTGGTATGGCACAAATTTTTGACGCACCCTCGAAGGCGATTCTGCGCAGCCAGATAGCTGAGCACATCGCCGAGACAGACAAGAACGACAAGCGGGAGACCCAGGAAGGCGAGCAGCCGCTGCCGCCAGACCGGTTCTTCGACCGCGAACTCAGCTGGCTGAAGTTCAACAAGCGTGTCCTCGAGCTCGCCGAGAACGAAGACGTTCCGCTGCTCGAACGCGCCAATTTCGGCGCGATCTTCGCCTCCAACCTCGACGAGTTCTTCATGGTCCGCGTGGCCGGCCTCAAGCGCCGCATCGACACCGGCATCGCCGTCACGTCGCCCAGCGGCCTGAGCCCGCGCCAGCAGTTCCGCGCCATCAGCGAACAAGCCCACCGCCTGCAAGACGAGCACGCGCACTACATCATCGACCATATCCTGCCCGCACTCGCCGATCAGCATATCGTCCTGCTGAGCTGGGACAAGCTCACCACCGCCGAACAGGAACGCCTGTCACGCTACTACCGCCAGCAGGTGTTCCCCGTGCTCACCCCACTCGCTGTGGACCCCGCGCACCCGTTCCCCTACATTTCCGGCAACTCGCTGAATCTCGCGGTGCTCGTCGAGAATCCGACCAGCGGCAAGACTCATTTCGCCCGCGTGAAGATTCCGGGCAACCTCAACCGTCTGGTCCCGGTCGACGATCTGACCGATGAGGAGAGCCGCGAGGAACGCTACGGCTTCATCACGATGGAGAACCTAATCATCGCCCATCTGGAATCCCTGTTCCCCGGCATGATTATCAAGGAGGCGCGATCCTTCCGCGTCACCCGAAACGAGGATATCGACGTCGAGGAAGACGACGCCGAAAACCTGCTCAACGCGATGGAGAAAGAACTGCTGCGCCGCCGCTTCGGACCCCCGATCCGCCTCGAGATCTCCGACGCGGCCAGCCCGTTCCTCTCCCAGTTGCTCGCCGACCAGCTGCGCGTCAGCGCCGACGAGGTCTACCGTCTGCCCACCCCGCTGGACATGACGGTTCTGTTCGAGCTGCAGGCCATCGACCGCCCGGATCTCAAGTACCGCCCGTTCATCCCGATCACCAACCGGCAGATTGCGGAAGTCGAATCCAGCCATGCGCAGGACATTTTCGCCGCCATCCGCGAGCGCGACATCCTGCTGCACCATCCCTACGATTCCTTCTCGACTTCCGTGCAGGCGTTCCTCGCCCAGGCGGCCGCCGATCCGAAGGTGCTCGCCATCAAGCAGACGCTGTACCGCACGTCCAGCAATTCGCCGATCATCGACGCGCTGATTGACGCGGCGCACGCCGGCAAGCAGGTCCTCGCGCTCGTCGAGATCAAAGCGCGGTTCGATGAGGACGCGAACATCATGTGGGCCCGCAAGCTCGAACGCGCGGGCGTGCACGTGGTCTACGGCATCGTCGGACTCAAGACGCACTGCAAGCTCTCGCTCGTGGTCCGTCAGGAAGCCGATGGCCTGCGCCGCTACTGCCACGTAGGCACCGGTAATTACAACCCGAAGACCGCCCGCCTGTACACCGACCTCGGCCTGCTGACCTGCGATCCGGTGGTCGGCCAAGATCTGACCCGCCTGTTCAATCAGCTGTCCGGTTACGCGCCGAAGTCCAGCTTCCACCGTCTTCTGGTCGCCCCGCGTACCGTGCGCACCGGTCTGATCCAGCGCATCCGCCGCGAGGAGGACGCTGCCCGCGCCGGCAGAGAGGCATGGATTAAGATCAAGGTCAACTCGATCGTCGATGAGAAGACTATCGACGCGCTGTACCGCGCAAGCCAGGCGGGTGTGAAGATTGATATCGTCGAGCGCGGCATTTGCGCGCTCAAGCCCGGCGTTCCCGGCCTGAGCGAGAACATCCGCGTGCGTTCGATCCTTGGCCGCTTCCTCGAGCACAGCCGCATCTACGCCTTCGCAAACTCCGACGGCCCGCAGATCGGCGAAGGCCCGATTTCCGGCCCTGAGGTGTGGATCGGTTCCGCCGACCTCATGCATCGCAACCTCGACCGTCGTGTGGAGGCGCTTGTACGCATCACCGCGCCGGAGCAGGTGGAGGAGCTCATCCATTACGTCGATTTGCAGATGGCCGATTCCACCATTTCGTGGCATATGCAGCCGGACGGCACGTATGTGCTGCATTCGCGCGATGAGGAAGGCCGGCCGCTGGTCGATTGCCAGGAATACCTGATTCACAAGCATCAGCGCAAGCCGGGGACCAACACGCTCGCTCACTGAGCCCGCTCGGCGTAAAACCGCAAGAAATCAGGAAACGGGATGCGAGGGATTCGCCGCGTACGACACCCTTGCGATTGCCACGACGATGATGGCGGCCGACTGCAACCGGTCAGCCGCCATCATTCATGTCCGGGTCCTGTTCGCGCAGGTTTCGCCGTCACGGCCGTATCCGCGCTCGTTTCCGGTTTCGCCGTCACGACCGCATCAGTAGCTGTATCAGCAGCCGCTTTCGCAGTCGTGTCCGCGTTCACATCCAACTCGCATCCGCAATCGCACCCGCGCCGCACGCAAACATCACCCGTGCGAATCCAAGCGCTCGCAGACGGTATCGTTGATAGTCAAGGGGAAAGGAATCAGTATGCCAAGAATCGTCGAAGCCGCTGGAGGTATCATCTACCGCCCGCAACAAGCCGCATCGGGCGTGATGAAGTTCTCCGATGACGGGAGGCTGCCCGTCGGGTCGAATCCCGCATCAGCGCTCGACGCCATCGAAGTATGCGTCGTGCATCGGCCAAAATACGATGACTGGAGCTGGCCGAAAGGCAAACTGGAGAACAACGAAACCCACCGGCACGCGGCGGTACGCGAAATGGGCGAGGAATCCGGCGTCGCCGTGGAATTGGGGGCGCTGATCGGGGACATCGAGTACCCGCTGGCGGATGAGGGCCGACGCAAGCGTCGCGTGAAAAACAAAACCGTCGACCAGAAACATGTCGTGTTTTGGATGGCGACGCCAATCACCGAAGAAGCCGAAAAGCGCCGTCACACAGCGCTTGGCCCGGTCCTGCCTGCGGACAAGGACGAAATCGACACGGTGGTGTGGGTGCCGGTATCCCGCGCGCGCAAACTGCTGACCCATATCCTCGACCGCATGATTCTCGACAAGTTCGTGGCTCTAGTCAAAGCCGGCGCAGCGCAAAGCCGCACGCTGCTGATCGTCAGGCACGGCAAAGCAGAGGCGCGCAAACAGTGGAAAGGGTTGGATGGCGACCGCCCGATTACTCCGCGTGGAGCCGCGGCTGCATTCGCGCTGAACCGCGAGCTGGCGTGCTACAGCCCCGACCGTCTGGTCAGCTCCCCGTGGCTGAGATGTATGCAGACCATCGAGATTTTCTCCTGGCAGACCGGCCTGACCGTTGACATGGCCAACGAGCTGACTGAGGATGCGTTCGCCGAGAACCCTGATGCGGCATGGCAGCGGTTCCGTAAGGAAATCGACCGAATGCTGGACACTGGCATGGACACAGCCATCTGTATGCACCGTCCGGTGATCGGCGGCATGTTCACTCATCTGCGCGGGATGTGCGCGTCCGAGGCTTTGGCGAAACGGCTCATCGCGAAATCGCCGTATATGCCCACCGGCAACGCGATTGCCTTGGCTATCATCGAAACGGGCGACGGCCCGAAAATCATCGATATTCAGAAAGTGAGCCCACTTGTCTACTGACTCCTCCAGTTCCGGATCAATCCAATCCAGCAGATCGGGGTTCCTCGCCTCACCGTCAGGCTCGGCGCGGCCAGCCCGTCCGGCGCAGCTCGACCCGGCGATTTTGGACCATCTGGGGGGCGGTCTCGACCCGGAGGTCATCAGCGAGATGAGCCACGCTTCGGCGGCGGCGCTGCTTGACCGCGTGCACCACACCGAAGATCCGCAGATTGTGCGGCGTGTCATCACGCTTGTGGACACAGAAGGCGTGGATATCATCGCGCAGCTGTGGAGCAATGCAGAGCCAGATTCCCTGCCGGGTATTCTGTGGCGCCTGTATCTACTGCGCACATGGATGCAACGCAATCGTGAGCAGATAGCGCGATTGTGGCGGCTCAGCGAACCGGTGGCAACCACGGCTTCCGCCATTGTGGGAGTCGATGAGACGCCGGATGCCGAGGATATCGCCCGGACCGCGGATTCCATTCTGTCAGGTGCATTCACCGGTGATTTCGCTGTGGCACTGGACCGGGCGAGCGCGTTCACCGATGTCATCGCCAATGGGTTGCGTGTTCAAGCGCACCGGATCACCGCGGCGCAGAAGGATGCAGCGGCACACGGCGGGACGCAAGGGGCACAAGAGGCGTCGCACGACGCGCAGACCCGCGCCGCACGGCTCATGCACACCGCGGCGAATCTGCTGACCACGTCGCGCGACTTCCATGAGGGCGCGCACCTGTGGCGTCGAGGGCGGTTGGAGTAACGCAACGATTCAGCCCGTGCGGCGGAATCTGCATCTGCACGGAATAGGCACGAATGCGCACGCCACGCCGTGACAGAAAACCTCCGGATACCGCTATACTGGGCTGTGCGTCGAGCCGTGCTTAAGCCCCGGGCTCCATTTGTTGCCGCTGCGAGCGGCGTTTGCGCCGACAGGCGCTTTCACGGTCCGGCGCATTTCTTTCGTTTTCCCTTCTTTGCGACGGCCGCCGAATCACGCATCAACACAGGTTCTGCATCGTCGTCATTCGCCACGCCGTCGGACCGGCTCGCTCAATCACGCAGATGGCGGTAATCTGGGAAGCATGGAATTGCATGTACTCAACCACCCGCTGGTGGAACACAAGCTCACTGTGCTGCGTGACAAAAACACGCCGTCCAGCACCTTCCGCGAACTCATCTCCGAACTCGTCATGCTCGAAGCCTACGAAGCGACGCGCAACCTTGACGTGGTCGACAAGCCCATCGAAACCCCGGTCGCCCCGATGATCGGCAAGCACATCGCCGAACCGCGCCCGATTATCGTGCCGGTACTGCGCGCAGGCCTCGGCATGCTCGACGGCATGACCAAGATGATTCCGTCCGCAGAAGTCGGCTTCCTCGGCATGAAGCGCGACGAAGACAATCCGACCAAGCAGATCACCTACGCAAACCGCCTGCCGGAAGATCTGACCGGACGCCAGTGCTTCCTGATCGACCCGATGCTCGCCACCGGCGGCACGCTGGTCGCCGCGACCCACTATCTGGCCGAACGCGGAGCCAAGGACATCACCGCGATCAACATCATCGCGGCACCCGAAGGCCTGAAGTTCGTGCAGGAGCAGATCGACCCGAGCATCGCGTTCAAGGTCGTCGTCTGCGCTGTCGACGAGAAGCTCAACGACAAGGCGTATATCGTGCCAGGTCTCGGCGATGCCGGCGACCGTCTGTACGGCGTTATTGACTAGGCAGTGTAGCGGCACAACCACTCACGAAACCTAAGAAAGCCGGGAATCCTCGCTGTTGCAAGGGTTCCCGGCTTCTCGTTTCCTGCGGTCCATTCCGACTGCGGTCCATTCCGGCCGGGGGTCATTCAGCCCGGCAGTGATGATGAATCGGCGGTTACGCCTTGTCGGACGCGCGTTCGGGGACGAAGGCCTCAAAGATGTGACGGTCGAACCACCGGTCGCTGATTTCCAGCTCCGCGCGGCTGCGAACTGTCCACGACACGGCGGTCGCGCCCATCGCGCGGGTGGCGCGCATCTGCGGAAGGTCGCCGCCTTGCCAGTCATAGGCCACAAAATCAGGACGACTCATCCAATCGAAACCGAGCAGGCCAGCGAACCAGCCTTTCCAGTCGGACTGACCCGGCTGCGGCGGCTCGGCGAGCTGGCCGCGGCACACCTCCGGACGGTGCTTCCGATACCATTGCACCGCCGCCGGGTTGAAGGACTCAATCACATACTGGCCGTCATAGCGGCGCAGCAGCTCGTCACCGCGCTGCATCAGGGCTTCGTCACGCTCGCCCCACAGGGAGTTGTCGTCGAACTTGTACTCCACGATCAGCGGTACGCGGCCGTTGACCACACGCAACACATCCGCGAACAGCGGGACATGCTGGTAGTAGCCGTCCGGCGCGGTTTGCGGAGTGGACGGCTGCCCACCGGCGAAATCAATCCGTTCTGCAGCGGCGTCACCGGGGGCCGCGGGGGCTGGGAACAGCGGGATCCTCGTCAATTCGTCATAGGTGAGGTCTTCGATTCTGCGCGGGTCGCCAGCCACACGCAGCAGGTCGCCGTCATGCACGACCACGACCTGGCCGTCACGGGTCAGCTGCAAATCAAGCTCGATGCCGTACCCAGCCTCACACGCCGCCGCGAACGCAGCCAAGGAGTTCTCAGGCGCGATCGGTCCTTCGACCACAGGCGAACCATACCCCGCCTGCATGGCCATGCGACGCGACAACGCCACGTATTCGCCGCTTTCTGCCGCATACTGCTCGGTCAAGCCGGAACCGGCATCATGCAGACCGCGATGCGCGTACCATACCTGCGGCACGACGGGTACGAAATTGTTGCGTTTGTCATTGGACGAACGAGGCGCGATGGCCCATGCCGCAGCCCCGGCCGCGGCGGCGGCACCGACTAGCAGATGCGTCAGTTGCTTATTACCGGACATGTTTCCTCCTCGTGGACATGCTTATTCGAGCCTACCGTACCGGCCGAACCAATATCGGGGAATCCGGTGAACGCAGCGTAACCATCCGACAAACCGTGAGAAACCCCGTCGCCGGGCGCCCGCCTAGCGTAGACAGTTTGAGAAGACACACAAACCAGCCACGCAAACCGACCGCCCAGCGTAACCAGTTTGAGAAGATGCACAAACCAACTACGCAAACACGCCCGCCAGCGTAACCAGTTTGGGAAAACACACAAACCAGCCACGCAAACACGCCCACTAGCGTAACTAGTTTGGGAAGACACGGAGCGGTGAGGCCGGGCGGGCGGCTCGATTCAGTGCTTCTTTTTGCGGCCTTTGAAATAGATGTCGAACACAATCCATACCGACAAGATGAACGCGATGACATACCCCATGAACCCGACCACGGGGATACCGAAGATAATCGGCTTCATGCCGGCGTAATACACAATCGACGAGCCGATGAACAGCCCGACCACAATCAACGCCATCGTCAAGCGATTGACCATATCGCTCAGCAGCTTGAACGGCTCATCGAATCCGACGAGCTGCATATTGGCACGCAATTGGCCACGAGTGAGCATCCGCGAGGCGGTTTTCATCTCGGCGAGCGTTTGCAACGCGCCGTGCAAGGCCTTATGTCCCTCAATACCGAGCGTCTGGACCTCATTCTCGATTTCGGCGAGGTTTGTCTTGCTGCTGGCGATGTGCTGGGAGATAATCTCGATCATATTGACATCCGGAATGAACTCGTCCAGCAGCCCTTCCAGCGTCACCAACGCCCGGCCGACCGTGGTCACCGAACTTGGCACCTCGATGCCGTGCCGTTGGGCGAGCTGGGTGAGTGAGGTGATGAAACTGGCGATATCCAGCTCATCAAGGTCAACCGTACCGTATTCTTCGACAATCAAATCAAGATCCGCAAGCAATTCCGGGTAGTTGTCCACCGCGGCGCCCGTCGTCGCGAACCGCAGCAACCCGTCGGCAAGCGCCGGTGAATCCTGCTTGGCGACAGCGAAAATCATATCCTTCATCACCGTGCGGGTCTTTTTGTTGAGCCTGCCGGTCATACCCAAGTCGATCAGGATGATCTTGCCGCCGGAGATGATGATATTGCCCGGATGCGGGTCGGCATGGAAGAACCCTTCGTCCAGCACCTGGGTCGCGTAATTATCGACGAGTTTGGTGCCGATTTCCTTCAGATCGTAGCCTTTGGCGACAAGCGCGCCCGGATGCGACAGCGAGATGCCGTCGATATAATCCATGACGACCACGTGTTCGGTACACAGGTCCATATATGGTTTCGGGCAGTCCATATAGGCGAATCGCGAGCAGAACCGCTTGAATTCCTGCAAGTTGCGTGCCTCGACCAGAAAGTCCGTCTCCGATTCGAAGGTGTCCCACAGTTCTTCTACGACGCCTTGGAAGTCGACGACCTGCGCGTTGTGCATGATTTTCGTGGCGCTCCTGGCGATGGTGCGCATGATGGACACGTCTTGCGCCATGGTTTCGCGCACGCCTGGACGCTGGACTTTGACGGCCACATCCTGCCCGGTCACGAGGGTCGCGCGATGTACTTGCGCGAGTGAAGCCGAGCCGAGCGGAGTCGAGTCAATAGATTTGAAAATATCTTTGACCGGTTTGCCGTACTCGTGGGACAGGGTGTCCAGCACGGTCTGGTAGGGCATCGGGTCGGCGTTGGCCCGCAGTTTGGCGAGTTCGTCGCAGAAAGATTGCGGCAGAATCTCCGAGCGCATGGACAGGATTTGTCCGACTTTGACGAAGGTGGGGCCGAGCGCCTCGAACATGAGACGCATTTTGACCGGCGTGAGTCCGTGGATTGCGTCGAACTGGTTGGCGATCCGGATGATCTGGTCGAGACGCTTAAGTTTGCCGCGCCGGGTGAGATGGTATTTTTCGGAGAAATCGTTCTTTCGGCCACTGAACAGGCCGATTTTTTCGCCGGCGTATGTGGGCGCGGCACCCGAGGTCTCCTGCTGGGGACCATCGTGCGCGAGCGGCGTATTGTCAGGCGAGGCGTCACCAGTCGCGGCGGTTTCTGAGGCGGTGTTGCCGGCGGCGGTCTCACCGGGAACAGTGTTCTCGGAAGCCGCATTGTCGGAAGTCGCGTTGTCGGAGACTGCACCGGGAACAGCACCAGAAGCAGCAGCGCCGGAAGCGGCCGCATCGTCGCTCCGGGATGACGCGCCCTGCGTTTCCGTGTGCTCTTCCGGCTCAGGCGCTACCGGTCCGCCGGATTCCTGCTTCGCGACATCGCGCGATACCTCGTGTTGATCGTCTGCCATATCAGCCATATGCTACTGCCTGACGCCGGGCATGCCACATGCCGCCGTCGGCCCTGTCGCATGTCATAGCGCGCGACGAAGGCGGACGGCGGCATGGCAACCGACCGGAGTCAGTCCTTCTTCTCGTCGGAAGCGGGCTTGGTTTCCTCGGCCTTCGCTTCCTCAGCCTTGTGCTTGAGCTCGGCGTTCAGCGCCTTGCCCTGTTCAACGGTAATCTCACCCTTCTTCACGAGATCATCCACGATTTCCTGGCTCTTTTCGACCGTAGTCGCCAGAGCGCCGACACCTGCGAGGAACACCTTGTGCAGCAGGCCGTCGTTGAAGTTGAAGTCAGCCATCATTACCTCCTTGTATCAGGTCCTTGTACGTCCAACATTACCCCACGAAGGTCACGGGCGGGAGGCATGACACTCCCATTCGCGCGTCGCGTAGGCAAAATCCGGCCTGGAATGACGACGACGGGCGCTTCCGCCTTCCATCTGTCAATCACCGTCTGTCGTTTATCTGGGCCGGGATGCGGCCACAACCCGAGCATGCTGCGCGAAATCGTCGATTCTGCGCAGCTCGGCGGACTGCTGCTCGTCCTGCTGAGGGGAAAACGCGCCATACCGCCGTTCAGCGGCGATTCGAATCAAACCGTCCGCCAGACGAGGGTTCTTCGGCAGAACCGACCCGTGCATGTATGTGCCAATCACGTTGCCGAACCGCGCGCCCTCGGTGTGGTCGGTGCCGTTGTTGCCGGTGCCGTCGGCGTCCACGCGGCCCAAGGGCTTGGTGCCACCGGTCAGGAAGGTCTGCCCGGAATGGTTTTCGTAGCCGATGATGTCGCCAAATTCCTCGCTGTGCTCGACCAGATTGCCGATCATGCGGTGTTCGCGGCCCACGGTGTACGCACCGAGGATGCCAATGCCGTCAAGCCTGGTGCCGTCCACGGTTTCGAAATACTCGCCGAACAGCTGGTACAGGCCGCAGATCATGAGCATCGGCACGCCGTCCGCGGCGAGCGTACGCAGGGTGTCCGCGCGGGCGAACAGGTCGTCCGTGATTTTCTTCTGCCCGTTGTCCTGTCCGCCGCCGCCGAGGATCAGGTCCACATGGTCCGGCCACAGGTCGCCTTGGTTGTATTCGTGGAGAACCGGGTCGTAGCCGTACAGCGACAGCCGGCGCATGACGGTGAGCACGTTGCCCCAATCGCCGTAGATGTTCATATCCTTCGGGTACAGGGACACGACGTCAATGCGGCGGCCCGGACGCGTGTCGGCCTCGGTATCCGCAAGGTTCCGGGTTGCTTCGTTCATTGCTGGCATGACAAGCTCCTTCATATTTCGCTGATTGCGTCCATGCATGATGGCGATGGCGTCGTTGGCGCGTTCATCTGCCGACGCCCGCGTCCGTGACATCGGTGATATGCGAGAGTTTCGCGCGCGTGCGCAGCATCGCCGTGTAGGTGCAATAGATGCGTTTCGGCGTGGTCGGGTCGGCGGCGACGAAATCGGCGACCGCCTGTTCGAGATCGGTATCGACATGGCTGACCGGCACCTGGTCGTATTCGAGGCGCAGGGCCATGTCCCAAGCGCGCGTGCCGGACACCGCCGCTACTCCGGTGCCTCGCAGGCCGGTGAAATCAACATCCCACAACCAGCTCATATCGCGGCCGTCGGCGTATTCGTCGTTGATGATGATCATCGTGTCGTGCCCGGCGGGCGGGAACGAGGCAAGCGACAGGCGGAAGCCCATCGGATTTTTGACCAGCAGTAGCTCGACGGGCGTGCCGCCGACGCTGATGGTCTCGCCGCGGCCGAACGCAGGGGTCACGCGGGACAGCGATGCGATCAGATCGTCATCCGAAGCGACGCCTTGCGGGGTGTCTGTGGTGACCGCGCGCACGACCGTCGCGGCAGCGGCTGCGTTGAACAGGTTATAGACGCCTTCGAGTTTCACGGATGTGGCGATGTCGTGATCGGTGATCCGGTACGTGGCTTCGTGGTCGCCTACGTGAGTGAGAGTCACGTCGGCATTGAGGCAGTCGGGGTTGTAAGTGGCGGAAGAGGTGGCGGTAGCGGTAGCCGTGCTGCTGCCGGCGCCTGTGGGCTGTGCCCCCGCGGCTTGTACGGCGACGCCCTGCGCTTCAGCAGTTTGTACTTCAGCGGCCTGCATATCGGTATTGTGCATGTCGTCGTCAGACGGGAAATAGCTGCGCAACGCCTGGGACAGGCCGAAATAGCGCACCTGCACGCCCGGCTGCACCTCGCTGGCAAGCCGAGCGATACGCGGATCCTCGCGGTTGAGCACCACGGTCCCGGTGGTCGCGCGCGCCACATGGGCGAGCAGGCGGGCCGTGTTGTCGATTTCGCCGAAGCGGTCAAGCTGATCGCGCATCACGTTGAGCAACAACGCGTATCGGGGACGAACCTGCCGGACGAAATGCACAGCGTACGCTTCGTCAAGCTCCAACACCGCGATATCCGCGTGCAGATGCCCGAACGCGCTCACCTGGGTGAGCAGGGAGGAAACCACACCGCGCGTGAAATTCGAGCCGGTCGGGTTCGTGAACACGCGCAACCCCATGTCGGAGAGCATGGAGGCGACCATACGGGTCGTGGTGGTCTTGCCGTTCGTACCGGAAACCAGCACCACCCCATACGGCAGCGAGCTCAACGTGCGGGCGAGGAAGCCTGGATCGATGCGCTCGACCACCTTGCCGGGCAGTGCGCTGCCGCCATGATGCAGCAGGCGGGACGCGTGCCGGACGGCCCGGCCGATTGTCGGGGTCGCGAACGCGTACCACGGGCACTTGGGCGCGGGCGCGGACTGGGCGGAATCGACGGGCGCGGCGGAATCCTGCCGTCCGCCCGATACCGGGGAAAGCTGTTGCGCCATGTCATACCTCCTGCTGTTGCTGATAATCCTGCGGCATATCCTTGAACTTCGATGTGGCGCCAAGGAAGGCAAGATGGAACGTTTCTGTCGGGCCGTTACGATGCTTCGCCATGATGATATCGGCCTCGCCGGGGCGATCCTCTTTATCGTAGAAATCCGGGCGGTGCACGAGGAACACCACGTCGGCGTCCTGCTCAATCGAACCGGATTCACGCAGATCGGACAGCTGCGGCTTGCGATCGTTGCGCATTTCCGGACCACGGTTCAACTGGCTCAACGCAACAACCGGCACCTCAAGCTCCTTGGCGAGCAGCTTCAAGGCACGGGAGAATTCGGAAACCTCCTGCTGACGGCTTTCCACCTGCTTGCCGGAACTCATGAGCTGCAGGTAATCGATCACCACGAGTTTCAGGTCGTTCGTTTGCTTGAGTCGGCGGCATTTCGCGCGGATTTCCATCAGGCTCATATTCGGGCTGTCGTCAATGAACAGGGGCGCGTCCTGCATCTTGTTCCAGAAGTTATTCAGCGTGTTCCACCGTTCCGGCGTGATGTCATCCGCTCGACGCAACGCGACCAGCGGGATGTTCGTCTCGGCAGAGATGATACGTTGCGCAAGTTCCACGCGGCTCATCTCAAGGGAGAAGATGATAGTCGTCATATTGTGGTGTAGCGAGGCGGAACGCGCGAAATCAACGCCGAGCGTGGACTTGCCCATAGCCGGGCGGCCGGCGACGACAATCATCTGGCCCGGCTGCAGGCCCTGTGTCACGTCATCGATATCGCGGAAGCCGGTCGGCACGCCGCGCTCGACCTCGCCGTTCTGCAGTTTGTCGAGCTGGTCGAGTGCATCATGAACCACCGGGCCGATGGCCGAATAATCCTGACGGACCTTGCCGACACTCATCTCGTAGACTTCGGCCTGGGCCATATTCACGACGTCCTCGGCCTGCGAACCTTCCGCCGAATAGCCGAGCTGCGCGATTTTCGTGCCCGCTGCGATCACATTGCGCAAAATCGCGCGCTGATGCACGATTTCGGCGTAATATGTGGCGTTCGCGGCGGTCGGGACGGAGGCGACCAGGCTGTGCAGGTAATCGGCGCCGCCGACCTTCTCGAGATCGCCGTTCTTCATCAGCTCGTTTGCGACGAGCACGGCATCGACCGGCTGCGAGGCTGAGAACAAGTCGATGATCGCCTGGTAGATCGTCTGGTGCTTCGGCTGGTAAAAATCAGACACGCTGATCATCTGCGAGACCTCGCCGATGGCGTCCTTGCTCATGAGCATGCCGCCGAGCACGGCCATCTCCGCGTCATCGTCATGCGGGGGCACGCGGTCGAACACCGCGTCGCGGACGGGGGTGCCCGTCTCACCCTTCACATAACCGGAAGACCGGCCCGACCGGTCGCTGCGGGCATTGTCCCATGGATTTCCTTCTGCCATACCCATGAGTATAGGGGGATGGATGTAAGGGAATCGCGACCGCGATGCTGAGGGCCGATTGCTCGGCGCCCTTCATTCCTCCACGCCCAGCATCATCCAACCACCCGGTTTGTGAGCCAATCCTCACACAACCCAACACGGACCGGCCAAAACCGCCAACACCCGCTACTCAACCACCCAGATTGTGAGCCAATCCTCACACAACAGGGCACAGGTTGACCAAAATCGTCAACCTCGGCACTGCAACCACCCACTTTGTGAGCCAATCCTCACACGGCTGCCCGCCAAGCATTCTTGCCAATCACGCATGGTCGGACATACACAACTACCCAGATGACACACAATCCAACGGACTCCGGAAGCTTACCACCCAACCGAGCATGCCAAGACATACATAACCCAACAGATATCGCCTGGATTCGGCCGCCAACCACAGATTCCCACCCGTTACGCATGACCAGACATACACAACCCGTCAGATACCACACGGATGCCGCCATTCACCACGGGTTCACGCCCGTCATGTACGGCCAGGCATACACAACCCGCCAGTTTGTCCCAAGATCAATCACAGCCTCCGAAGTCTGACAATCAGCTTGACTGCATCTGAGAGTCCAGTCTGTCGGCAGCACTGGTCGTTCATCTTCAATCCGCTACGCCTGTATGCGGTTTTCATATTGTTCACCTTTGCGACACGCGGATGCCACAAAATGTGGATAGAAAACCGAGTTATCCACATTGTGGGGACAACCGTGTGGATAACGCATATGATTATCCACATATTGGGGATAATTCTGTGGATAGCTTGGGGACAATCCACAGCCGCCGCAATATCGATTTGCATCTGCTCCATCAACGTGCTACAAGGAGCAACTCCAATGACGCGCGCTTCTACTCTGGCGACCTCCTGCGACCAGACATCCACAAACACGCATCAGCATCCGCTTGCCTCGACGATCACAACAAGCGTTCGGATTTTTCACCGGCGTCAGAAATTCCGAGCGCAAGGAAAGTCGCGAAGCGCTGACAAGGCGAAACAGAGTAAGGCAGCACGAATATGACGGGATATCGCAGTTCAAGACGAGGTGAAACCCGCGGAATCTGGAACGACGAACAATACGTCAATCTAGCCGCAGCTTTTGGGCAGACCGATTCGCGCCGCATGATTCAGACCGGCGGGAGCAAGCCCCTGTCTCACGGCTGTTCGCAGCATATTCGACATCACTCGCATCACATACGACCATATATTCGGATTGTTGGCGCCAACGTCAGAAATACCGGATGTAGTGGGCCATCGGGGCGACGGATGCAGGATGTAGGCAAGGACAGGTGTGCCAGTGCGGCCGGTCTGACCTGATCAGACCGATCCAACCAAACCGACCCGATCAAACCGACCCGATCAAACCAGCGAACCGCGGACACGGTCAGCGTCCCATCGCCCCGCGGGCGGCCTGATACATCATGCGCACCGTCGCCTCACGCCAATGCGACCAGCCGTACTGCTTGGTGATCGCCTCGCCGGAGGTGGCACCCAACGACGAGCCGTCCGCCCGCGTCAAGTCGAACAGCATATCCAGCAACACCGGGTCGTTCTCGACACGCCCGGCGAGTTCGCGGCCGACCGCGGGATCCTCCGGATCCTTGCCCGTAGCGAATTGCGAGAGCGTCAGATGCTCGCGCACCAGCAGTGTCGCCCGGCTGACCACCTGGTCATCGAAGCCCATACGCCCTAGAATGACCGGCACATGTCTTGCGCCCTCTGCCGCATGGTCGCGTACGCCCGGACGCTTGCCGATGTCGTGCAGCAGCCCCGCCAGCAGCAGTGTCGCGTATTGTGTGTCGTCGTAGCGCATGCCGCTCGGCGCTTCACGTCCAAGCCGTGAGACGACTTCGATCATATGGCGGTCAATCGTATAGCGGTGCGCCGCAGACGCGGACGGCCGGTTGCGCACGCCCAGCCACTCTGGCATCCACCTGCCCGGCAAATCAACGAAATCAAGCTCCTCCCACACCGGCGGCAGTGCCTGACCCGTGGCCAAGAACCGGATGAACAGTTCGCGCGTCTCGCGGTCCCAGCTTTTATCGGTGACCGGGCAATGCTTGAGATTCAGCAGGGTTGACGGGTTAATCGGCAGGCCGTATTCTGCGGCCGCCACCCCGACACGTAACGGGAGGGTCGCGTCCCGGCTCGGATCGACACCCACGGCTAGGGCCACCTCCTGCTCATGCTCGACCACACCGGGCGCGATGGCTTTGAAGGTCGGCGCCTCACGTTTGCCGCCCGCCCGGGGCTGGAACATCTGGAAGAACGCGAACCGCGGTTTTTCATGGGTGAGCGTGTGCCTCGCATGTGAAGCCGTGGAATCCAGAGAGAACGCGATGCGGCGGCCCAGCGTGGCCAGCAGGGTTTGCAATCCTTCAACCGCATCCGCCTCGCGCTCGCCTTCCGGCAGGGTCGGGTCGGCCAAGCCGAGCATCGCGGCGACTTTCGGCTGGTAGGCAGGCAGCAGCAAGTTGGTTTCCTTGCCGGCGACCACGTGCAGGCAGTCGCGCACATCTAGCAGCCGTTCAACCGCCTCGTCATAGGAGCCGTGGGGCCGGTCGGCAAGCCAGGATGCCGCAAGCGCGGACACCAGCACGGTGTCGCGCAGGCCGCCGCGAGCCTCTTTGATATCAGGCTGGTTCAAGTACGGGAGCCTGCCGAACTCCTCAAGACGTGAGGACGCCGAATCAAGCAACTCCTGCAATCGTTTGCGCGCCGCTTTTCGCCAGCGTTCGAGAATGGATTTCGCCGTTTTCTCGATGAGTTCGGTGTCCCCGGCGACCGGCTGCACGAACAACCAACCCATCGCAGCCGGCAGATCATGGTCGGTCACCGACTCGCACTGCTGCCGGGTGCGGACCGCATGATCAAGGTCGAGACCGCTGTCCCACAGGGGGTACCACAGTTTGTTCGCCAGCTGGTTGAGCTGGTCGTCTTTCAACGTGTGCGGCTCGACCATGAGCACGACGTCGATGTCGGAGCTCGGGCCGATCTGCCCGCGCGCAAGAGAGCCGACCGCGGCAAGACCCACACCGTGTTCAGGCACGTCGAAGGGCACGGATTCGACCGCTTCCTTCCACAGTTCGCACAGGCTGGTCATCGCGATTTGCGTACGCTGCTTGCGTTTATCCTTGCCGTGACGGTAGACGCCGTCGGCGTCCGGCTTGCTGACGTCCATGAAGCGTTGTTTCAATCCATCAACCGCAGAAGCCATATCCCCTCCAAACGAGCCATATTCCCCGCGATTTGGGCGGACCGCGTATCAGACCGCGACCCACCCCGCACGTGTGACGAATGCGCTGGCGCACCGCCCGCCAACAGTCCGCTTGAACCTCGATACGGGCGTATAAAGAATCCCCGCACTGCGCCAGCACGTGCGGGGACCTGTCTTATCAATACCCGACCGTCAGCGCCGCGGCAAACAGACGAAACCGCGGCACCGGGGACGGGAGCTTTCAGATGGCGGCCGAACCGGTTTCGCCGGTACGGACGCGGGTGACGGAGTCAAGAGGCGTGACCCACACCTTGCCGTCGCCGATGGTTCCGGTGCCCGCGGACTTCACAATCACGCCGACCAGCGTTTCCGCGTCGGCATCGTCTGAGAGCACTTCCACGCGAATCTTCGGGATGAGATCCACCGTGTACTCGGCGCCGCGGTAGACCTCGGTGTGGCCGCGCTGGCGACCATATCCATTGGCTTCCGAGACGGTCAGGCCATGCACGCCCGCAGCAGCGAGCGCTTCCTTGACATCATCAAGCTTATGGGGCTGAATAATAGCGGTAATAAGCTTCATCTCACTTCACCTCCTTGAGGACGGAGCTGGCAGTGCCAGCGAAATCATATGCACGCTCGCCCTGGTCGGCCATATCGATGCCGGAGACCTCCTGGGCTTCGGTGACGCGCCAGCCCATCGTCTTCTCAAGCGCGAAGACGATGATCGAGGTCACCACAGCGGAGTAGAGGATGGCAATCAGGGCCACCAGGATCTGGACGACCAGCTGACGCCAGCTGCCACCGGTGAACAGACCGGTGCCGACACCGAAGAAACCGATGAGCACGGTACCGATCAGGCCGCCGACGCCGTGAACGCCAACCACGTCGAGCGAATCGTCATAACCAAACTTGAATTTCAGACCGCACGCCAGGCACGTGACCACACCGGCGATAGCGCCGATCACCATGGCCCACAGTGGGGAGACCACATCGGCGGCGGGAGTGATGGCAACCAAGCCGGCCACCATACCGGATGCCGCACCGACCGCGGTGTAGTGACCGGAACGCACCTTCTCGGTGAAGCCCCAGGCGAGCATTGCGGCGGCCGCAGCGGCGGTCGTGCTGACCCACGCGTAGCCGGCGGTGCCGTTCGCACCGAACGCAGAACCGGCGTTGAAGCCGAACCAACCGAACCACAGCAGGAACGCGCCGAGCATGACGAACGGAACGTTGTGCGGGCGAATCGGCTGCGTGCCGAAGCCCTTGCGCTTGCCGATGATGAGCACGGTGACAAGAGCCGCGGTAGCCGCGTTGATGTGGACCACTGTGCCGCCTGCGAAATCATGCGCGGCAGCGCCGAGCGCCTGCGAAATGGCACCCGTCGGAGACAGCAGGCCGCCGTTCCACACCATGTGCGCCATCGGAGCGTAGTCGAACGTAATCCACAACGCCACGAACAGCATCCAGGTGCTGTACTTCACACGTTCAGCGATCGCGCCGGTAATCAGCGCAACCGTGATCATCGCGAAGGTGGCTTGGAACGCCACGTCAATGCTGCCCGGATAATCTCCGGATGTGTTGGCTGCGGTGAACACACCATCCTTGGCGACCATGGAGTCCTTGAGCAGGAAGCCGGTGGCCGGATCGCCGAAGATCCCGCCGATATCCTTACCTGCGTAAGCGATCGACCAGCCCCAGAACGTCCAGATGATCGCAGTGACCGAAATCGCGGCCGCCGACAGCATCAACATGTTCAGGACGGCCTTCGCGCGGACCATGCCGCCGTAGAAGAACGCCACACCAGGCGTCATCAAAAAAACCAGAGCCGCGGATGTCAACATCCACGCTGCATTTCCGGTGTCCATACAATTACCTCCCTCTCCGGCGCCCACCTTGGACGAGGCGGGCGGGCGAGCGAACCACTCACTGGCAATCCCCCGAATGGGGACCGACACGGTTATGGAACGCCCGCCGGGTTTTCGAAACGTTACGGAATGTTACGCCAACGTTACAGCGCTTGTACAATTATCCGCGACTCGTCTCGAATTCCGCGCTTCGCGGGAAACCGTGGACAGGAATCCCTGCCAATTTTGATGACCACATTGTGAGCATTGTCCAACGGCGGCCACAGGTGGCAGGCCAAAGGACGGTTGCCAGTCTTGCTACTTGGCGGCGGCGGCCTCCTTCGCCGTTGCGCCAGCGGCGGCAGCGGCCTCAGCCTCAGCTTCGCGGGCGACACGGGCCTCATAAGAGTCCTCGCTCTTGGTGAGCACGCTCGGCTCGAAGTCAGCATAAGCGGCGACCAGGCCGTGCTCAGGCAGATCAAGACCAGACAGCTCTTCCTTGGCGGAAACGCGCAGGCCGATCGTATGCTTGATCGCCCAGAAGATGATGATCATCGTGACCGTAGTCCACGCCGCAACCACGGCAACACCCAACAGCTCAACGCCGAAGAGCTTCAAGCCGCCACCGTAGAACAGGCCACCGTCCTTGGCGAACAGGCCGACCAGCAGCGTGCCACCGGCACCGCAGCAGCCATGAGCGGCGAACGCGCCGACCGGATCATCAATCTTGAACTTGTTTTCAACGATGGACGCGGCATACACGTAGATGAACGCGCAAATCAGGCCGATGAAGAAGGCGCCGACCGGACTGACCACATCGCAGCCCGCGGTGATGCCGATCAGGCCGGCGAGTGCGCCGTTGATCGTCAGGCCGACATCAGGCTTGCCGTACTTCTTCCAGGCGAGGAACATCGCGGTGAGCGCGCCGACAGCGGCCGCAAGGTTCGTGGTGATGAAGATGCTGCCCATCTCCACCCACGTGTCCTTGCCATCAGCGGTGATCGTGGAGCCTGGGTTGAAGCCGAACCAGCCGATCCACAGCAGGAAGATGCCGAGCATCGCCAGGGTGATGCTGTGGCCCGGGATGGCGCGCGCCTTGCCGTTCTTGTCGAACTTGCCGATACGCGGACCAAGGAAAATCGCGCCGATCAACGCGGAAATGCCACCGACCATGTGCACGACGGTCGAACCGGCGAAATCATGGAAGCCGAGCTGTGCGAGCCAGCCATCCGAATTCCAGCACCAGTGGCCGGAAATCGGGTAGACAATCGCGGAAATCAACGCGCTGTAAATCAGGTATGCGGAGAACTTCGTGCGTTCAGCCATAGCGCCGGAGACAATGGTCGCGGATGTCGCGCAGAACACGGTCTGGAACATCAGGTACACCATCGTCGGAACGTATTGGTTGTACTGGTAGCTGCTTGTCACGAAGAAATCAGGCTTGCCGATGATGCCGCCGATGGACGGTCCGAACATGATGCCGAAACCGAAAATCCAGAACAGGACCGTGCCGATACAGTAGTCCATGAGGTTCTTCATGGCGATATTGCCGGCGTTCTTTGCTCGCGTGAAGCCTGTCTCCAGCATCGCGAAGCCGGCTTGCATCATGAACACCAGCGTCGCGGCAAGCAATGTCCAAATGACATTGGTCGATGACATGGCACCCACTTCCTTTCCTCTCTTGGGGATGGCTGTCTGAATCCAAAGAACGTGGACTCTGTGTCCGAAGGGCGTGAACGCCGTCTCCGAAGAACCGGCCTCAACCCGTCTCTTGTGCGTCCCGGATTCTGGCAACCATGCTAAACAGGCAGATTTCTTGGGAACGCACGCCTTGTTACGGGCAGGTCATGTAGATTGCGCGGAAGTAACGGGCGATACCGCGACGAGATTACAGTGATTCCTATATATCCGGCACATGGCATCGAACCATCTGGTTTCTCCGCGTCTTGCGTCTCGCGCAGTCGTGCGGAAACACTTGGATGCCAATGCCCGAAATGTCCAACTACCGAAGAGAGAAGGTTCCGAGATGGCGGTATTCGTCGCGACATTGTGCGCAATCCTGGTTCTGACCATGCTGTCCGGCGCGATTTGCCGGAAAACCGGGCTGCCTGAAGTCGTCGGCCAAATCGTAGTGGGCATCGTGTTCGGGCCGACCGTCCTCGGGTTGATGCAGCCGAGCAGTTCGACGGAATTGTTCAGCAATATCGGCATTATCGTGCTCATGTTCCTGGGCGGGGTGGGCTGCGATCTGGGGCTGCTGAAGCGCTATTCCAAGGCGGCGCTCATTGTGGCGTGCATGGGTGTGGTCGCGCCGGTGCTCATCATGGGCGGGGTGAGTATGGCGTTCGGGTTCGACCTCATGTCATCCCTGTTCATTGGCGTCGTGTTCTCCGCGACATCCGTGTCGATTTCGGTAGCGGTTTTGAAGGAGGCAGGGCGTCTTGACACGAAGGAAGGCGCGTCGATTCTGGGGGCGGCCGTCGCGGATGATGTGATCGGCGTGATTCTGCTCAGTGTCATGAGCACGCTGATCAGCACGGGCAGCGTGTCGTTCCAGCAGCTCGGGCTGATCGCGCTCAAGCAGGTCGCGTTCTTCGCGCTGACTGTCGTGGTGGTGCTGTGGGTGGCGCCATGGCTGATGACCTTCGCCGCGCTGCTCAAAGCGCCGAGCGGCATTGCGATCATGGCGACAATCATCTGCCTGGCGATGGCCTGGTGTTCGGAACTGGTGGGGCTGAGCTACGCGGTGGGCGCGTTCTTCGCGGGTATCGCCGTGAGCCGCAGCGACTACCGCGAACAGGTGGATCGAGATATCGAGCCGATTGGCGACTGCTTCTTCGTGCCGCTGTTCTTTGTGAGCATCGGCTTGAACACCGAGGCGGTACATGACATGCATCTGGTGTGGTTCATTGTGGTGATGACCGTGCTGGGTGTCATCACGAAGATTGTCGGCTGCGGGCTGGGCGCCCGGATGGCCGGGTTCAACGGGCGCAGCTCCATCGTCATCGGCACGGGGATGATTCCGCGTGGTGAAATGGCGCTGATCACCGCGCAAATCGGCTTCTCGCAGCATATTCTGTCGGACGACTACTATTCGACGATTATTTTCACGATTTCGCTGGTGACGCTCATCGCGCCGCTGTTCTTGAAGGCTGCGTTGCACGGGGCTCCGGCGAAAGATGAGGCGGCTGGTGCTGGGAGCGCGAAAACAGAAGCCCCCATCGAGGCGGACAGCGCGACTGTGGACATCATTGATGCGCAGACGGCAGACACCAGCGCGGTCGGGATGGCTGCACCAGTCGCCTGACATGTTATGGCCCGTCCGGGTTCCATTGCCGGCGCAGCCGGCCGATGATATGGGGCGCTGAATCGAGATTCGGCGGGTGTATCCGCGCTATCTGTAGTACATGCCGGAAAGCAACTCGCTTATCAGGGTTCGATGAGCGTCAATACCGCAAGAGAACCATGGGAAATCCGCTGTCTGTACTCGCCGGTTTGATCGGTCGCGAACCCTCGTAGCAACGATATGTTCCGCAACGTACTACAGATATGCAAGATGCTGCTGGATGATGCACATACCTCGATACCGCGCCTAGCTATCAGGAGACCGATGGCCGCAGCCGGACACGTAAGCCGCATGTAGTGCCGCCGTAGCGTCACTGCATACGGCGGCACCGAGTGTTGCGTTCAGGCGAGAATACCGTCGACGAAATCCTCCGGATTGAACGGCGTCAAATCATCCGGCCCCTCACCCAAACCGACCAGCTTGACAGGCACACCAAGCTCCTTCTGCACGGAAATCACAATGCCGCCCTTCGCGGAACCATCCAGCTTGGACAGCACGACACCGGTGATGCCGATCGCCTGGGCGAACACCTTCGCCTGTTCCATGCCGTTCTGGCCGGTGGTCGCGTCGAGAACGAGCAGCACCTCGTCAACCGGCAGGTTCTTCTCGGTGACGCGGCGGATCTTGCCGAGCTCATCCATGAGATTCGCCTTGTTCTGCAAGCGGCCCGCAGTATCGATGATCAGCACGTCGGCGTTCTCGTTCTTCGCTCGCTGCGACGCCTCGAACGCAACGGACGCCGGGTCGGCGCCATCCTTGTCGGAACGCACAACCGGCACATTGACCTTCGCGCCCCAGGTTTCCAGCTGGTCGGCCGCCGCCGCGCGGAAAGTATCCGCCGCGCCGAGCATCACGCTCTTGCCGTCGGCGACGAACAGGCGCGCAAGCTTGCCCGCGGTCGTGGTCTTGCCGGTGCCGTTGACACCGACCATGATGATGACGCTCGGCTTGTGCGCCTCGGGCTTGTCAGCGTTCAGGCGACGGTCGGTATCCGTACCGACCATCGCAAGCAGCTTGGAACGCAAGGCCTCACGCACTTGGTCGGGGTCGTGTGTGCCGGTGATGCGGGCGTCGTTGCGCAGTTCATCGACCAGCTGCTCGGAAGCATCCGCGCCGACATCGGCCATGAGCAGCGTGTCCTCGACATCCTCCCAATCAGCCTCGGACAGGTGGTCCTTAGCGAGAATGTTGAACAGGGCCTTGCCGAAGGGGTTCGCGCTGTTCGCCAGGCGCGCCTTCAGACGGGTCATGCGGGAGGTCGCGGATTCCGGCGTTTGCAGCTGAGATTCGGCGGTTTGGGAAGCCTCCTGGCTCTCAGGCTGCGCAGGCTGGGCAGAACCGGCGGATTCGGCCGACGAAGCCACAGATTGCGCTGATTCGGCTTGTTTCGTCGATTCAGCCGATTCAGCTCCCGACTTCTGGTCGGACGGTGTCGGCGCAGTCCCGGCAGCTGATCCGGCTTCGGAACCGGCAGCCTGTTTCGCCGCAATCGCCTTGTCGGCGGCCGCTTTCGCCGCGGCCTCACGGTCTTCGCGGGCCTGCTCGGCCGCATCGATACGCTTCTTGCGCGAACGGTCAGCAAGCACGCCGGCGATAATCAGCGCGATGGCGATAACCGCCACTACAACAATCGCGATAATCTGTTGAGTATCCATACCTCCAGCCTATGGTTTTCAAGGGACAGGCGGGACTAGACGCGCAAATCCAGGATGCCGGACAGACGTAACGGCAGCAACCCACAGATGGGCGCACAACCTCGGCAATACCGAAGAGATGCGCACACATCTGCCGATGCCCGCACCACCCCACGCCCGGCAACCCGCAGATGGAAACGCATCCCCCGACAAACCGACACCACCCAACCACAACAATCCACAAATACACGCACATCTCAACAGCACTGGCAAGATACGCATCCAACCGCCGGGTTCTGCGCCGCAGGGCGAATAGGAACCTCGAGATACCTTGCTATCTTTGGGCGCCTTTGAGCGCCAGCGCCCCGGAACGAGGTATCCGCCCCCGGCGGCACCGCCGACCCACCATCCCTCTCCGCAGCTGAAATCCACAAGGGGTGAGAAACTAGACACTATGGCAAGTAGTTCGAGGATGACGTCGTATCAGCGGCGCGAGCAGCTTATCGAGATAGGGCGGGCACTGTTTGCGTCCAAAGGGTTCGAAGCGGTGAGCGTCGAGGAAATCGCCGCGAGCGCTAAAGTCAGCAAGCCCATCGTCTACGAGCATTTCGGCGGCAAGGAAGGCCTGTATGCCGTGGTCGTCGACCGCGAAATGCGCGCACTGACCGACGCGCTCATCGGTTCGCTCAGCGACACGGAAGCCCATCCCCGGCAGATTGTGGAACGCGCCGCCCTCGCACTCCTCACCTACATCGAGGAGAATCCGGAAGGCTTCCAAGTCCTGGTGCGGGATTCCCCGAGCACCGACCCGACCGGCTCGTTCAGCTCGCTGCTCGGCGATGTGAGCTCAAAAGTCGAGCAGATTCTCGTCGAATGGTTCAAACGCCAGCATCTTCCCGTCAAAAGCGCGCCGTACTACGCGCAGATGCTTGTCGGCATGACCGTGTTCACCGGCCAGTATTGGGCCGACCGACCCAAGCTCGGCAAGGAGCAGCTCGCCGCGCTCATCGTCAACCTCGCCTGGCACGGCCTGTCCCGCCTCGAAGCCAAACCGGAACTGCGCTATGAGGGCGCGAAGGCCAAGCGTGCGCGCGAATCGGCTGAAAAGGCGGCGCAGAAGACGAAGCACGACAATGGCGGCGAACAGCGCAATCCGCCCGCCGCGGACGCCAACTCCGCCGACACCGCCGACACCGCGGAACCGATTCCGCCGACTGCTGCAAATCAGGCGGATTCTGTGCCCCCAGAGAACGCAACCCCGGAAAACGCAACCCCGGAAAACGCGGCATAATCCGGGCACCTTCCGCGACTCGAACCTGCGGTAACGCCTTTGTGAAATCCTCATGCAAATCAGGCGCCGAAACCCGCAAATCGGGCAAGCCCCGCCACGCCGCCACACTCCCCGTGATAGCCTTGCACGGGACATACAGAAGGTGGAGCAATGACTAATTTCACGGACGCCACGCCGGATTCTCACCACAGCGTTCAACGGGGAACGTCACAGCAGGCCAAGACGTTGACTTTCGTTGTGCCCGCGTACAACATGGAGCAGTATCTCGAGCGTTGCGTCGCTTCGCTGATTGACACGCCCGATACCGGCGACATCGAGGTGCTCATCGTCGACGACGGGTCATCCGACACGACTCCAGAGCTCGCCGACCGGCTCCAGGCAGCGCATCCGGGCGTAGTCAGGGCGATCCACCAGCCGAACAAGGGGCACGGCGGCGCGGTCAATACCGGCATTCGCGAGGCCTCCGGCATGTACGTCAAGGTCGTGGACGCTGACGACTGGGTCGGCAAGGCTTCACTCGGCCAAGTCATGGAAACCCTGCGGGCACAACGCTTCGAACGGGAGCCCATCGACCTGCTGGTCACCGATTACGTCTATGACAAGGTTGGCAAACGCAACAAGCATGTTGTACATTTCAGCAACGTCATGGATGCGAACCGTAGGCTCGGCTGGGACGATCTGCGGCATTTCGGCATCGCGCAGTACATGATCATGCATGCGCTGACCTTCCGTACCTCGGTCGTGCGCGAATCAGGCATGATTTTGCCGGAGCACACGTTCTATGTTGATTTTATTTATTCGTATCAACCGTTCCCGTGGGTGCGCAGGCTCATGTACCTGGATACGCCGTTCTACCATTACTTCATCGGGCGCGAAGGCCAGTCTGTGCAGACTGACGTGATGATCCGGCGTGTGAGGCAGTTGCAACTCGTCAACCATCTCATGCTTGAGGCGACGCCGGAACACGGCACCGTGCCGGACGGGCTGTACCGGTACATGATCCACTTCCTGTCGATCAACAGCGTGGTGACCAGCGTGTTCCTGATTCTGTCGCGCGACCGTGAAAATTACCGCCAGAAGGACCGGCTGTGGCACGAAATCGACGTCACTTCGCCGCAAATCGGGCATGATGTGCGGCATAAACTCGTCTCGCGCGCAATCAACCTGCACGGGCGGACCGGGCGATTCATCATCCGGCACGGCTACAACATCGCCGAACACGTCGTCGGTTTCAACTGATTCGCTCCGTTCGTTCCGTTCTCTCCGGATTCAGCCGGACTTGGTCGAACCTGTGAGCGTTGGCACAACCTTCTACCGACGCTCACAGGCAACTCAGCGCCGGTAGAAGGTGGGGCGGTCAGCGGTCGGACATGGCGAAGGCGTTGCGCATCAGGTTGCTGGACGTGTACAGCACCTTGCTGAGCAGCTCCTGGGTTTGCGAGCGCAAGTAATCCGCCATCTGCCGGTTCGCCTGCTCGAGGGCGTCGCACGCAGTACGGCAATCGGCGGATTCTCCGGAAGCAGCATCGTCGGCCGCCCCGACGGCAGCATCCACGCGCACCCCGCTATGCTTGATGCCTTCGACATCCTCGAGATCGGCGCAGCTTACGGCATGTCCGGCCCCGGCGCCGGCACCAGCGCTCGCACCGGCACTCGTCGCACCCCGCAGCGCGGCATCAACACGCGCGATATGCGTATGCCCATGCGACATGACGTTCTCACGGTAATGCTCGATCGCGTTGCTGTTCGACACATAATGCGGGTCGGCGAGCGCCGCGATGATGCGGCTTGTCCAATAGAACGAGTCCGTTGACACCTCCGCGCCCGTATCACGCAAATACGCAGGCGTGTCGCGCACATTCGTATAGAACGGTGTGAGCGTGGTGAACGGGCCGGACCCGTATTGCAGCCACATCACCGACCGATTCACTTCCGGCTCGTACGGGCGAATCTGCAGCAATCCCATCTGCCCGGTGCGGTTGATGCCAATCGGACGATACCGATGCCGCGTCTCATCCGTGCCGCGCGTACCATACGGGTCGTACGGCGTGTCCTCGAAATGCGAAGCCATGAGGAACGCGACATCCTCAACCGTCACACGGTTCTCCGGCCGGCGGCACCACGGAATGTCATCGGATATCGGCGTATAGCGGGCGGCTGGCGAATCCCAGTCCTCGCTCGGGTTCAGATAGCGCTCCATATACCAGGCACGCGGCGTGTTGTAGATATGGTCTTTCGTCGTACGTGTGCCGAACAGCGTGCGCGGATTGAACCGGCCAACCCGGTTCAAGCTGTCTGCGCCCATGCCGCGGTCAAGATGATTCTCACGGATGAACTCCGTCAGATCGGCGCTGCACATATGATTGCGGGCATCGCCGAGCGCATCCTCTATATCGAAATCGTCAAGCCCCAACTGGTTGGGAATCGCGGCATAGCAGTCATCCGGCACACGCTTGGCAATCCAATGGTGTCCGCCAATCGTCTCCACATACCACACGTCGTTCACATCCGAAATGGCGATGCCGTTCGCCTCATACGTGCCGAACCGTTCCAACAGCTCGCCCAGCCGGTACACGCCTTCACGCGCGGAATGCACGTACGGCAGCACCAACGTGATGAAATCCTCCTCGCCGATACCACCGGGGATTTCCGGCCGGTAATCATCATCGCCGGGATTGCCATGGGCCGGCTGCAATTCGACCATCGGATCAGCACCGAGCACCCGCTCGTTCACCGCGATCGTCTCGGTCGCGCTCATCGCGATATTGCGCTCGCTGATCCCGCATTCCGCGAGGATTCCGCGGCCGGGCAACGCGTTCGGGACAATGCTGTAGCGGCACGGGTCATCCGGCAGGTCGATGCTCACGTGGCTCAGTTCGCTGCGGTAATGCCGCGGCTGGTCGCACGGGTTCACAGCGATGAAGCGTTTCGGGTCGTAGCGGCCGGAACCGGAATCGTCGTTGCGGGCAATCATGGTCGAGCCGTCGATAGTGGCGGATTTTCCGACAAGAAGCGTAGTACAAGACATGATTCCACTGTAGGACGGCATCGGGATGGGCTGGCGTGAGCGGGCGCTGATAGCCTGCGATAGGCGATTGGTATAGCCACGCCGGAAACGGTCACCGGCCCGGCCTATACAGTTGATAGATACAAATCCGCCATATAGGTCCCGTGAAAGGAGCGTCAATGATCACCATCCGCGACGTGCATAAACGTTTCGGCGAGCATGATGTGCTTACCGGTATCGATCTTGATATTCCGCACGCGGCGACGGTCACCGTCATCGGCCCGTCCGGATCCGGCAAATCCACGCTGCTGCGTGTCATCGACGTGCTCGAACATGCCGATAGCGGCACCATTGATTTCGGCGACGGCCCGGTCGATTTAGCGACCCGCGACAAGACGACGATTCGCGACATCCGTTCACGCATCGGCTTCGTGTTCCAGAACTACAATCTGTTCGCCAACAAAACGGCGTTGCAGAACGTGACCGAGCCGTTGATCTACGCGCAAGGCAAGTCACGCAAGGAAGCCGAAACCATCGGACGCGAACAGCTTGACCGCGTGGGGCTCGCCGACTTCGCCGACCGCTACCCCAGCACCCTGTCCGGCGGGCAACAGCAGCGCGTAGGCATCGCACGGGCCATCGCCGCGAAACCTGAGCTTCTGCTGCTTGACGAGCCCACCTCCGCCCTCGACCCGGAGATGGTCGGCGGCGTGCTCGAAGTCATCCGGCAGCTTGCCTCGGACGGCATGACCATGCTCATGGTCACCCACGAGATGCGGTTCGCCCGGGAGGCTTCCGACCATGTCGTGTTCTTTGAGCACGGCGGCATTGTGGAGCAAGGCACGGCAAGCGACATTTTCGACCATCCGTCGCAGCCGAGGACCGCGGAATTCCTGCAATCCTTCGCTTCCTGACCCTCGTTTCAGGCCGCATGCAATCGACCGCCTGCCAGCGCAGTCCCCGCAATCGGCACGTCTCTGCCATATGCCAAACGTTAAACGTCATACGTCATACGTCATACGTCATACGTCATCGTCGGCAATCAATCACCATCAATCACATACAAGGAGAACAACCATGACCACACGCACACGCCATACCCTGCGGCTCGCCGCCGCGGCCCTCGCCGCCATCACCCTGATCGCGCCGCTGGGCGCTTGCGGCTCCTCCAGCTCGTCCACGAGCGCGCTGCAGGAAGTCAAGAACAAGGGAACGCTGGTCTTCGGCACCGAAGGCACATACGCGCCCTACAGCTACCATGATTCGAAAACCAACAAGCTCACTGGCTACGACGTGGATGTCGCCACTGCCGTCGCCAAAGACCTCGGCGTGAAAGCCGAATTCTCCGAAGCGAACTTCGATTCGCTGCTCGCCAGCGTGGATTCAAAGAAAACCGACAGCGTGGCCAACGAGATCACCACCACTGCCGAACGCAAGGCGAAATACGATTTCACCGAACCGTACGCCTACTCCTACGGCGTGGTCGTCACCCGCAAGAGCGACAATTCCATCAAATCCTTCGACGATATCAAAGGCAAGAAAGACGCCGGGCAGAACGGCAGCAACTGGGCGAAAGTCGCGCAAGATAAAGGCGCGACGCTCGTGCAGGTCAACGATTTCTCGCAGGCCGTGGAAACCCTGACCTCCGGGCGGGCCGACGTGATTGTCAACGACGGGCTCGCTGTGCTCGACTACCTCAAGCAGAAGCCGAACGCCGACATCAAAATCGCCGTGAAAAGCGAGAAAACCCCTGCCGCGCACTTCCCGCTGCGCAAGGGCAGCGACGACCTGACCGAAGCGATCAACAAGTCCATCGCCAAGCTGCGCAAGGACGGGACGCTCAAGAAGATCTCTGAGAAGTACTTCGGCGAGGACATCTCAACCAAGTAACGCTCGGTTGCGCTGGAAACTGAAAACCGGCATAGATTACGAAAGGAGCCGCAATGGACGGCAGGGTCTGGCAGATAGTCGTCGATTCATTCGGCAAACTACTGATTCCAGGAATCACGGTGACGATTCCGCTCACCTTGGTCTCCTTCGCCATCGGCTTGGCGCTGGCGATTATCGTGGCGCTCACCCGCGTGGCCCGCACGCCGGTACTCACGCAGATCGCGCAGTTCTACGTGTGGGTGTTCCGTGGGACGCCGCTGCTCGTGCAACTGTTCGTGATCTTCTTTGGTCTGCCGTCCATCGGCGTGACCATTCCGGCGATTCCGTCCGCCATCATCGCGTTCTCGCTCAACGTGGGCGCTTATGCGTCCGAGACCTTGAGAGGCGCGATCGAAGCGGTGCCGCGCGGGCAGTTCGAGGCCGGGTATGCGACGAACATGTCGTATGTGACCATCATGCGGCGCATCGTGCTGCCTCAGGCGTTCCGGTCGGCGTTCCCCGCGCTGTTCAACACGTTCATCTCGCTGGTCAAGGACACGTCGCTCGCCGCGAATATCACCGTCGTCGAGATGTTCATGACCGCGCAGCGCATCACCGCCGTGTATTACGAGCCGCTTGCGCTGTACCTCGAGGTCGGGGTCATCTACCTGCTGTTCTGCACGGTACTCACCTGGGTGCAGCACTGGTGCGAACGGCGGCTGGCGGCGCACAGCTGATCGCGTGGCGCTGTCTGTTTTGCGCGGACCGCGAATCCTGATGCCGGACAGCTGCATCCGCCATCGTCTTGCCTTAGCATAGGCAACCAACGCGCGGGGCGAACGGACGGGAGCCCCGCCGGCAACCATCAACGAAAGAAGGAACCATGAGCGATATCAACGTGTACGGCGCAAGCTGGTGCGGCGACTGCAAGCGGGCTAAGGAGGCGCTTAACCGGTTCGGCGCGACGTTCGACTGGCACGATATCGAGCAGGAAGACGGCGCCGCCGACAAGGCCGTGGAAATCAGCGGGCAGAAGCACATCCCGGTTGTCCAGTATGCGGACGGATCATTCCAAGTCGAGCCGTCGGCCAACGACATCAAAGCGAAACTGCAAGAGCTGGGTGCGCTGCCGGCAGAGGCATGAAGCGTGGCGGGGCGTGACCGTGGCTGGGGTTCGCGCAGGCATTGACAGGAACCACTGAAAGGCGCAAGTGTGCCGACGGCTGATTCCCGCGAGCCCCAGCCGCTCATGCCTCCCATCGGCGATGGCCGGCGTGCCGGTCGAGCCATGGTGTACAATACCGTTTGTTGCCCCTCTAGCTCAATTGGTTAGAGCAGCGTCCTTTTAAGTCGTGGGTTGTGGGTTCGAGTCCCACGGGGGGCACCACCTAAGTCCTTGGAACCCAGCAGTTTCAAGGACTTTGTTTTTCAAAGCATTCCATCTGTCTGGTTGCGGATGCTGCGTTTCCCCTTATGCGTGGTAAATTTCCGACGATTTTGCGGGATTTCGGCTTATTCGCGGCGGATTTGTGCCGCTCATAGGGCCGCTAGAACCGCCAGGACCGCCGCCGCGGCGTTTTGGGCGGCGAGGGTCATGTCCGACTGGTGACGGTTGAGGTCTTCGTACGCCTCGCCGCAACGGTTGCTCATCGCGCGTACGGCTAGGAAGGGCACGCGGTTCTTGGCGCACACGTGGGCGGCCGCCGCGCCTTCCATCTCCTCGCAGTCGCCATGCCAGACGCGGCGGGTGCGCTCGAGTACGTCGGGATCGGTGTTGAACCGGTCACTGGTCGCAATCATGCCGAGCGTGTACCGGCGGCCGGCACCGTTGTCGGTGGCGGTGTTATCGGCGGCATCATCGGCGGTGGTAGCAGCGGCGGTATCGTCCATCTGTGTCAATGACGGCGCGCGACGATACCCCTGTTCGTCCAGAACCTGGCAGGCGAGCGCGGAAAGACGGCCATCGGACGCATACGTGTGCAGGAAGGGGTCGCATTCGGCGATGATGTCGTTGTTGGTCTCCAAGTACACCAGCGAACCGCCGACCACGATATCCCCGACCTCCAGCAACGGGTTGAGACTGCCCGCAATACCGCTGAATATCAAGGCATCCGGATGATATTCGCAGATCAGCATTTGGGCGGCGGCACCTGCGGCGACCTTCCCCATACCGCCCACGCACACGACGACAGACACCTCGCCGAACTGTCCGGTGACCAAATCGGTGCCGTACCGGCGGCGGCGCTCGATTCCATGCAAGCCCTCGATGATGGGTTCAGCTTCCTGCGGCAGCGCACACAGCACCGCAACGCGGTGATGAGTCTCCATACTCCAATCGTCGGGCACGGTTGAGACATTCGACGGGCGGCAGACGGACGGCGGCGGGTGGATGGCGTACGATACCCGGCCGTTGTGTGTGCGACGCGGCAGTCGCATGCTGGGCATATAGCCTGATGGCAGAGCCGCGACCCGGTGATATCCGACCGCCATCTGACAGCCGTGCGATCGGGCAGTCACGACAACAGAGTGATATCTCGCCGCCGCCCCACAACCGGCCTGTTTGGCGCGATACGCCAGTCGTGAAATCAGCCTCGCAGCGCGGACGGCCCGAAACCAAACACCTCCCCCACACGTATGATGGCCATTATGAGTAACACACCAACCTGGACCAACCCGCTGCGCGACCCGCGCGACCTGCGTCTTCCGCGCATCGCCGGCCCGTGCAGTCTGGTGATTTTCGGCGTGACCGGTGATTTGGCTCAGAAGAAGCTCCTGCCAGCCGTCTATGATCTGGCAAATCGCGGTCTGCTGCCGCCGAGCTTCGGCCTGACCGGCTTCGCCCGCCGCGACTGGACCAACGAACATTTCATCGAATTCGTCAAACAGGCAGTCAAGGCCCGTTGCCGCACCCCGTTCAAGGAATCCACGTGGGAGAACCTTGCCAAGGGCATCCGCTTCGTACAGGGCACCTTTGATGACCCCGCGGCGTTCGAACGGCTGAGCAACACTGTGCAGGAGCTTGACCGAGACCGCGGCACGCAAGGCAATCACGCTTTCTACATGTCGGTGCCGCCGCGCGCGTTCCCGCTGGTATCCAAGCAACTCGCCGCATCCGGCCTGTCACGCTCCACCGAAGGCGCGTGGCGCCGCGTGATCATCGAGAAGCCGTTCGGCCATGACCTGGAAAGCGCCCGCGAGCTTGACCGCGTGGTGTCCGAGGTTTTCGACCCAAGCTCGGTGTTCCGCATCGACCATTATCTCGGCAAGGAAACCGTGCAGAATATTCTCGCGCTGCGATTCGCGAACGAGATGTACGAGCCGATCTGGAATTCGAACTACGTGGACCACGTGCAGATTACGATGGCCGAAGATATCGGCATCGGCGGCCGCGCCGGCTATTATGACGGCATCGGCGCCGCTCGTGACATCATCCAGAACCATCTGCTGCAGCTCATGGCGCTCACCGCGATGGAGGAGCCGGTGAGCTTCTCCGCACAGGATCTGACGGCCGAGAAGACCAAGGTGCTGTCCGCCGTCCGCCTACCGAAGGACTTGCGCGCCCACACCGCCCGCGGCCAGTACGCCCGCGGCTGGCAGGGTTCGCACGAAGTGGTCGGTTATCTGGACGAAAAAGGCATCGACAAGTCAAGCACCACCGAAACGTATGCGGCGATTCGTCTTGACGTGGACACCCGTCGTTGGGCCGGCGTCCCGTTCTACCTGCGCACCGGCAAGCGTCTGGGCAAGCGCGTCACCGAAATCGCCGTCGTGTTCAAGCGCGCCCCGCACCTGCCGTTCGAGCAGACCGCGGTCCGCGAGCTCGGCAGCAATGCGGTCGTGATTCGCGTGCAGCCGGATGAGGGCGTGACCATGCGGTTCGGCGCGAAAGTCCCCGGCGGCTCCGCGATGGAAGTGCGCGACGTGTCCATGGACTTCAGCTATGGCCGTTCCTTCACTGAAAGTTCCCCGGAAGCCTACGAGCGCCTGATTCTTGACGTGCTGCTCGGCGATCCGCCGCTGTTCCCGACCACCGAGGAAGTGGATCTGAGCTGGAAAATCCTCGACCCGATCGAACAGTTCTGGTCGACGCTCGGGCAGCCGCAGCCCTATCGTTCCGGCACATGGGGCCCAGCGGAAGCCGATGAGATGCTGGCCCGCGACGGCCGCCATTGGAGGATGCCATGATTATCGACCTGCCTAATACACGAACCCGCGAAATCTCCGCGAAAATCGACGAACTGCATGAGGAGCGCGGCGAGTCGGCGACCGGGCGCGTGCTCACGCTGCTGATCCGTACCGACGACGCCGAGCTTGAGAACTCGCTGGAAGTCGCGAATGCGGCGAGCCGTGAGCATCCCTGCCGTGTGATTGCGATTGTGCCGAACACGCACGCCACCATCGTTTCCGGAGAGGGCGAAGCGACCTCCGAGAGCGAAAACGCGGCCGACGAATCCAATCTCGACGCGCAAGTACGATTCGGCGCGGACGCCGGCGCCGGCGAGGTGATTGTGCTTCGCCCGCGCAACGGCCTGGTCGACCATCTCGACACGCTGGTCATCCCGCTGCTCGTGCCGGATGCGCCGGTCGTGGCCTGGTGGCCGACGAATCCGCCGTCCAACCCGTCGAAGGACCTGTTGGGCGCCATGGCGTCGAGCCGTATCACCGACGCGATGCGTTCCAGCAACCCGGAAGCCACGATCGAACGGCTCCGTCGCAACTGGTCCGCCCAAGATGTGGACCTGTCGTGGACACGCCTGACCGTGTGGCGCGCCATGCTCGCCTCCATGGTCGACCAGCCGCCGCACATCCCGATTGTGCACGCCCGCGTCACCGCGCCGAGCGATTTCCTGCCAGCGGATCTGCTGCGCGCATGGCTGCGGCTCAAGCTCAACGTGCCGGTTGATTTCGAAGCCGACGAGCATGCTGAGGCGGTCACCGGCGTGTATCTGACCCGCGAGGACGGCGGCGTGCTGTCGCTGGAACGCCCGCACGAGGATCAGTCGATCATCAGCGTCCCCGGGCAGACCCCGCAGCCGATCAGCGTGCCGGTGCGCACGCTCGAAGACTGCCTGACCGAGGAGCTGCGTCGCATGGACCCCGATGAGGTCTATGCGGATGTCATCAACAAGGGCTGGGATCTGATTTCGCACTGAGCCAGGCGGATTGGCGGCCCCGACCTGGATGCTGGGACGAAATACCGGTCATCCGGTCATCGGGTTATTCACGATAACGCGACGCCCGGCTGAGCGGCGCCGACTGGGAATTGCTTCCCGATCGGCGCTGCACAGCCGGGCGTTGTTGGTGCTGGCATGTTGGGACGGTGTTGGGGAACCGGCGTTGGGGGTGCTGGGCGAGTGGCGACGCTCATGCTTCTGAGACGCAATCGAAACGCCGCACGGACGATGCTTGGGCGCAATCATCATGTCATCGGGACGCTGTCGGGACGCAAGCATCATGCCGTCAGGACGCAATCAGGACATACATCATCATGACGCGCCCGCGACGCACCCACAGTGATTCAGCGGGCGAACGCCTCGCGGATTACGGATTCGGCGGGTTTGTTGTAGAACTCGTAGTAGCGGTCGGAGGCTGCAGCGTCGGCGCTGTACAGGACCGGCGGCCAGCTCCACAGCACGCAGCCGCGGATCCAGTCGCGCGAGGCCATCGCGTCGAACAGGCTGCGATACCAGTCCGCCTGCGCTTGCAGGTTGACCGGGCCTTCGAGCGTCCAGCTGTTGGGGATATGCTGCGAACCGGCGGTGGACATGCAGCCGGCTTCCGCGAAGAAGAACAGCTTGTTGAAGCGCTTCACCACCTGTTCGATGCGGTCGAGCTGCCGCGGCCAATCCTCGATCGGGTAGTAGCCGCTCGCCGAAATCATGTCACACGCATCCCACCAGCGCACGTTGTGCTCTTGGTATTTGTCGGTGTTGTAGCTCACCGGGCCGTCATAGCAGTCACGCACGGCGGCGATGACCTGCCGCCACTGCCGTTCGCGATGCTCGCTCATCACCATTTCGCAGCCGGGAATGAACAGGTCGACACCCTCCCGCTGGGCGAGTTGCGCATAGTGCCGCTGAAACGCTTCATACTGTGCGAACCATACGCTCCACTTCGGCTCGCACACCACATCCTCTTCGAAGAAGCTGATGTAGGCGCGCCACGTGCCGTCGGTGCAGTTCACCGTGGGTTTGAGACCGACAGCCATGCCGAGGCTGCGGGCGAGGCGCATCATGTCAATGAGCTCGGTGTCGGACATCGTGGCGTCCGTGGTGTAGTCGATGTGCTGGCTTTGCGGGTGCTCCTGGGCGCCGAGCGGCACGAACACGACCATGTTGGCGCCGGTGCGTTCCTTCATGACGCGTAGACTTTCGCGGGCTTCATCAGTGGCAAGTTCACCGCGGCGGGCGAAGGGTGCGAAGGTGATGCCATGGATCTGTTCGGGCAGCATGTGGTTCTCCTTTGATGTGCTGGTGCTGGCCACACATCGTCAAGTTGATGTGTGCGCAATTTTCGCATTCCCAGCATAACCGCTTAAGTTGTTGCGACAGGCCGAATCTGAAGATTGATTTCACGAGCTCGACTTGGCAGGGGCATCAGGAAGTCTTGTACGACGCAGGCGGCTGCGTAAAAGGTCATGCAGAGTCAATCGCACAGGCGTCCGCAACCAGTCAACGCAGACGGCCCCACGCAGACAGTTACGCATCCCGCCCGGTTACCGCGCTGCGACTATGCTGGCAAGAAGATTGAAAACATGCCCGCCGAACGCAACCGTTGGTATGAGGCACGCGGAATCAGGAGGAATCATGGCTCAACGCACACTCGTGGTATATCCGACCAAAGATGCAGTCGCCCAAGCGGGGGCGCAACGGCTGCTGCTCGCCATCGCCGATGTACTCGGCGAACGACTCGACGGCGGCAAAACCCGCAACCGTGTCGATGTGGCGCTCACCGGCGGCTCAGACACCATCAAAGCGTTGGAATACATGGCATCCAACCCACTGACCGACACCATCGACTGGACGCGCGTGCACCTGTGGTGGGCGGACGAACGATTCGTCGCCACCGATGATGACGACCGCAACGCGCTGCAGGCCCGCCGCATGCTGCTCGACCGGCTGGTCGCCGATGGGCGGCTCCCTGAGTCCAACATCCATGAGATGGCCGCAGATACGCGCAATGCTACGGATATCGCAGCAGCAGACGACGCGACGACCGACGCGCTGCTTGATCAGGCGGCATGCGCATACGAGCGCGAACTGGTTCGCGAACTGGGCGCCGTACCGGTGATGGATATCGCCGTGATGGGCATGGGACCGGACGGCCATTACGCGTCGCTGTTCCCCGGGCATGCCGAGGTGTCCATCGCAGACCGACTGGTCGTCGGCGTGAACCACTCCCCCAAGATGCCGCCGCTGCGCCTGAGCATGACCGCGCCGCTGCTCGCCCAGACGCGCCGCATGTGGTTCCTGACCGCCGGCGCCGGAAAAGCCGACGCGCTCGCCCACGTGTTCGCCACACGCAATGATCCCGCCTGGCCGTCATCCTTCGCAGACGCCACCGACGAGCTCGTCTGGTTCACCACCCCCGACGCGGCTGCGCAACTGTAAGGCGCTTGCTTACAAACCGGCTACGCTGAAGGCTACGAGCGAAGCCGGTTTGTAAAGGATTCAACATCTCGATTCAGAAGGCGCAAATCACGAGTTTTTCAGATTTCAGTCTGGAAAACTCGGCGGAAAAGACAGATTCCTGAAGAAATTGAGGAATCGGGATGGTCGCCTGCGCGACCGATTCTATAAAAACCGCGGAATTCCAACGATTTCGGGATATGCGTTTGCGACGGCATGGGCGCGGAATCTGCAATAGTCCGTCGGATGGCGTTCAGATGCGAGAGAGCGGAACCGAAAAATATTGGGATTATTGAGATTGGCTGCTGGACATCGAGCGCCCTGTACTGGAACGGGATGCATATGGGCGAATGACCGAGACCGATGCGGGAGTTCTGTTATGAATCGTCTCGAGGGCAGCAAACTCCCGGATGCGCACGGGAGTTTAGCGCGAAAGCATGAATCCGGCGGAGTTCTCCCAAAAACGGCTTTGAGGCCAATTTTTGAGAATCGCGGAATTCCAACGTTCTTGTTGGGAAATCATGCATGAAAATGCCGGATTCTCGTAAACTCCCGCGTCCGGCACGGGAGTTTAGCGGCGAATTGCCTAAATCAGCATAAACTCCCGCAGAATCTGGGAGATTAGGGCACGACAAGGACTATCAGCATAAACTCCCGGGCCAGCCAACGTTCAGCAGGCAGAAACGACATCAAGACAACACAGCCGCCGATATCCACGAGGCCCCCAATTACACAAACTGGTTACGCTGAGAGAGTCGTCAGCGTAACCAGTTTGGAGGCATCTGATTTACAAGGGCCGATGCGGTTCGCCTCCGGCCCTGCAATTATTGACCGACCTACGGCCGGACCCAACGCTTACAGCGGTGCGCAATACAGCGCACCGCAGCCGAGCCTTGCGACAGCCCACCGGGCTGTCGCAGTCGTCCTGAAATCACGCAGTGATTTCAGGACGGCCCGGCTCGGCCCACAACGTGTGGAAGGCGCCGGGCTGGTCGATGCGGCCATAGGTGTGCGCGCCGAAGTAGTCGCGCTGGCCCTGGATCAGAGCGGCGGGCAGACGGTCGGAACGCAGGCCGTCGTAGTAGGACAGCGAGCTGGCGAACGCCGGGGTCGGCATGCCGTTCAGCGCAGCCTGGGCGACCACGCGACGCCAAGAATCCTGCGCCTTGGCGATTGCATCCTTGAAATACGAGGCGAACAGCAGCGACACGTTCGCTTCGCCGGATTCGAAGGCCTCGGCCACGCGGTTGAGGAACTGCGCGCGAATGATGCAGCCGCCACGCCAGATGCGCGCCACCGCAGCAAGATCGATATTCCAGCCGTACTCCTTGGCACCGGCCTGAATCTCATCGAAGCCCTGCGCGTAGGCGACGATCTTCGAGGCGTACAGCGCGTGGCGGATATCCTCGATGAACGCGGCACGTTCGGCCGGCGCGACATCAAGCTTCTGCTCGGGGCCGGCAAGATGCTGCTTCTGTGCTTCGGCACGCTGCTCGGCCATGCCGGACAGGCCACGCGCGAACACCGCTTCGGCGATGCCGGTCACCGGAATCGCCAGCGACAGCGCGGTCTGCACGGTCCACGTGCCGGTGCCCTTCATGCCCGCATGGTCAACAATCACGTCCACCAGCGCCTTGCCGGTCTTGGCATCCACCTGATGCAGCACTTCGGCGGTGATTTCAATCAAATACGAATTCAGCTCGGTCTTGTTCCACTCTTCAAACACGTCACCGATCTCGGCGGCATCCATGCCGAGCCCGCGGTGCATGAGATCGTAGCTTTCCGCGATGAGCTGCATGTCCGCGTATTCGATGCCGTTGTGGACCATCTTGACGAAGTGGCCCGCGCCGTTCTCGCCGATATGCGTAACGCACGGTTCGTCTTCGGCGACAGCCGCGATGGACTTGAGGATCGGTCCGAGAGTCTTCCAGGATTCCTCGGTGCCGCCGGGCATAAGGGACGGGCCGTTGAGCGCGCCTTCCTCGCCGCCGGACACGCCGCAGCCGACGAAGTGAAGACCGCGAGCGCGAATCTCCTTCTCGCGGCGGATGGTGTCCTCGAAGTAGGAGTTACCTCCGTCGACGATGATGTCGCCCGGTTCCATGGCGTCGGCGAGTTCGTTGATCACCGCGTCGGTCGGGCCGCCCGCTTTGACCATGATGATCGCGGTGCGCGGACGCTTGAGCGAGGCGACGAACTCCTCAACGGTTTTCGCGGGCACGAACTTGCCTTCAGTGCCGTGCTCGTTGATGAGCTTTTCCGTACGCTCGTAATGCCGGTTGTACACGGCGACGGTGTTCCCGTGATGCGCCAGGTTGCGGGCGAGGTTGGAGCCCATTGCCGCCAGTCCGACGACGCCGATATTTGCTGTAGCTTCTACGGCCATTACGTTACCTTTCCCAAGTCCGATGACAGGTTCGATGACACGTTCATACGCGTTCATTCGCAGGCGCGGCTGTTCGCCGCGTACATCAGCTGTCAGTCTATCGCGAGCCTTGGGCGGAGTGCCCACTGCGTTCCACGAATACGCCCTGAGCAGTACCGCGGATTGCCCTGACGGCAGCAAACACGAGATGCACCCGCGATATCCGCACTCGTGCACACGGACATGTCAAGTCTGAATCACGGATTTGTCGGATACCTCACATTTCGGTTGCCGGCCGGCATCGTCGCCGCCCAGAACGCGCACACCCCGGAATCGTTCTCCCGACTATGATGAGCAACTTATGGAAATCACTAGATATAGTGGCGACACGCTCGACACGCCACTAGTGATGGTGGTTTTTTGTTCCTGCCCAGTCGTGTAGCGTAACAGTTCCGACACCGCCACGACAGCTTCCGTCATGACGCTTTCGACCAAGGAGGACAGTTGACCATCACCGTGTTCACCAAACCGCAATGCCAACAGTGCGAGGCGACCAAACGCCGCCTGCGCGACCGCGGGATCACCTTCGAAACCGTCGATTTGAGCGAGAACCCCGCGACGCTGACGCAGCTTGTCCAGGCCGGATACCGCCAAGCGCCCGTCGTGATTACGCCGGATGCCGCGTGGTCGGGATACCGGCCGGACCTCATCGACCAGCTCGCTGGAGCGCTCGCGACCGCAGACACGACCGCGACCGCAAACGCAAACGCAGACACGCAATCCGCCCTGGCGACCGACGGGAACCGAGCATGACCGACGCAACCGCACGCATGATGGGCGACTTGGGTTCCAGCGTCGCGGCACCCGGCAGCACGACACCCGGCGTCCCAGAACCAGGCTCTCCGAATTCCAACCCTCCAGCGCCCGGCACGCCAAGCCCCAGCGAGCCTGAATCCGCAGCAATCGACACCCACATCGGCGCGGTCGTGTACTTCTCCTCCGCGTCGGAAAACACCGCGAGATTCATCAAGAACTGCCATCTGCCCGAAGCCGGGCTCAACGTGTATCGCATCCCGCTGCGCCCGAAGAGCGCCCCGCTGGTTGTCCACGAACCGTTCGTGATCGTCGTGCCGACATACGGCGGTGGCGACATTTCGAAAGCCCTGCCGCCGCAGGTTCGCCGTTTTCTCAACGACCGCGGCAACCGCCGACTACTGCGCGGAGTCATCGCGTCCGGCAACACGAATTTCGGCGATGCGTTCTGCGCGGCGGGTGACGTGATCGCCGCGAAATGCCACGTGCCGTTCCTGTATTCCTTCGAACTGACCGGCACACCCGAGGACATGCGCAAGGTCCGCGAGGGGCTGCGCGGCTTCTTTCTGCGGCTCGCGGCGGCCGAAACCGACCGGCCCGACTGAAACCCTTGAAAGCTCCGCAACCAATCAACCATCCCCACCATCACTCATCTCCCCCACCTCATCCACAATCGCCGCACCAACCAGAAAGGCCAACCATGACCGCAACCGCCACTTCGCCCCAATTCACCATTCCGCAGGCGGCTCCCGACTATCACGCCCTCAACGCGATGCTCAACCTATACGACGACAACGGCCGCATCCGCTTCGATGCCGACCATCAGGCCGTTGACGCGTATATGCAAGACCAGGTCGAGCCGCGCACCATGCGGTTCGTCTCCACCCGCGAGCGCCTCGCCTACCTGCTGGATCAGGGATATTACGACCGTCGCGTCTTTGACCAGTATTCGGACGATTTTCTGGACAACTTCTACGACCATGTAGAACATCAGGGATTCACGTTCGAGACCTTCCTCGGCGCGTTCAAGTTCTACGCATCCTACGCGCTCAAGACGTTTGACGGCTCGCAGTATCTGGAGGATTTCCCACAGCGTTGTGCCGCCGTCGCTCTGGAGCTTGCGGACGGTGACGAGCAGCGTGCGATCGAGTACGCGGACGCCATCATTTCCGGCCGCTACCAGCCCGCCACGCCGACCTTCCTGAATCTTGGCAAAGCGCAGCGCGGCGAGGCGGTGAGCTGCTTCCTGCTGCGTATCGAAGACAATATGGAGTCGATTTCGCGCGGTATCAACGCGGCGTTGCAACTGTCCAAGCGCGGCGGCGGCGTAGCACTCCTGCTGACGAATCTGCGTGAGGCGGGCGCCCCGATCAAGCGCATCGAACACCAGTCAAGCGGCGTGGTTCCGGTCATGAAACTGCTCGAGGACTCGTTCAGCTACGCGAACCAGCTGGGGGCGCGCCAGGGGGCCGGCGCGGTGTATCTCAACGCGCATCACCCTGATATCATGCGCTTCCTCGACACCAAGCGCGAGAACGCAGATGAGAAGATCCGCATCAAATCGCTGGCCCTCGGCGTGGTGATTCCGGACATCACCTTCGAGCTGGCCAAACGCCGCGAACGCATGGCCCTGTTCAGTCCGTACGATGTAGAGCGTGTCTATGGTGTACCATTCGCCGATATTTCGGTCACGGAACACTATGACGAGATGCTGGCCGATGACCGTATCCGCAAGACGTACATCGACGCGCGCGAATTCTTCATGACGCTCGCCGAATTGCAATTCGAATCCGGCTACCCGTACATGCTGTTCGAGGACACCGTCAACCGCGCGAACCCTCTCAAGGGCCGCGTGACCATGAGCAACCTGTGCTCCGAAATCCTGCAGGTGCAGGAGCCGAGCACCTACCGCGAGGACCTCGGCTACGAGCATGTGGGCCGTGATATCTCCTGCAATCTGGGGTCGCTCAATATCGCGAAGGCGATGGACGGGGGTCTTGTTGCGAGCGTCGAAACCGCCGTCCGCGCGCTCACCTCGGTCAGCGACCATACGCGACTGGATTGTGTGCCGTCCATCCGGCGCGGCAACGAGGAAAGCCACGCGATCGGCCTGGGACAGATGAACCTGCACGGGTTCCTCGGCCGCGAAGGCCTGCGGTACGGCAGTGATGAAGCGCTTGATTTCACGGATATGTATTTCATGACGGTCGCCTACCACGCATACCGCACCTCGCATGCGATCGCCGCCGAACGCGGTACCCGTTTCGCTGGGTTCGACGACAGCGCATATGCCAAACCGACCGGCGAAGGCAACTATTTCGACAAATACATCGACGGCACATACCACACCGAACCTCGGACCGACACCGTACGCGACCTGTTCAATCGTTTCGGCGTGGCCATCCCTTCAGCCGACGATTGGCGCGAGTTGCAAGCCCAAGTGCTGCGCGACGGCATCTACAACGCCTACTTGCAGGCCGTGCCGCCGACCGGGTCGATTTCGTACATCAACCATTCCACGAGCTCGATTCACCCGATCGCCGCGCGCATCGAAATCCGCAAGGAAGGAAAAACGGGCCGCGTGTATTACCCGGCGCCCTACATGACCAACGAGAATCTCGACATGTTCGAGGACGCGTACACCATCGGCTGGAAGGCGATCATCGACACCTACGCCGAAGCCACGAAGCACGTGGACCAAGGCCTGTCGCTCACGCTGTTCTTCCCTGATACCGCCACGACGCGTGATCTCAACAAGGCGCAGATCTACGCATGGCGCAAGGGCATCAAGACGCTGTATTACATCCGCATCCGCCAGCAGGCGCTCGAAGGCACCGACGTCGAAGGCTGCGTCAGCTGCATGCTGTGAGCGGCGTCATTCCGCCAATCCTTGTCCCATGAACCAATGAACCATTGAACCGACCGAAGGAACATCATGACCACCACCCCCACCGCACCCCGCACTGTCCGCATCGCCGATGACGCGATGATGACCGCGTCCATCACCCCGGCGCAATACCGCTACCATCACGGTTCGCGCGTACGGCCGATTAACTGGAACCGCATCACGGACGACAAGGACCTCGAGGTGTGGAACCGCCTCGTCGCCAACTTCTGGCTGCCCGAGAAAGTGCCGCTGTCGAACGACGTGCCCGACTGGCGAGCGCTGAGCGAGCGCGAACGTACCACCACCGTGCGCGTGTTCACGGGCCTGACGCTACTCGATACCACGCAGGCCACCATCGGCGAAATCTGCCAGATCGAGCATGCGCGCACCGAACACGAGCAGGCCGTGTACACGAATATCGCGTTCATGCAGTCCATTCACGCGCGTTCGTACTCGTCAATCTTCTCCACGTTGTGCTCCAGCGAGCAGATTGATGAAGCGTACCGTTGGGCCGTGGGCAACGACATCCTGCAGGAGCGCGTCGACACCGTGCTCGAACAGTATGAGAGCGACGACCCGCTCAAACGCAAGGTCGCCGCCACACTGCTCTCGTCGCTGCTGCTGTACGCGGGCTTCTATCTGCCGTTGTATTTCGCGGCTCGCGGCACCATGATGAACACCGCCGATATGATTCGTCTCATCCTTCGAGACAAGGCGATTCATGGGTATTATTCAGGCTACAAGTTCCAGCGCGGACTTGAGACCCGCAGCGCCGACGACCAGCAGATGTTGCACGACTTCACGATGGACCTGCTCGACCGCCTGTACGAGCTGGAAATCGAGTATTCCAAGGACGTGTACGCGGGCTTCGACTTCCTGCCCGATGTGCTTGCGTTCGTGCGATATAACGCGAACAAGGCACTCATGAACCTCGGCTACTCCACACGCTTCACCGCCGAGGAAACCCAGGTGAGCCCGGAAATCCTGGCTGCGCTGTCACCTTCGGCGAACGAGAACCACGATTTCTTCTCCGGTTCGGGCTCGTCCTACGTGATGGGCAAGGCCGAGGAAACCGACGACGACGATTGGGATTTCTAGGGTTCGGAGGATTCCGCCACACGCAACCGCTGATTTGGCCTGGTTCACGGGTGCCTCGCTTATCGCGACCGTGAGCCGGGCGACCGGCAGATGCGCGGTGCACGCCCGCGCATACCGGTACAGCTCCGCAATACGCGACTGCTACGCCATACGGCCGGACTTCGACGGGTCGATGGTCATGGTCTGGAACCGATGCTGCATATACGAGTCATTGAAATGCTCGGCGAAGAACTGCGTGACCGGGGCATTCTGTGGCACGCCAGAAACGCGGCTGTACCAGCAGTCCAGCGCCATCAGCGTCATCACGATGTCAACCAGCATCAACACCGTGCACACCGCAGTCAACGAATACCTAATCTTCCACGGAATCCTATTGATCAGGCGCAACAGATACGGCAGCACGAACTTGATCCACGCGAGCCCGAGCAAACCCCAGAACACCATGTACTTACCAGACGTACGACCGCCAATCGACAGCCATTGACCGGTGTAATCCCACGCGGTGATGCCGAACGCCGCCTCCATGAACCAGCTGACGAAGAATTCAAACGCGCCGCCGATCACCGCGCTCGCGAAGAAAATCAGCACCGGATTCTTACGCCACAACCGGTTCAGGCACACCGTCAAAATCACCGCGCCGCAGCCGTAAATCGGGGAAAACGGCCCCCACAGCAGCCCCGCGCGGTCCTGGTATTCATGCACGAGCACGAAATGGTAGATGGTCTCGATAATCAGCCCCACCACGCAACCGACAACGAACAGCCAGAAAATATTAAAATAGTCAAGGGAAATATAGCCCTTGCCGCTCTGGTCGCGTCCGAGCATATCCGCTTGGACGGCCCTGTTGTACGCGTCATGCTCATCCATGCGTTTGAGATGCCACTGCAGTTGGCGTTCCTGGAGCAGTGTCGGATCAAGCGTGACCGACAAGGCGACCAGGATGGTCATCTGCACGAACGGTCCGAGTAGATTCGTGCCGAAACCTTCCAGTGCAAGCGACAGCATGCCATGCGCGAGCGTGAGCGGCATCAGCGCGTACGCCCACCGGGCGGCATGCCGGCGGTGGCTGCGCAACAGTTGCACGCCGAACACCGCCATGCACGCGGCGTTGGCGATCAGCACCACCACTTCGACGCAGGAGAGAATGAACGGCAAAGCGAGCGCGTCGATTGTGACTTTGCCATCAAGAACCTGGCGGATTCCATACGTGAGTTCGTAGATAATCAGCGGGATGGTGCACACGCCGAGCAGCATGACCAAGCCGCCGTAGAGGCGGGTGATGAACGGGAGCGTGTGTTTGCCGTCGTCAAGCAGGGAGGATGATTCCTCGTCGGCGCTCAATTGGTTGGCTGTCGCCTCGCGGGTCGCGTCGGAGATTGTGAGCGCGGCGATGGCGTCGGATACCGCGGACAGGGTTGCAGGGGCGGCGGTTGCAGGAGTGCCGGTCGAGCTGGGGGCGTTGTCAGCAACTACTCCATCATCGCCCTTGCCGGCGGCGTCACATACGTTTGCAGTGTTGTCGGAGCCGCTCACCAACGACGCCCCATCCGCGCCCGCCATTTGAAGACCGGCGTTGTCAGTTCCTGCCATATGCTGCTCCTATCCAGACGATCGTCCAACCGAAATCCGCAAGGACCTGCGTCGCCACGATGCATCTGTTGCCAGCGTACCTAGTTGTTGTAACTGTTTCTAAAGTAACATCATCCCGGTCCTTACCGTGCGATGCATGCGCGACCAGCCAGACAGACGCGGAATTCTCAATATCTTGCAAAATCGGCCGGCGAACAGAGATTTTCAGAAAAATCTCTAAACAACTCTCCGCAGAGACGAAATCCGCGATTTTTACAGACTTTCCAACGTGTGCGGCTAACACCGCCAGCCCAAGAATCGTTGATATTCCGCGCTTTTCCTGATTCCGTCATGTCGACGACGACGCGCGACAATCTCAATATCTCTCTCAATCACGCATCGGACACGAGATTTTCAGACTTAGCGCTCAACATCTCGCGAAATCAAGACGGAGTCGAAAGATTTTCAGATTTCAAGACTCAGAGATTTCTTTGGCACTCGGTCGGCGGCTACCGGGAGTCGAGCTTCGAAAGCATCAGAGACCTAGAACATCGTGGCGTGGAACGGGTGACCCGAAATCGCAGATATAGAGCCGACAATCTGAGACCGCGCGCGAAACCGGAGCCAGAGAAACGGAAGTGAAGAACCAGCAGCATGCGGCGCTAATCCGACGGACATCGTTGGAGGCCGAGTGCGGAATTTCGGGAACTCGCGCCACCGTCCATCGTCAGATGCGCGCGTTGTCTAATTACTCCACGAACCAGCTACGCTGACAACCGCTTTAGCATAGACAGTTCGTATCGGTGCGCACACTGGTTTCGCAGAGCGTACCGCCGGCTCTGGTGATCTCGCGCTTTCAGGTTCCATCCATGATTTTGGCAGACCACCGTGTGCGACTTTTGAGATGCTCATACGCCGATTGGCAGCGCATCCAAGGGTTGATGAGGTTAGCTGAAATCAATAAGGAAGCCGGGCAACATGGCTCGGCGGTCCGCGACAAGCCGCAACTACCGCGGCACGGCGAGGACAGCGAACCGACATTGAAGGGAGCATAACATGAGTGCAGATCAGCAGAATCCGCAAGACCGGCGGAACCAAGACACGCAGGAAACCCAGCAGATTCAGGACGTGCAGCGGACACAGCCAATCACCGACGCGAAGGCATCTGTAACAGGCGGGGAAACCAACGGCGGCAAGGCATCCGTCGGGAATGTGCCCGCAGGCGAAGCGTCCAATAGCAAGACGACGAATACCGATGTTACAGCGAACGGCGACACCGCAGAAGCCCCGGACATCGACGGGGTTTCCTGGAACTGGGCCGCCACGCATCGCGGCGAGGCGCAACCGGCAGATGCCGTCGCCAAAGCCTCGGCACAGGCGCGGCAGGCTCCGGGCGGACAGCCTCATCAGCCATCACCAGCGCCAGAGCAGAACGGACAAGTGAGCGGCGCCGGCCAAGCGGCTAGGGCCGGTCAAGCAGCCGGTGCAGGTCAGACGCAAACCCCGCCGCAAGCATCGCCGTACGGGTATGCATCCCAGCCGTACGCGCAACAGCCCTACGTACAGCAACCGCAATATCAGTCACCGTATGGGGTTCCCGGAGCGTATCCCGCACCGACGGGTACCCAGAAGAAGCCGAAAAAGCCGTCAAAAATCCGCGCCTTTTTCGCCAGTCTCAACACCGGCACTATCGTGTTCGCGGCCGTGGCAGCACTAATCTGCGGACTAATCGGCGGCGTTGCGGGCGGATTCATCATGCGCACGACCACGCCCAGTCGGCAGCAGCAAATCGTGCAGCCGTACGGCTACGGGCGCATGATGCCGGGCAGCTCGAACGAATCCGAGTCCGGGTCGAGCAGCGGATCAAGCAGCGGATCCGAAAGCGACGGCTCAAGCTCGTCCAGCGACGACAGCAGCCTTGGACTCGGACTCGGCGGAAGCGGCATTTTCAACGACACCGGCAGCATGTGAGTGAGCGGGCGGCCGCAAGTGAGCGGTCGGGCTATGCGAGCCACGCGATTCCTTGGAATACACGGCTGCGTGGGGCCACTCGATTGCGCGCCGCAGCTGCATGATTTGCGCGGCTGCATGATTTGCATGACTGTGCAATCTGCATGTCTGCATAGACCGCACGACTATGCGATTTCAGCGACTGCAAATCCACACGGCTGCGGCAGTTCTCAAGCCGCCAACCTTCGCTGCGATACCGAGGCTCAGATGCATCAACATCTGTCGCACTCCCGTCGTGGACTGGATCGGGTTTCAACGTTTGATTCCCGATCCAGTCCGTACGACCGTCCGTCGCAGCATGCGCCCGTAAACCGTACCCAGCCGAAAACGGCGGAATACCAAGGTTCTTTGATTATCGCCGATCAGTCGCACGGCCGGGCACACATCGATCCCAGTGTTCTCCTCGACCCGAATCCGATTTCAGCGTCCGATTCCCGAATCAGTCTACGGAAACAGGCGGTCCGGCAGGCTGGCACAATCCGCGTCAATCCAGAAACGGCGGAATCCCGCGGTTCCCAGACCATGACCAGCCAGCCGCCAAACCGGCCACGGCCCCGAAGCCGGACCAAACCCAATCTCGCACCCGAATCCCCGAATCAGTCCAAGACGGCGGCGCCTGCGACAGACAATCGCCGCCCGCACACAGCCGGAAACAGCGGAATACCGCGGTTCGTTGATTATAATCGACCGGTCGCACAGCCAGGCGCACATTGATTCAAGTGTTTTTCTCGGACCAAATCCGATTTCGGAGTCCAATCCTCGAATCAGCCCCACCGAACCCACCCCGGAACAAATCATCAGCCCCAGAGCCGGACGCAGCATATGCATATCTAGACACACCGGCACGACACGCGCAGAAGCCTCAATCCGGCAGCAAACTCTTCCACGCCTGCCGTTACGCTACTTATCTCGTAGCGCTACGTGTCGCGTATCGCTTTTACCATTAAGGTATGCACGTCAAACAAGCAAGGGGCCGCCATATGAGGAATGCGTTAAAAATCCTGCGCCGCGATCTGCTGCGCTGGATCAAAGCCCCCACTGCTTGGGTGATTGCTTTCGGCTTGTGCTTCATCCCACCGATGTACGCGTGGTTCAACGTGCGCGGTTTCTGGAACCCGTACAACAACACCAACGGCATCAAGGTCGCCGTTGCCAACAAAGACAAAGGCACCACCAGCACGCTGACCGGCGATTTGAACGCAGGCAAGCAGGTCGTGGCCGAGCTGAAGAAAAACAAGCAGATCGGCTGGACGTTCATGAATGAGAGCGACGCCTTGGAAAGCGTCGAATCCGAGCGCTGTTATGCGGCGATTATCATCCCGTCCGATTTCAGCGATTCGCTCGTCAACGTGGTCACCGGCAGCGGTGACCGGCCCAGACTGAGCTATTACATCAACGAAAAAGCCAACTCCGTGGCCACCAAAGTCACCGACACCGGCGCCAATACACTTGACCAGCAGATCAACAGCAATTTCGTATCCACGGCGAGCAAGGCGATTGTCAATATCGTCAACAAGACCGCCGACACCATCGACGACCAGGCGTCCACCGCAGGCGGGAGCGCGGCCAAAGATCTCAGGACCACATCCAACAACCTGGCGACCATACGCCAGACCATGACCGACCTTGACACGACACTCGCGCAGGTACCCACGAAAACGGCGGCAGCACGCGCGTCCTTAAACACCGCAACCCAGCTGGTGGCCCAAGCCGGCAACGGACTGACAGGCACCTCGCAACTACTGAAAACCGCGCAGACCAGCATCAACACCTTCACATCGGAATCCTCAACCGCGCTTGACACCAGCTCAAGCCTGCTGTCACAAGCCAGTTCGCAGACCAGCCTCACCGTCGCCGCCCTCGGCACGGCGCTGACCAAGGCGAACGGCTCGGTCCAGACCGCGCTCGACGCCGCCCAGAACGTCAGCGACACGAACGCCACCATCATCACCGAACTGACGGAGCTCAACACCGAACTCGGCAACGCTGGTATCGCCACCGACGCCGGCACTGCGGCGCTCAAACGCCTCCAGCAGCAGAACGACAATCTGCAAGGTTCCATCAGCGATTTGAACAATCTGAACCGCGACATCAACGACACGGTCACCGCCGGCACTACGGCATCACAATCGCTCAACGACGCCACGCAGAACACGCTGCAATCAACCGACAAAGCCCGCAACACCATCAACACGAAGGCACTGCCAAAGCTCAACAGCGGGCTGAGCAGCCTCGCCTCGACCAGCGCAACCCTGAGCGCCCTGGTCACCGGGCAGGATTCACTGGTCGCGCAGGTCAACACCGTGCTCGACCAGCTGGACCAGTCCGCAGCAAGCACGCGCAGCGCCATCAGCAGCGCCGGCGACAGCCTTGACCGTGTGCAGAGCAAGGTTGACACCCTGGCCACGGATCTGACCGCGCTGAGCACATCCAACGCGCTGAGCAACATTCTCGGGGAGAACGGCAAGCTTGACGCCAAGAAGATTTCCGACTTCATGCTCTCCCCCACCGTGCTCTCCACAAAAACCCTCTTCCCGGTGAATTCATACGGTTCCGCGATGGCGCCCCTGTTCACCGCGTTGGCCCTATGGGTGGGAGCTTTCGCGCTCACCGTGATTCTGCGCACTGAAGCCGATGACGACGGCATCGAAAACATCACCCCGGGAGAACGCTATTGGGGCCGATGGCTGCTGCTCGCCATCCTCGCCGCAGGACAAGGCGTCACCACGACAGTCGGTGAAATGCTGCTCGGCGTGCAGGCGGTCAATCCGTTCGCGTTCGCAGGCACCGGCATCATCGTCGCGCTCGTCTACCACAGCATCATCTACGCGCTGGCCACTACCTTCCTCCACATTGGCAAAGGCATCGCCATCGCCTTGGTTATGGTGCAGATTCCGGGCGGAACCGGCTTGTACCCCATTGAGATGATGCCGAGCTTCTTCCGCAAGGTATACCAACTGTTCCCGTTCACCTACGCGATCGGCGCACTACGCGAATGCATCGCCGGCTTCTATGACGGTCAATGGCTCGACGACATTGCCAAACTCATGATCTTTGCCGTCGCGTTCTTCATTCTCGGCCTGTGGTTGCGACCGAAAACCGCCAATCTCAACCGCCTGTTCACGCGCGAACTTGAGGAAGGCGACATGGTCATCAGCGAGAAGATGGAGATGCCTGGCCGCACGTATGGTCTGACACAAATCATCCGCGCACTGGCAGGACGGGACGAGTACCGCGAGCGCATCGAACGCAGAGCCGCCCGCTTCACCATGCTGTACCCGAAACTCAAGCGCGCCGCACTCATCACGGGTATCGCCGTGCCGGTGATTCTCGCCGTTGTGCTGTCCATTCTCACGCCGAGCAGCAAGGTCAACGCCATGGTCATCTGGCTGATTTGGATTCTGCTCATCATGGGGTTCCTTATGACCATCGAACTCATCAAAGACAACATCGAACGGCAGACGCGCCTAGGCAATCTTGACGAAGAGGCGATTCAGCAGATCCTGCTCGATGAACAGGACAGCCGCCCGAGCCGCATAGGAAGGCATTCCGCATGAAAACAGTGAAAACAGCATGGAAACTTTTCACCGGTGATATGCGGCGCATGTTCAGCAATGTTGTCTCGGTGATCATCGTGATCGGGCTTGTCGTCATCCCCGGCCTGTTCACCTGGTTCAACGTCGCCGCCGCTTGGGACCCGTTCGGCAACCTCAACCAGTTGAAAATCGCCGTCGCCAACACCGACAAGGGGTATAAGAGCAGCCTTGTCCCGGTGAAGGTCACTGTCGGTGACAGCGTGGTCAACGCGCTGCGAGCCAACGATCAGCTCGACTGGACCATCACCACCAAGGACGATGCGATTGACGGAGCGAAATCCGGCAAATATTATGCGGCCGTCGTCATCCCCTCCAGTTTCAGCAAGGACATGATGACGTTCTTCTCCGACGACGTGCAGCATGCGAAACTCACCTACTACACGAACGAGAAAATCAACGCCGTCGCCCCGAAAATCACCGGACAGGGTGCCGATCAGGTGGCTGCGCAAGTCAACCAGACCTTCGCGCAGACCATCGCCACGGTCGCGCTGAGCGTCGCCAGCGACCTGTCCGATGAACTTGGCAGCGAAAAGGCGTCGAAACTGCTTACCACATTCAACGCGAATGTGGGCGATATGGCGACGCAACTGGGCGACGCCGCATCCATGCTCAACACCTTCGCCGGACTTACCGACACCGCGCAATCCTTGATTTCCAGTTCCGACCAACTCGTGGACAGCGTCTCTGCGAGCGCGAAAAGCGCAAGCAGCTCGCTGAAAGACACCAAGCAGGGCACCAGCGACATCACCAGCGCTCTCAACACGGCGTCGAAAGCCCTGACCACGGCGTTAACCAACTCGAGTTCAAGCTATCAGGCCGTCGCCGATTCCATCGATTCCACGCTCGACAGTGCGGGGACAGGTGCATCGGACGCGTCCGCGGGGCTCAAACGACAGGCGGGCATTGTCGACCAGCAAATCGCGGAATTCCAAGCGCTCAGGGACAGCATCGCAGGCATCACCGTGCCCGACATGTCCGACACCGCGGCGCACGACCGGCTCGTCACCGCCCGCGACAACATCGTCAAGCAGCTTGACACGGCGATCAGCGCGCAAACCCAAGTGCGAAACGCCATCAATACCGCGGCGACCGCCATCGACACCGGGAAAACCGATGCAGAAGCGAAACGCGCCGAAATCAGCGGACTCGCCAAACAAGCCAAGCAGTCCATCAGCGGTCTGAAAACCAGCTATACCAAGGAAATCAAGCCACAAATCACATCAATCAACAATTCGATCTCCAGCGTGACATCCACGCTCGCCAGTGGATCGGACACTTTGGACTCCACGCTCAGCGACCTCGATTCCACGTCGAAAACAGCTGGCAAAGCGCTGTCCAACATGCGCAGCGTGCTGACATCCACCGCGCAACTGCTCGAGAAGAACAGCACCAAACTGAATGATTTGAACAGCAAGCTGGCGCAGGCGCTCAACAGCGGTGATATGAGCGAGGTGCGCAGCGTGCTCGGCAATAATCCGGAAACGCTGGCCGCGTCGCTTGCGGCACCGGTGAAACTCAACCGTAAGGCACTGTTCCCTGTGGAGACCTTCGGCACCGGACTCACGCCGTTCTACACCTTCCTGCCCCTGTGGGTCGGCGCGCTGCTGATGGCGGTGACCCTCAAGACGCAAGTGTCGGCGCGTATTCGCAAAGAGCTTGGCGACCCGAAGCCCAGAGTCCTGTTCTTCGGGCATTACGGAGTGTTCGCGGTGCTGGGGCTGCTGCAAAGTACTTTCTCATGCGGCGGCACGCTATTGTTCCTGCGCGTGCATGCCGTGCACCCACTCCTGTTCATGCTCAGCGGGTGGCTCAGCTCGCTGGTCTACTCGTTCTTCATGTATGCGATGGTCGTGAGCTTCTACAACGTCGGCAAGGCGATCGGCGTGATCATGCTGGCGATGCAGATTTCAGGATCAGGCGGAGGCTATCCGTTGCAAGTGCTGCCTGATTTCATCACGTGGATCAGCCCGTTCCTTCCCGCGACGCATTCGATTATGGCGATGCGAGCGGCGATTGCAGGCATCTACAACAACGACTATTGGATTGCCATGGGCAAGTTAGCGCTGTTCATCATCCCGGCGCTGCTTGTGGGACTGGTAATCCGCAAGCCGGTCATGCGGTTCAACCGCTGGTACGCGCACACGCTCGAGGCGACCAATGTCATCCAGTAGGTGATGCGCAGTAGGTGGTGCGGCGACCGAATCCGTACGTGGGGCTCGCGCAGCAGGTCATGCGGCAAGTCGCGTAGTGGAACGTACGACAGCTCGCGCGACGGTAGCACGGTGGAGCGTGCGGTAGGTGGACGAGCGAACAGAGAGTAAGAAGAGAGCGGGAGAGAAACATCATGGACGACAATTCGTCAGCATCGAGACGGCTTGACGCGTCAACCACGTTGGAACAGGCGACCGTCACGGCGGTGGCTTCGGCGCAAACCCCGGAACGAGCGGCGCAACGAGCCCAGTCGCGAGCGCATATTCAAGCGCATTTGCAGCGCGGCGAACGGCGTCGTGAGGAAACCGACCGGAAAATCCTGCAAGCGACATTGCAAATCGTGGCGTCGCAAGGTATCGGTGCGGTGACCATCGAGGAAGTGGCGCGGCGTAGTGGAGTCGCCAAAACCACGATTTACCGCCGGTATCGCAACACCGACGACATGCTGCATCGTCTGCGCACCATGCAATGGCCCGAGAGCATCCTCGATACCGCGGATCTCGAGCCGAATCGTGGCAATCTGCGTCGCATGCTCGAATCCATCACCAGTCAGTTCGATGAGGAAATCGGGTTGAAAGCCGTCGGCGTGGTGCTGTCTGCGAGCAACGGGTATTTCGAGCAGATTGTCACGCAGGTGATTCAGCCGGTCAAACAGCACGTCAGCGACTTCTTCATCCGTGGGCAGCAGTCGGGAGTGTTCCGGAACGGTTTGGATCTGGGCTTTATCTTCGCGACCATCATCGGCTCGATGATGGCGAACCATGCACTCACCGAAGAGACGAGCGCATCTTGGGCGGTGAAGATGACCGACCTGTTGTGGCCGATGATTGCGGCGTAGCGGGCGAGGCGGTTGCGGGCCGGCGGCTTAGCGGGGCGGTGTCCGGCGGGCTTAGTGGGCCGACGAGCCGAATCACGGCCACACCAGCCCGCCATGCAACCGCCCAGTCACACCACAGCCAGATACCCCGCCAATCACTCCGGCAACCAAACCAATCCACCCGCCGTGCAACCACACAGTCGCACGGCGGGTGGGTATCCAGCATGACGGCACACCGGCACGTCTACGCAGCGGCACAACGGCAACGCGGCACAACGGCAACGCGGCACACATCCACACCGCCGCCACACTCACGATTCCAGCACAGCCAGCACCTTGTGCTCGTCGTAGAACGCGAAGATGAAGCCACCGATTGCGCACAACACGGCCGCGCAGATCGCCGCGACACGGTACCCGGTCCCGGCCGCCGCACCGATGGTGCTCACGCCGGTGAACAGCAGCATCGCCACGCTCTGCCCCATCTTCATGGCGAAGGTGCGGGCAGCATAGAACATGCCCTGACGGTCCTGACCGGTGGTCTTCGCGCTGGCATCGGCGATATTCGCGACAATCGCTTGCGGCAGAATGCCGAACGCCGCCATCGGCACCGCACCGACCACCGACAGCAGCACGCCCTGCACCATCGGCGGAATCGCACTGATCACGCCGGATCCAAGCAACCCCGCGAAGGCGAACGCAACCGTGAAAATCACGAACGCGATGAGCAGCAGCCGCTTCTTGCCCACCCGGTTCGCGAGCATGTTCACCGGCACGTAGAACAGCACAGATACCGCGGTCATGAGCACGAAGTACACGGTGGTCACGGATTCAGGCAGTTTCAGCAGGCTGGTCACGAAGAACGGCAACCCGGTCTGGAACGTGGTGATCGCAACCCAGTAGATCACGTCAGACCCTACGAAACGGCGGAATTGCACGTCTCCGAAGGTCTGCTTCAGCGATTCCAGCGTGGATTCGCTGGTCGGCTGCGAACGCACGTAGCGTTTTTCGTCGATGGCGAGCGGCGGCACGAGCATGCAGATGAACGCGACGATCGCCATCAGCGTGAAGGTGAGTCGTATGGCGGGCACGCGACCCATTGCGGGCACGAATGCGCCCCAAATGACCGGCGCCACGTATGCGAGTGCGGTTCCCGCTACCCATGTGAATGAGATTGCTGTGGAGATGGCGAGTTGTTGCTTGGAATTATGCCCCAGTTCCGCGATCAGCGCGTTGTATGGCGTGCAGTAGAAGGTGAGCGCCACGTAGTAGGCGATGACGGCGATGAACAGGAAGGCCGCGTTCAGCCAGCTGGTGCCGTTGATCGGGCTCCAGAACACGAGCACGGTGATGATGGCGAGCGGTAGCGCGGCGAGGCGCAGGAACGGCATGCGGCGGCCGCGCGGTGACCGGCAGCGGTCGGACAGGCTGGCGACTGCCGGGTCGACGAACGCGTCGAAGAATCGTGCGAAGGCGGTGATGCCGCCGACGACGGTCACGATGCCGAGGACGGCGAGGCCTTGCGGTACGAATACGGTTTGGCCTTGGCGGATGGTTTCGGCGTCCGGCTGGTAGAAGTAGACGAGCCAGTTGGAGATGATGCCGGACAGCAACGCCCAGCCGAACTGGCCGATGGCGAATGCGCGGATTTTGGAGCCGGGCAATGATTCGGGCGCAGCGGTTGGCGATGCCGCTTGTGCTGCGGCTGGCGAAGCAGCTGGTGAGGAGGTTTCCCCGGTAGCCGACGCAGTGTCTTGAGCGGCTTGAGCGCCTTGTACGTTGCGAACGTTTGCGGCGTCCTGCTCGCTCTGCCTGCCGCCGGTCGGTGTAGCCGCCTGTGCAGCTGGCTCAGTGCCACCGCTTATGTTGCGCGTATTGTCGTGCTGTGTCTCATCCATGAGAACGCCTCCGTGTCCGTGCCGGACTTCATTGCCGGTCTTATAGCAGTCTATCGCGCATTCACGTTCGCTGCTGACGGGTATGGGCATTCAACGGAGAAGAATCGGCAGTCGGAGTATGGTGGGCCGAATGCACAAAGATTGCAACGCCTGCGAGGATTCTCAGCAATAACCTTGGCTCCCAAATACCTCACCTGATGGTGGACAGGGTGCCTTTCTCGGAATCATAGGTGGTATGCGCGTCTACCTTGACCGCAGCCTGCGCGAATTCGACACCGTCTACCCCACGGGCGGCGACGACCACAGCGCGGTGAAACTCACGCCCGACGAACTCTACGACGTCTCCGGCGCCGACGAATGGGTCGATGTGTGCAAGGAGTAGTGCGGTGTGGTGCGACCGGGCAGTCACGCCACGGACAGAATCGGCAACCCCCAACCGCCCAAATACCCAAACGACCCCTAAACCCCCAAACAACAGCAAGGGGGAGTGACCGGAACCCACGCTAGGGTCCCCGTCGCTCCCCTTCACACGTCTGCGCTGGCCATCAGTGCAAACGGCACTCACGCACCGAGATACGCCTTGCGCACCTTCTCGTCATGGAGCAGGTCGCTGGCCTTGCCTTCCATGGTGATGCGTCCGGTTTCCAGCACATACGCGCGGTCTGCAATCGACAGAGCCATTTTCGCGTTCTGCTCGACCAGCAACACAGTGATGCCTTCATCGTGCAGCTTTTCGATGATGCGGAAAATCTCCTTGACCAGCTTCGGCGACAGACCCATCGACGGTTCGTCCATCAGAATGGTGTTCGGCCGGCTCATCATCGCCCTGCCCATCGCGACCATCTGCTGTTCACCGCCGGAGAGCGTGCCCGCCAGCTGGCGACGACGCTCCTTGAGCCGCGGGAAATACGTGTACACCTTGTCCAGATCCTCAGCCACATGCGAGGTGTCCTTGAGGCTGTACGCACCCATTTCAAGGTTCTCCTGCACGCTCATACGCGTGAACACGTGACGGCCTTCAGGCACATGCGCCATACCGAGGGTCACAATCTTGTTCGCCTTGGTTTTCAGCAGGTCCTGGCCGTTGAACACGATACTGCCGGACTTCGCCGGAACCAGCCCGGTGATGGTGTGCAAGGTCGTGGTCTTGCCGGCGCCGTTCGCACCGATCAGCGACACGATCTCGCCGTCATCCACATGCAGGCTGATGCCCTTGACCGCGTCGATGGCACCGTAGGATACGCTCAGGTTCTTGATATCAAGCATCGTGCTCCTCCTTGCCATCGGTTACGTTGCCGTCAGCCGCGTTACCGTCCGCAGCCGCATCGCCCTCAGCCTCATCAGCCGCGTCATCCTCATCCTCGTCACTGCCAAGGTAAGCGGAAATCACGCGAGGGTTGTGCGCAATCTCCTCAGGCAGGCCAGACGCAATCGTGCGCCCGTAATCAAGCACCTGGATGCGCTGGCACACGTTCATCACGAGGCTCATATCATGCTCGATCAGCAGAATCGCGATACCGAACCGGTCGCGGATCGTGTTGATGCATTCGAGCAGGTCCTCAGTCTCGGTCGGGTTCATGCCGGCAGCCGGCTCGTCGAGCAGCAGCAGCTTCATGCCGGTCGCGAGCGCACGCGCGATTTCAAGCTTGCGCTGGGCGCCATACGGCAGGTTCGCCGCCTGCGTCTGGGCGAGGCCTTCGAGCTTGAAAATCCGCAACAAATCAATGGCTTTCTGGTGCATCTCGCGTTCCTCGCGCCAGAAACGCGGGGTGCGGAAGATCGCGCCACCCATGTGGTAGCTGAAGGATTCGTTGAACGCGACAAGCACGTTCTCCTCGACGGTCATCTGCTTGAACAGGCGGATGTTCTGGAAGGTTCGGGCGATGCCGGCGCGCACGACCTGGTAGGTCTTCTTGCCGTTCATTTTCTCGCCGTCCAGCCAGAATTCGCCGTCGGTGGGCTTGTACACGCCGGTGAGCAGGTTGAACACGGTCGTCTTGCCGGCGCCGTTCGGGCCGATCAGGCCGACAAGCTCGCCCTTGTTGATGGTCATGTTGAAATCGTCGACAGCGCGCAGACCACCGAAGGTGATGCCGAGATGCTCGGCGCGCAGAATCGGTTGTTCAGTCATCTCACGCCTCCTTTCCGGCGGATTGTGCGGATTGCACAGTTTCCGCTGCGGCCGCTGTTGCAGTCACGTCGCCAGATTCCACGGTTTCTGCCGCGATGGCCGCTTTCGCCGCGCCGCCGCGACCGTTGCGGTAGACGATGCGGTTGATGAGCTTCGGCAGCGAGAACTCCCACGAACCGAAGATGCCTTGCGGGCGGAAGATCATGAACACAACCAGCACCACCGAGTAGGCGAGCATGCGGTAGTCGGAGAACGCGCGCAGCGCCTCCGGCAGAATCGTGAGCACGATAGCCGACAGGATTGAGCCGGTGAGCGAACCCATGCCGCCGAACACGACCATGATCACATAGTTCGTGGATTGCAGCCAGCCCGCGTACGCCGGGGTGAGCGAACCCATGTACTGCGCGTAAATGCCGCCGGCGAGCCCTGCGAAGAACGCGGAAATCGCGAACACGAGCACCTTAAGGTATGTAACGTTCAAACCGGATGCGCTGGCCGCGATCTCGTCGTCGCGAATCGCCTTGACCGCACGGCCGTAGCGGGAACGCGCGAACATGAACAGCAACACGACAGTAATCACGGTGATCCAGAACACCACGTACAGGTTGGCGATACGGTCGATGCCGATAAGCGCCTGACCGGCCTGGCCCTTATCAAGGCCGACACCGCCGGCGGCGGGGATGTTCTGCAGCACGACGCGGATAATCTCGCCGAAGCCGAGGGTGATAATCGCCAGGTAATCGCCATGCAGACGCAGCGCCGGAATACCGACCAGAATGCCGAAAATGCAGGCGATCACGGCGCCCACGAAAATCGTGAGCAGGAAGCGAGCGGTCGGGTCCATCGCGATGCCCTTGGCGACAATCAGCTTGCTGAGCAGGGCTGCGGAGTAGGCGCCGATCATCTCAAAACCGCAGCAGCCGAGTGTCAGCTGGCCGAGCACGCCGACCGTCAGGTTCAGGGACGTGGTCATGATGACCGCGATGCAGCAGGTCATCAGGATGCCCTTGATGTACGTGTTCGCGGCCCCGGATTCGCATACCGCCATCAGCAGGCCGAACAGCACGGCGATACCCACAGCGCACACGATATAGGACTGTTTCATGGAAAGCGCGGATTTCTTCATCGTCACACCTTCTCCGTCTCAGGCTCGCCCATCAGGCCGGACGGGCGTACGAGCAGCACGATGATGAGGATTGCGAACACGATCGCGTCGGAGAACGCGGACGTGATCACGCCGCCGGTAATCGTGCCGATATAGGCTTTTGTCAGGCTTTCGATCAGGCCGATCGCCAAACCGCCGACCATAGCGCCAGGAATCGAGCCGATGCCGCCGAGCACAGCCGCCACGAAGGCTTTCAGGCCGAGCATCATGCCCATCGTCGGGGACACCTGCGGGTAGGACACGCAGTACATGAGCGCGGCGATGGCGGCGAGACCCGAGCCGATGGCGAAGGTCAGGGTAATCGTGCCGTTCACGTTAATGCCCATGAGCAGGGACGCTTCCTTGTCTTCGGACACCGCGCGCATGGCCTTACCTTGCTTCGTGCGCTTGACGTACAGCTGCATGGCGACCATCATGATGACGCCGAACACAATGGATACGATGGTCGCGCCGTCAATCTTCAGCTGGCCGATCGTCAGGGTCGGAATCGAAACGATAGTGGGGACGGTCTTGTAGTCGGCGCCGAAAATCGCCTGTGAGCCGTTTTCAAGCAGCAAGCTCATGGCGATGGCGGTGATCAGGGCGGTCATGCTGTTGCCCTTCTCGCGCACCGGCTTGTACGCCAGGCGTTCGACGAGCACGCCGACCAGCGCGCAGACCAAGGTTGCGGGAATGACAGCCGTCCATGCGGGCAAGCCCATGACGGCGAGTGCTGGAATGCTGAGCATCAGCGTATATGCGCCGATCATGATGAAGTCGCCGTGGGCGAAGTTCAGCAGTCGGATGATGCCGTAGACCATCGTGTAGCCGAGCGCCACGAGCGCGTACACGCTGCCGATCTTCAGGCCGTTGAAAATCTGGCTGATGAACATGACGAAACCGCTCATCATTCCTCCTTTCGTGTGTGTGTATGTGGGTGAATGTGTGTGAATGTGTCAGTGTGTGAATGTGTATCGGTATGCTCGCCAATTCCTGACTCAGTGAATCAACGAACGCAAGCGCAAAGAAATTTGTGTGTAAGCGGGACACCGCCTGGAAAGGCCGCTAGTACGCGAATGGAGAGGGCCGGAATCGACCCTCTCCTTCACATGGGATTGTTGCCGTTTGCACCTTTCGAATCCCCCTTGGAATCCTTGGGGTTCCGGGCGCGCACGGCAGTCAGCCTCACTTGGTGGACGGCTGGATGGTGGTGCGGTACGTCGGCTTGCCGTCCTTGAGCTCAAGAACGATCACGGACTTGTTCGGCGAACCCTTCTTGTCGAGCGTGAACTTGCCGGTCACGCCGCTGAATGACATGCCGGAAATCGCGTTGCGCACCTGCTCGCGGGTAGCGTTCTTGCCGGCCTTCTCGTAAGCCTGCTTGAACATGTACACGGAATCGTACGCGAGTGCGGTGAAGGTGTTCGGCTCCTGATTGTTGTTGGCCTTCTTGTAGGACTTGATGAAGTCCTGCACCTTGCTGTTCGAGGTGTCGTCAGGCGAATAGTGCGTGGTGTACAGCACCTTGTCGTACTGGGACTTGTCGCCGGTGAGCTTCAGGCCGTCGTAGCCATCGGGGCCCATGACGTAGCCCTTGTAGCCGAGCGAACGAGCCTGCGGGATGATGTACGGGCCAGCGACCGAATAGTAGTACGGCGCGTACAGGAACTCAGCACCGGACGCCTGAATCTTCTGCAGCTGCGAGGAGTACTCGGTGTCGTCGGCGCTGGAGGAGTTCTCCTCGTCGACCACGTCGAGGCCGGCCTTCTTGGCCGCGGCGGCGAAGGCCTTGCCCACGCCGGAGGAGTACGGGTCGCCGGTGCCGTACAGCACGGCGACCTTCTTGACCTTCAGGGTCTCGGCGGCGAACTTGGCCGCGATCTCACCCTGATAGGAATCCTTGAAGCAGGTGCGGAACAGGTAGCCGCCGGTGGCGATGGAGTCGGAGGTCGCCGCCGGTGCGATGGCCGGGAGCTTCGACTGGTCGGCCAGAGGCGCGACGGCCGCGGTGGTCGAGGAGATCGTCGGGCCGAGCACGGCGAGCACACTGTTGTCGCCGGCCAGCTTGTTGAAGGCGTTTGACGCTTCGGTGGCGTCGCCCTTGTCATCCATGCTTTCCAGCTTGATCTTCTTGCCGTTCAGGCCGCCCTTGGCGTTGATCTCGCTGATCGCCAGCTTGAAGCCCTTGAGCTCAGCCTCGCCGTACGCTGCGGCGGTGCCGGAATTCGTGGTGATGCTGCCGAGCGTGATCGTGTTGCCGCTGGCTGCGCCGGCGGAGTTGCTGGAATCGTCCATGCTGCCACCGGAGCAGGCCGCCATGGACATCATCATGGCCGCGGCCGCCGCGATGGCGGTCGTCTTGCCGAAGAACTTTGCGTTCATCAGGAATCTTCCTCTCTACAAAAGATTCTGGGAATAATCGTGAGAATTCGTCAGAATGTCGCATGAAATGCTGATTCTGAATGCCACAGACGCGCGCGACACGTGATCGGGTGAATCCGTCAAACGCCGTCAGGCAAAGGTTCTTCGGGCTTTTGGCCTTACTCGAGTAAACCTCGTCTCAATCTATTGCTGGGTTCCTTTTATACGCGAGGATTGCGGATATGTAAATGGCTTGTCCTTATATTGAACTTTTCGATAACCTCATCCTGAGACGATTTATGTCCACAATGTGGACACCGTGGGGTGAAATCGTCGGAATTGTGCGGTTTTGCTGGGTTGCTCTGAGGAGGTGCGAAGGTTTCAGGCGCGGGCTCTTCAGGTGATCATCATGTTGCCTGCGTATTGGCGCGGGGGTACGTGCGGTTGTCGGTAACGCGGGCGTGGACGCGGTGCCACAACGACCGTCTCACCGACCAGACCGCACGACCCGAACCATCAGCACCGCCACCATGCGAGGAAATCCTCACACGATGACCCCCGACCAAACCAAATCACCAAACCCGACCGCCCAACCCGCCAGATTGCGAGCCAATCCTCACATACTGACCCCGGGCTTATGCTCCGAAGCCGGCATCAATGTCCGGGAGCACCACCGTGCGAGCCAATCCTCACACAGCGACCCCCAATTCGCGCTTATTATCACTTAGCCGGTAACTGATAATGACATCGTCCCTTATTATCACTTAGTAACTAAGTGATAATAAGGGACGATGAAAACAACGCTAAACGCGAGACGCCAAACACGCGGCATCAAACGCAAGGCACCGGACTCGACACCCCGTCCTGCACCTCACGCGACGAGCGAGGCGAACTGGCTGTTGTACAGGTCGGCGTAGAAGCCGCCCTTGTCGAGCAGTTCCTGATGCGTGCCACGTTCGATGATGTCGCCGTGGTTCATAACGAGAATCATGTCCGCGTTGCGAATCGTGCTCAGGCGGTGAGCGATCACGAAGCTCGTACGGCCGACAGTCAACTGGTCCATGGCCTTCTGTATGAGCTCCTCAGTACGCGTATCCACCGATGACGTCGCCTCGTCGAGAATCAGAATCGGCGCGTCCTGCACCATCGCGCGGGCGATGGTGAGCAGCTGCTTCTGCCCAGCGGACAGCGCGGCCTTGTCGTCAAGCACGGTGTCATAGCCTTCCGGCAGTGATTCGATGAAGCGGTCAAGTCCTACTGCCTTCGCGGCGGCCCGCACCTGCTCGTCGGTCACGCCCTGCTTGTCGTACACGATGTTGTCGCGCACAGTGCCCTGGAACACCCAGGTGTCTTGCAACACCATGGAGAACTGGCGGTGCACCTCGGAGCGCGGGATGGACGCCGTCGGCACGCCGTCGATGCGGATTTCGCCGCCATCCAGCTCGTAGAAGCGCATGAGCAGGTTGACCATCGTGGTCTTGCCGGCACCCGTCGGCCCGACGATCGCGACTTTCTGCCCGGCTTTCACGCTGGCGCTGAAATCATGGATGACCGGCGTGTCGGGCTTGTAGCCGAAGCGCACATGGTCGAAGTCCACGTCGCCGCGGGCCCGGTCGCCCAACGCGTCACTGGCGTGTGCATGGCCTTGTGCCGCCTCGATCTGGGCGCGATGCTCGGCGAAGCTGCCGGTCGCGTCGACGCTCATCTCCGGCTCCTCGAGGAAGCCGAACACGCGCTCCGACGCCGCACCGCACCGCTGCAGGTTCTGCATGGCCTGCGCGAACTGGGCGAGCGGCTGCGTGAACAGGCGGATGTACATCATGAACGCCACGATGACGCCGAACTCGATGCGCCCGTCCATCGCGAGCGCCGCGCCGACCACGCATACGGCCACGTAGCCGAGGTTGCCGATGAAGGTCATGAACGGCATCATGAGGCCCGACAGGAACTGCGATTTCCATCCGGATTCGTACAGGCTGTCGTTGTAGCGTTCGAACTGGCGGATCGAATCCGCTTCGCCGGAGTAGGCCTTGACGATCACGTGACCGGCGTACATCTCCTCCACATGCCCGTTGGTCTGGCCGAGCGCGAGCTGCTGCTGGGCGAAGTACTTCTGCGAGAAGCGCATGATGAGCATCATGAGCACGAGACCGATGATGCTCACGCCGATGGCGGTCAGCGTCAGCGTGACGTTGTTGGCGAACATCATGACGAGCGCGCCGACGAACAGCGTGATCGATGTGACGAGCGCGCCGAGGCTCTGCCCCAGCGTCTGGCCGATGGCGTCGACATCGTTGGTGATGCGGCTGAGCACGTCGCCATAGCTGGTGTTGTCGAAATAGCGCAGCGGCAGGCGATTGATCTTCTTGGAGATGTCATCACGCAGGCTTTGCGCGGTCCGCTGGCTGATGGTGGCCATGATCCAGCTTTGCGCGTAGCTGAGCAGCGCGTACCCGACGTACAGCGCGACCAGGGTGAACCCGATATGAGTGACGGCGTCCAGGTCGATGCTGTTGAGCACCGGCCTGCCGTGCACGATGGCGGGCAGGCCCTTGGTGATCTCGTTGGTGATGTCCTTGAGCTTATCCGGTCCGACGATCTGGCAGACCGTGCCGAACGCGCCCAGAACGAGCGCGATGATGATGGCGGGCAGGTAGCGTTTGCTGTAGTGCGCGAGCTTGCCCATGACGGCATTGAAATCCTGCGGCTTTTCGGCCGCGCCCCGGGCTCCCGGCCCGTGACCCATTGGTCCTGGCATGTGAATGTTCCTTTCAGGAAAGCTAAGAAAGATAGCAGCTCCGGCGATTCGCGCCGGTTGTGTCACGCGCCGTCGGCGTCAGGAGGCGAGTTCGGCTTCGCTCAGCTGGCTTTCGGCGATCTGGCGGTAGACTTCGCAGTCACGCAGCAGTTCCTTGTGCGTGCCTTGGCCCACGACGCGCCCTTGGTCAAGCACGATGATCCGGTCGGCGTCCATGATCGTGCCGATGCGCTGGGCGACGATGAGTTTCGTCGCGTCCCCGGCCTCGCGGGCGAGCGCCTCGCGCACATCGTGGTCGGTGCGGAAGTCAAGCGCGGAGAAGGAATCGTCGAAGACGAGGATTTCAGGGTGCCGCCATACGGCCCGCGCGATCGACAGGCGCTGCTTCTGCCCGCCGGACACGTTCGTGCCGCCCTGGGCGATCGGCGCCTCGTAGGTGCCGTCCATGCGGGTGACGAATTCATCGGCCTTCGCGACGGCCACGGCCTGGCGTACGTCTTCCATCTGCGCCTCGCTCAGCGTAGTGCCGTGCTCGGATTCCGCGAGCAGCGCCTTTTCGCGTGCACGCCCCTGCGGGGTGGAGGTGTCGGCGATCTCGACGTCCGTCATGCTCTCGCCCGCCGGCAGTACGCCGGCCTGGCTTTTGTCGCCGAACGCCACGTTCGAGGCGACGGTTCCCTTGAACATCACGGACTGCTGCGGCACATAGCCGATCTTGTCGCGTAGCGACTGCAATGTGTAGTCCTTCACGTCCACGCCGTCGACGAGCACCTGGCCGCCGGTGGCGTCATAAAAACGCGGCACGAGGTTCACAAGCGTGGTCTTGCCGGAGCCGGTGGAGCCGATGAAGGCGACGGTCTGGCCGGGCTGTGCGGTGAAGCTCACGTGTTCGAGCATGGGTTCGCGCGCATCGGGGTAGGTGAAGCTCACGTCGCGGAATTCCACACGTCCGCGCACCGGCGTGCCGTCCGCGTTCTTCGCACCCTCCGTGCGTGTGCCGTCGGTGACATGCGGCTCGGTGTCGAGCACCTCGAGGATGCGCTTGGCCGAGACATCCGCGCGCGGCCACAGCACGAACACCATGCTCATCATGAGGAAGCTCATGATGACCTGGATGGCGTAGCTGGAGAACACGACCATGTTGGAAAACAGCGTGAGCTTGTCCATGAGGCCGGCCGCGTCGATGAGGTACGCGCCGATCCAGTACACGGCGAGGGTCAGGCCGTTCATGACGGTATTCATGAGCGGCATCATGACGGACATCGCGCGGTTGGTGAACAGCTGGGTGTCGGTCAGGTCGCGGTTCGCCTTGTCGAACTTGCCTTGCTGGTAGTCCTCGGCGTTGTAGGCGCGCACCACGCGCAGGCCGGTGAGGTTCTCGCGGGCCACACGGTTGATGTTGTCGGTCAGGGCCTGCATGCTGCGGAATTTCGGCATGACCATGGCCATGATGATGGCGACGGCGCCCATGACCAGCACGAGCGACACGCCTGTCGCGGCCGTCCATTCGACACCTTTGCCGGCGATCTTGGCGATTGCCCACACGGCCATGATCGGCGACTGCACGAGCATGAGCAGGCCCATGGTGAGGAACATCTGGATCTGGGTGACATCATTGGTGGAGCGGGTGATAAGGCTCGCAGTGGAGAAGCGGTTCAGCTCCTCGGGACCGAAGGACTCCACGCGGCGGAACTGCATGGAGCGCAGACGCTGGGTGAAGGATGCGGATACGCGTGCGGTGATGAAACCGACCGCGACGGTCGTGAGCATGGCGCCGAGCGCCACGGCGAGCATCTTGCCGCCGGCGACCCACACGTCGTGCATTTCGCTGTTCGGGGTTTCCACAAGCCGGGTGATGTCGGCCATGTAATCGGGCAGCTTGAGCTGGAGCCAGACGCCGGCGACGATGAACAGCAGGCCGACGAACAGCTGGAACCATTCGGCCTTGGAGAGGTATTTGCAGATTCGTATCACAATTGGTCCTTTCGGATACGGGAACCGGTGTTGATTGTTGAACGGGTTATTCGCGTGTGGACGCGGAGGCAGGTGCGGCGGCGTCTTGATCGGCGGGCGTGGCGGTGTCGGCAGCGGTGCCCGTATCGGCGAATGGGTATTCTTCCGGCCGGGCTGCCGTCAGTTTGATGTTCTCGCGGTCTTCCGCCGGCCGATATTGCAGGCCGTTGTCTTCGAAAGCCTTGGCGATCGCCGCCTCATCGGGGGCTTGGGCATCTGGGCCGCACAGGCTGGTGTAGACCATGAACTGCGCGAGCAAATCCAGGAATTCCGCGGTGCCGCGCTCCCCCATCTGCCCGAAGATCCAGCGCAGCCGTTCCTCTCTCATCTGCCGGTGGAACGCAACCAACTTGCGGCCCTCCGGGGTGATGCGCACGATAACCCGCCGACGGTTTTCCGGATCTACCGTGCGGGTCGCCCAGCCCTTTTTCTCCAGTGCCGCGAGAATCGCCGAGATACGGCCCGGGCTGTTGCGGGTCACTTCGGCAAGGTGGCCCGGCGTGCATGCGCCTTGGGTTGCCAGTTCGCGCATCACTGCCGGCTCGCCACGATGGACGCGATTCATATGGTCCATCATGGCCGAATGGCTTCCGGACATGATGGCATGCATGCGTTCGAGCGCGTCATCTTCAAATGCCACAGCAAGCTCCTTTCCGGTTTCCTGTATCACTCCGGACTGTTTATACTCTTCATATTTTACTGTGTCAAATATTGACGATGGATAATATGCTGCGCGGGAAACCGAATCAGGTGCCGCTGCGTGAGGATGAGCTCACATAGTGGCCAGACGGACAATCCGGGGCCGGAGATTTGGCCCGGGAAATGGTCATTATGCGATGATCCGCTCACGCGACGACGGCGTCGGCGGCCCGGATACGGAGAGCCGGCCGCGAAGGTGGTCGTTGTGCGAGGAATTCCTCACACAACGACGCCGGCAACCATGGAATCAACTAGTCGCACCAGCGGGCGCCCCAGCCGCGCCATCCGACGATCCAGCAACATCATCCGGCGCCACCACCCCAGCCGACGCCCCAGCCGCACCGCTCCCCGCCTGCCGGGCGTTGACGATCTCATCAAGCGCGAGATAGAGGCTGTCGAACAGGTCGAGGCTCTGCCGGGCAATCTGACACCCAGGCTCGGTCAGCGCATACGTTCCGTCGGCGTCATCCTTGACAATCAACCGGTCTTCTGCGAGCGCACCCAACGTCGCGGACAGCATACGGTCGCTGATGCCATCAACCCGCTCACGAATCTGCCCGAAGCGCAACGCCCCGTCCAGCAGGGTGGCGAGCACGAGGATGCTCCAGCGGCGCGTGACGTCATTCAGCAGTTTGCGCGACGGACACAAGCAACAACAAGCAAGCACAAGCAAAGCGGCCGACACAGTGGACGCAAGACCACCGCGGACACACCGCAACCAGAAACACAGCGGGCGGCACACATCCGCCGACACGAAAGGAACCACCATGGCAACCATCACGATTTTCGGTACCGGCAACATGGGCACCGCAATCAAGAGCGTCTTCGAGGACGCCGGCGCAACCGTCCAGTCACTCGATTCGCACTCCGAGAACCCGACCATCGAGGGCGACATCGTCGTGCTCGTCGTCCCCTACCCGGCCCTCGCATCCATCGCCGAGCAGTACGGCGACCAGCTGGAAGGCAAGACCGTCGTCGATATCACCAACCCGCTGGACTTCTCCACCTTCGATTCGCTCGTCGTGCCGGCCGACAGCTCCGCAGCCGCCGAATTGCAGGCCAAACTCCCCAAGTCGCACGTGCTCAAGGCGTTCAACACCGTGTTCGCCGCGAACATCGCCTCCAAGAAGACCGGCGACGCCCAGTCCACCGTGCTGGTCGCCGGTGATGACGATGCCGCCAAGGCCGCGTTCATCGACCTGGTGAAGGCGGGCGGTCTCGACGCCATCGACGCGGGCGCCCTGAAGCGTGCGCGCGAGCTTGAAGCCTTCGGATTCCTGCAGCTGGCCCTCGCCGTGCAGAAGAAGATCAGCTTCACCGCCGGTTTCGCGGTGTACCGCTGACGTCGCTTGTGGTTTTCGCAGCCCAGACAGCGCGCGGAAATCGCGTCACATATTCGACAGGCCGTCTGCATCCCGCAAAGTACGGGGTACAGACGGCCTGTCAGTTGTTACCGGGCGAGCGCCGACGACCGCGAACGGCCACCGGCGCCAGTTCCGGCATTCACGACATTCACGCCGCGACGTTCACGACATCGCGCTCATCCGCGGACTTGCGATCACGCATGACCAACAGGATCGCCACCAATGCGACCGCGTACAACACGGCGAGCACCGGAATCAGGCCAGCGTAGCGGTGCGATTGGTCGGCGGCATGCGTGACCACGAAGGACGCCAGCTGATTGCCGGACAATCCGGCGAACGCCCATGCGCTCAGCGCGAGCCCGTGCACGGTCGAAACCGAAGACATGCCGAAATGCTGCTCCAACAGCACCGGCAGCGTGGAGAAACCGCCGCCGTAGCCCGCGTTGACCAAGAACAGCATCACGAGAATCATCCACAACGTGCCGTTGTCAATTGAATGGAACACCACCTGCAGCAGGCAGACGACGACCGACATCACGAAAATCACCACGTAGCTGGTTTCCCGGCGACGGCAGTGGTCGGACAGCGTGGAGAAGCCCAGTCGGCCGACCGCGTTGAACACCGCGTCAACCGCCAGCACCGTGCTGATTACGCCGGCGGTCGCAGTCGCAAACGCAGCAGCATCAAGCCCGGCGAAGCGCGGCATCACCGCAAGCGCATCATGCAGAATGTCCTTTTCCTGCGAAATCAGCGCGAGTCCGCACGTGATATTGAGATAGAAGGCAAGCCAGATCGCCCAGAACACAGGTCGACGCATCACCGCGCGACGCCTGACACGCGCGGCTGCCGAGTACACGTAGCCTGCGGGGCGGCGAATCAGCAGGAATCCGGCGAACATCATGATCGCGTACACCACGGCAAGCACGTAGAACATGTTCACAAGACCGACGGAGGCGATGAGCCAGGTCATCACCGGGCTGGCGATTGCCTTGGCGAGGCCGAAGCCAGCGACCGCGATGCCCGTGGCCAGGCCTTTGTTGTCGGAGAACCACAACATGAGGTTCTTGACCGGCGTAAGATAGCCGACACCCAGACCGACGCCCATAATCGCGCCATAGCAGATGAACACGCCGGGGAGCCAACCGGCGGCGATACTTGCGCCCGTGCCGGCGAATCCGGCGACAAAGCAGACCAGGCTGATCAGCGCGGAGCGGCGGATGTCCTTTTCCACGACCGGCCCCAAGAACGCGGCGGACATGCCGAGGAAGAAGATCGCGAGCGAGAAGCCCCATTCGATGGTGCTCGGCGCGACGTGCATCTGGTCGGCGATGAGCTGTTTGAACACGCTCCAGCAGTAGACCGTGCCGATGGAGATGTGGATGAGCAGCGCGGGGACGACCGCGCGCATCCAACGATTGTCAAGGCGACTCGGGGTGCGGGCCGCCGGATTTGGCGCGACGGGTGCAGCGCCGGACGGACGGGTGGATGATGGTGAAATCGGCTGGGTGGTGATTGCCATAACTTCCTCTCCGCAGCGAGTGCAGAGATGTTCGGTTAACACCTCCGCATCCCTGCCCGCACGACTGTATCAGGCTTTTTCCGCGGGCGCAGGAATGTGAGTGGCGTCACATGCGAACAATCAAAATGTTCGTTTCCGTGATGATTTCCGGGCTGATTGTGCGGTGCTGCGCGGTTCCGACGAGCGATGATGTTCAGTTGCGATTGAGAGCGGCGTTTCCGGCAAACCGGCGGCCGGCAGGCAGAACATCCTGATTTATACGGACTTATACGCCGCTATACGGCGCTATACATTCCTATAGCTATACACTGCGATACTTTTCTATACTCGTGGCAAATATGGCAGAAACACACCCATCAGTAAAGTCGCAGCATTCCCTCAGATTACGCACGACCGTGACTAGCAAACCAGAGCATCACATTCCAGCAGCCATCGTCTGCCGGCGGGCGGCGACGGAAGCGTTGAGGAGGGCGAGGTCGTCCGGGGTGAGTTCGAGCCGCGTGGCGGCGAAGGAATCGTGGATTTCCTGCGGATTGCGAGCGCTGGGGATGGTGAACAGACGCGGGTATTGCGCCAGTTCCCAGGCGAGCGTCACCCGCTGGTGGGAGACACCGAGTTTCGCGGCGACCTCGCGGAACTGGTCGTAGGCATGCTGATCGACCGGATCGAGGAAGCCACCGAGCGGACTCCAGCACACGAACGCCAATCCAAGCTGTTCACAGTATTCCAACGTATGTTCCGGGTCAGGGTGTGACGGCGAGAACTGATTTTGCACGGCGATCAGCTTGTCGCCAAGTATGCCCCGCGCGATATCAATCTGTTCGCGGTTCACGCGCGAGATTCCGGCATATCTGATGACGCCCGCATCCAGCAAATCGCGCAGCGCTCCGACCTGGTCGGCGTACGGCACCGCCGGGTCCGGACCGTGCGAATACAACAAATCAAGCGCCTCTACCCCGAGATGCGCCGCCGATTCCTTCGCGTCACGAATCATGGTCTCCGGCCGTGAATCCGCCATCCAGCCATAACGGCTGCCTGCGGCCTGCAAAAGCTGGCGGGACGGTTCGACGGCGTTCTTCGCGTCGGGTGTTTTACGGGAAACATCAGTTGCGGAGGCCCCAGAAGCACCGGAAGCCCCGGTATCCCCGCCGGCCGCAACCGCCTCGCAAGTTCGCCGATACCCGGTTTTCGTGGCGACCAGAACGCGTTCACGAGGGCCATCCCACGAAGCGAGCGCGTCACGAACCAACCGCTCGCCATACCCGAGGTCTTCCGGCTCGCCGGTTCCCGGACGGCTGGGCAGATAATATGACCATGCCGTGTCCAAATATCGGACACCTTCGTCAAGCGCCGCATGAATCGTCTCAATGGCGGTCTCACGATCCGGACGCCCCTCAATCGCGAGCGCCATCGCCCCCATGCCGATGCGCGGAATCTCAAATCCTGCAAGTCGCCCGTCGCGTACGCTGCGCAGATCACGGCCGACATTCGCGTCACGTTCACCCTTCGCGTTACGCGCGCCGTTCACCGCACTCAAATCGCCAGTATCGCCTAGAACGCTCCGATTATCCATCTCGCCCATTCGTCTCACCTCGCCGTTCTTCCGCTGTTTCCGCGCCGCCTCCAAGCGACGCCTCCAGACGCCGCCCGTCGCTGCGACACGCCGCCGTGCGTTCCGCCCCGCTCAGTCGCTCGGGAAATCACCGAGTTCAATCGTCGGGGTCTGCATGCCCAGCGCCCGCATCTCGACAATCGGATTCATGAACTCGCGTTCGCGGTAGATCAGCCCGTCTCGCATTTCGAACGAATAAATGAAATGATTGCGGTAGAACACCAGGTCATGGCCAGGCAGATTGATATTGCCCTCGCCATCGCACTCGGCCCACACACGGTCCGGATCGTCCGTTGTCCAAATAGTGATATTGCTCCATGTCCAATCGGGGAAATGCTCGGATGACCACACGTCGTATTTCGCGATATTCTCGCGCCCCTGAGCGAAGACCGGCTCACCGGAATCCGATGTCCACAATCCGGAAATCCCGTCTTCGCAGAACAGTTTATGCCGGTGCAGCAGCGCATCGCCGTGTCCGGAATGCAGGTATTTGTCCACCATCGCACGATTGTGTTCGCGGCGTTCTTGTCCATCATCGAAACTCATATCACCACTGTCACCACGACGTCGGACAATCCGTCAACCTCCAAGCGTGCGGCCACGCCGCCCACCGGTCCGCGCTTGTCCGGGGGCGTTGCCTAGGATGGCCTCACAACCGAACGGGAGCCCGCAAGGGCTGAGAGGAAGCTACGACTTCGACCGTCAACTTGATGCGGGTAATGCCGCCGTAAGTATGCGATTGTTCGTTCCGCGATTCCCCTTGGCGTTTGCCCAATCCCCGATGATTCGACCGACGGTCGGACGGCGTGCATACGCTTCCTTCCCCGTCGCAAGTGCGGCGCCATCATCATCGTGCCGAACACGAATCAGACGGATCCTGTTCGTGAAACAACCGAATAACAGAACAAGCATGACCGGGTCATGAAGGAGCGCACCGCCCAATAGGTACGATTTCTTCCACTGACCCGTTTTTGTTTGTCCTGCCACGCTCGACTGGCAGCAGGTGACACATGGTCGCCGCCTCACCGGCAACCAGCATGGGCGGACAGCACGACGGGAGGATTATCATGATCGTCAACGGACAGCGCGAGACGCTGGAGGCGCCAATCAGTGTCACAGAGCTCATCGAAGAACGCGGGCTTCGCCCCGAACGCGTGGCCGTCGAGCTCAACGGCGACATCGTGCCACGCAACAAACGCAGCGAAGTCATGCTGCACGACGGCGACACCGTCGAAATCGTCGCTTTCGTGCAGGGCGGCTGAGCCCAGCCTGCGGCGGCAGGCCCGCCACACAGCGGCCTTGGCATTATTCACCGAGGAATCAATACACTTCACCAATCACTGTTATATCCATTTCAACCACCAGAGCACACTATGACATGCACACTCTCAGCGACCCCCGAACAGACCGCCGCACGACAGCAGGCCTTCGACAGCCTGCCCGACCCGACCACACTCGTCAGCCGCGAGGAGATCCGTGCGGCCCTGCTCGACCGGCACACCGCCGCCACGCAAGACAAGCTCGACGCCGCGCATGTGGCGATTTGCGGGCTCGGCGGGCTCGGATCGACCATCGCCGTCGCGCTGACGCGCATCGGGGTCGGGCATCTGCACCTGATCGACTTCGACCGCGTCGACATGACTAACCTCAACCGTCAGCAGTACTTCCTCAAGGATCTCGGCCAGTACAAAACCGAGGCGCTGCAGGCGAACCTCAAGCAGATCAACCCGTTCACCGACATCACCATCGACACTGTGAAAGTCACCGATGAGAACGTGCCGACCCTGTTCGAGCATGAGGACATCATCTGCGAGGCGTTCGACGTGCCGGAAAACAAGACCATGCTCGTCAACGCGGTGCTCGAAAATCTGCCGGACAAGAAACTCGTGTCCGCCAGCGGCATGGCGGGCTACCGCAGCTCGAACCTCGTACACACCAAGCGGGTGTCCAGGAACTTCTACTTCTGCGGCGATGGGGAGACCGCACCCAAGCCGGGAGCCGGGCTGATGGCGCCGCGCGTCGGCGTGGTCGCCTGTCATGAAGCCAACATGATCACGCGGCTGATCCTCGGCGAAGAGGACGCATAATCGCGGCCTGTACGCGTGCCTGCCGGTTCGTCACAAACGGCACACCGGCGGGCACGCATACGCCACCAACTCAGACACAGGAGCACACTCATGAGTACTACAACCGACAACGCAACAGCGCAAAACAACGCCGAACCCAGTCTCGACGAACTGGTCGGCACCGCGACCAACACCGCGATCCTGCCCGAGCCGGACGCACACGCCTACGATTCCATCGCCACCGGCGAATCCGACCCGTTGATCCTGGGCGGGCACAAGTTCACCAGCCGGTTCATCCTGGGATCTGGACGATACGATCTGAATCTCATCAAGGCGACCATCGAGAACGCAGGCACGCAGATCGTCACCATGGCGTTGCGCCGCTGCCGCACCACCGACAACAACCTGCTCGACTACATTCCCAAGGGCATCACGATGCTGCCGAACACATCCGGCGCGCGCAACGCAAAAGACGCGGTACGCATCGCCCGGCTCGCCCGCGAAGTATGCCAGACGGATTTCGTGAAAATCGAAATCGAACATGAGACGAAATATCTGCTGCCGGACAACCGAGAAACCATCAAAGCCACGGAAATCCTCGCCAATGAAGGATTCGTCGTCATGCCGTACATGTTCCCCGACCCCATTGCCGCACGGCAACTCGAGGAGGCGGGCGCCGCGTGCGTCATGCCGCTCGGCTCGCTGATCGGCTCGAACAAAGGGCTGCGGATGCGTGATTTCATCGAAGTGATCATCGCCAACGCGCACGTGCCGGTGATTATCGACGCCGGAATCGGCCGGCCGAGTCAGGCGGCCGAAGCGATGGAGATGGGCGCGGACGCGGTGATGGCGTACACGGCCATCGCGAGCGCCGGCAACATCCCGCTCATGGCGAGGGCGTTCAAGCATGCGATTGAGGCGGGACGCGAGGCGTACCTGTCCGGGCTGGGCACGGTGACCGAAGGCCATGCCGTACCGTCAAGCCCGACGAATGCGGCAGATTACCTGCACTGAGCGCGCCGCCCAAGCATGTGCGGTGGCGGTCACTCAACGCTGATTGCCGCCACCGCCGCATGTAGAATCAGGCCCTTGCCCATCCGGTTCAGGAAGTTGCGTTTCGTAAGGCACCACAGATACGCGGGATACCCGTCGATCACTGAGTGCATTTATGCAAATCATGGGTTAGGACTTATGCAAATCACGGGTTAAGGTTAACGCAGATTGCCGGCTGGGACCGCCGACCGCATACATTCCGTTCGACACAGCCGACCAGTCAGCCCAAATCAGTCCACCGGCCCCATCAGCAAGCCGCAAGCCGCAGCGCACCAGCCCACAGCACCACGACCGCCTACCGCAGCGCCTCCTGCAAGTCGCGGTTCTGGTAGCGCTCGTGCAGCAGGCAGTACCCGCCGAACACCAGCAGCCACACCAGTCCGGCGACGGCCGGGCCGCGCGTGTCCGCAGCGAGGAACAGCGTCACGTACACGAACACGAAGAACGCAATCGCGAGCGCATCGGTGAACCGGTAGGCGGGCATCAGGAAGCCGTCGGCGATGAAGTCCGGCGAGCGACGATACCGTTCGTGCGCGATCATCGTGAGGATGTAGATGAAGATGATCACCGCGCTGGAGGCACTGGCGAACAGCACGAATGCACTGGACATCTTCGGGAACGCGTTGATGATCGGCGACAGGAGAATCAGCGCGGCGGATACGAGAATCGCGCGGGCCGGCACACGGCGGCTTGAGACGACACCAAGCTTGCTGAGCTGCGGCGACGGCGAGTCCACGGCGAGCTGGTACAGGTGGCGTCCGGCCGAGTAGAGCAGCGAGTTGAGCGCACTGGACGCGGCGGTGATCACGACGAAGAACACGAGCGCCGCGGCCCAGTCGAGGCCCGCGTAGCGGAACACCATGATGAACGGCGAGGCGAAGGAACCGTCGGCGTTGGGCTTGAAGCTGCGCCACGGCACGATGACCATGATCGCCAGTAGCGCGCCCACGTAGAAGATAAGCACGCGCATGATGATCTCGTTGATTGCCTTCGGCAGCACTTTACGCGGGTTCTGGGTTTCGGAGACGGTGACGCCGACAAATTCAATCATTTCGTAGGCGAAGAACACCATCTGAAAGCTCATGAGGAAGGCTAGCCAGCCGTTGGGCGCGAAGGAGAAGCCGTTCCACAGGTTGTCGAAGCCGGCGTGCCCGGCGGGGTTGACGCCGTCCGAGCCGGGGATGTGGACGGACGGGTAGTGGTAGTGGATGACCACCATGACGACGGCGGTGACGATCATCGCGACGATAAGCGTGATCTTGATCATCGAGAACCAGAATTCCGCTTCGCCGAACGCTTTGACGGCGATGAGGTTGATGGTGGTGAGCGCCGCAAGGAAACACAGCTCAATCAGCCATTTCCAAGCGCCCAGCTCGATACCGAAGGTGCGGAAGAAGGTGACGAAATACGTGCTGACCGCGGTGATTTCAGTCATGCCGATGAGCACGAGGACGATCCAGTACGACCAGCCGGCGAATCTGCCCCAGCCGCGGCCGAGATACCGGTCGATGAAGTTGATGAAGGTGTGCTGGCTGGGGTCGCGGTACATCATTTCGCCGATGGCGCGCATGAGCAGGAACATGATTGCGCCGACCGCGATATACACGAGGACGATGCTCGGGCCAGTGAATGCGATGGACTTGCCGGAGCCGAGGAACAGGCCCGTGCCGATGGTGCCGCCGATGGCGATGAACTGCACGTGGCGGTTGGTCAGCCCGCGCTCCATCTGATTGCCCTTGTCCAGGCTTTCGACGGATGCGATGCGGGAAGAATCACCGGGGACGTTGCCGGTCTTCACATTGCCGGATGCGTTGCCGGATGCGTTGCCGGCGGAAGAAGAATGTTCACAAGAGGTCATAATATGTTCAACCCTACTCTTGATCGCCGCCCATCGCATCATTGCGGGGCTCGGGCATCCCCTCCGCGTCTGCCGCCATGGATCTTGCTGCGCAGGGCGTCGTTCATGCGCTCAAGCTCATTGATGCGGCGAGCCTGCTGTTTGATAATCAGATCGGAAACGTCGTCGGGCGCCGGATCGCGACTTCCCTCGGTTCGGGTTTCTGGATCGTTCCGTTGCGCCGCTGGCCGCCGGGCCGGCAGTGCGGGTGATGGCGCTGCAGGGCTGCCGGCGATATGGTCAAAGCTCTGGTCGAGGCGCTGGTCGAGGCTCTGCCGCACGGCCAGCGCATGCTCATAGCGTTTGACAAGACGCGCGATGACTTCGCTGTTACTCATGTCTTCACTGGCTTTCACGGTTTTCATGGCCGATTCCTTCCATCTGGCCACGCAACGCTCGATGCGCTTGTACCCGATGAGTTCCGGCGGCAGGCCGGCTTCTCTGAAGATTTTGGTGGGTGATTCCCCGGCAAGATACCGGATGACGCACACGTGGCGGAATGTATCCGAGTAGGTGATGCGATCATGCGTGACATTGGCGACCGAGGGAAGCTTGCGCAATTGCATGATTTCCTCGTCGCTGAATCTTCCTCCGCTTCGTGCCATAATCGCCTCCCCCCTGTACGCTGTACCGATTGCGGCTTCGTACGAGTTGCAAGCGATTATAAAGGTGGAAGCTCGCTAGGTGCCCCCGATTCTGCCCCCCTCATTGGCGGGCATTGATTGACATTGGTGGATGCGCCACACGAAATCAGCTGTTACGAGAGTCGCCACCTGGGGCCAGCTGAAGCGGGAAATCAAGACTGCCGACCCATGGCGTGTCATCCATGAGTCGGCAGTCTCGGGGGTGTCACCCCGGTTCCGCGGGAAGGGGTTACGGGACCGGGGCCTGCGCACTCAGGTCAGTGCACACGCTGGCGCGACTTCACAGCAAGAGTCACGCCAGCCGCGGCGACCAGAAGCGCCACGACGGTGAACATCGCCGTGCCGGCGGCACCGGTCAACGGCAGCTGCGAGGCGTTCTTCACGTTGAGGACGGTGATGTCGCCATTGGATTCGGTGGCCAGGCCGAAGGTATCGCCTTCAATGGTCACCGTAGCCTTCGCAGGGTCGTTCTGGTTCTGGGTGATGGTCACTTTGAACGTCGGCAGGAACTGCTGCGAATACCCGGCAGGAGCCTTGGTCTCCTTGACGGTGTAAGTTCCCGCGGCGAGACCGCTCCATGCGGCCTTGCCGGTGTCACCGGTGGAGACCGTGGAACCGATGGGGCTGTTGCCGGATTTGTCGTACAGCTGGAACACGGCCCCCTTGAGGGTGTCTCCATCCTTGTTCTTCTTCGTCAGGCTGAAGCCATAGTTGTAGACCTTGGTCGTGCCGTTGCCGGAGACGCCGTTGTTGGTGGTGATGGTCGCGGAGTTGTCCACGGAGCCAGCATTAATGGCATCCTTGGTGACCGTAGCGTTGTAGGTAACCACGAGAGTCTGGCCGGCATACTTCGGCGTGTTCGTCGGATCGGTGACCTTGAACGTCGTCGTGGTGCCGTTTGCCGCATCACCGCTCGGAGTGATGGTGAACAGACTGGTGATGTCGTTCTTGTCGGCATCAGTGATCTTGTATTCACTTGTGGACGGCATTTTCAGGCCCTTGGACGCAGTATCGATAATCGTAAACGGATACTTATCGTAGCCAGCCGCATTGGCCGGAACCGGAACCTTAATGGTGAAGCTGAGGGTGTCGCCCACGCTCGCACTCTTGCCGTTGACATCAACAGTGCCGAGCTTGACTTCCTTGGTCGGCGGCTGAGGGGCATTCTCATTCTTGGCGTTGAATTGGCCCAATGCCTGGATATTGCCGTGGCCGGTGCCAGCATCGCCTACGATCTTGAAATCACCAGTACGACCGTTGATTGTAGTGGCGACAATCGCGTTGATACCGGTCGTGGGATTCCCGTCCTTTGTGAAGGAATCGGTAACGAGGTACCAGCCTTCACCGGAGACAGGAATGCTTGCTGACTGGCCATCGGTTCCAGAAGTAGCAGTGCCGTCTGCAGTCTTGCCGGTTGCCGAAAGCTTCTGAGCGAACCCACGCAATTGCTCTGCATTGAAGGTAGCCACATACGCAGCAGGATTGCTGGCATACAGCTTCTTGTTCGCATCGGTTGCATTCCCTGCGGCGTCAAGTCCTGCAGCGGTCTTGACCGCATCAGACCATCCTTCAACAGTGGTGACTTCCACCTTGGAAGTGTCGTTCGTATCAACCTTCAAGTTGGCGAACTTGTATGGCGTATAGGTATGGCCAGACTGCGAGTTATTCACAGTGATAGTCACGTCAGCGGCTTGGGCGCTGGTAGCGACCACCGCCATACCCCCCAGCATCGTCGCAGCAGCGACAATGCCTGCGAAAAGCGTTCTCATTTTCATGAGAATCTCCTCTCCTTTGTATGTGATTGTTGTTGGCTAACACGGGAAGCTGAAACGACATCTATTCCTGCGACCCGCAACCACTGTTCTGGTTCGTGCAACAGGCATTCCTGCCTGTTGCACGCCAGCAAATCCTGTAGATGTTGTTCATATGAGCGATGTCTCGCGTTTCACGGCCAAACCGACAAGCAACAGCAGGGCAAGAACGCCGAGACTTCCACTGGTCAGCAGCCATGTTCGCGCCGTGGCGCCGCCAGTCAACGGCAGGGACGCTACCGCGGTGTATTTGTTGGTGAAGGTCATCGGCATAGGCGCATTCGTGCCTGATTGGCTGGGTTTGTTGCCGTTGTCATCCGTCAACTGTTTGATCGAGGACACTTGGGCAGTCCACGTGCCACCGGTGTTCCCGGTGTTCCCGACATGCACCACAATCTCGTAACGGGCCTGCGAATAATGCATCGCCGGCACGGCCTCCGATTGTTCAGTCACGTAGTAGTGGTAGTCGTGATCGCCTGCCTCGTACGTGATATTGCCGAATGCCTTCGTATGGTCGGGACTGTTGGAGTCCACGGTCACCGTGCAGGGTTCCTTGCTCGCGCATCCCGCCGGCATCGGAGTGGGGGTGTTCGGATCCTTGGGTGTCAGCGTGAACTTGAACTCGTCGCTATCGCGCCAATCGCGCCCGTCAATCACCTTCTTCACTTTGATGGCTTCCTTGCTCAAGGAAGCGGTTTCCAAAGTGTTGGTGATATCGGCTCGCAGGATGCCGGAGTTACCCCAGACCATCTGCTTGGTCAGTTCGGCACCGTTCGCCGATGAGTCCCCGCCATACTGGTAGGTGACCGCATACCGGTCGTTATTCGAGGTTTCGACCACGGTGTACGTGTATCCGGGCAACAGGCCATCGACCCGCGCAGTCCAGTTGTTGTCGTGGTTAAGCGTGATTGGGTCGCCCACCTTTTCAGCAGGCTTATTCTCAGCAGGCTTGCCTTCCGCGGAACGCTGCAATTGGACCGTCACCGAATCTTTGGCATGCTTGTCTGCGCCGTCAGACCAATGTTTGGTGATGACGATGCTGCCGAGTTGGACTTGCACAACCGGATGCAGGTAGTTGATGGTTTGCGGCTGCGGCGTGCCACATCTCGTCGTTCCATCGACATTCAGCAGGGCGCAATAACTCATCTGTGCGTCGTCGTTGGAATAATACCCTTGTTTACCGGCCGAGGTCTGCCCGGTGCCAGCTTCGCCAACATTCGGGTAGGTTTTCTTACTCGCCATCTTCTGTGCATAGTCACTGTAGGCGGCATCGCTGGGTTTGATTTTGAAGGAAATATCAATGTGATCGGATTTTCCCGCCGTGATACCGGTGTTCCCGTTGAAGGTGACCGTCACCGTGCGCGAGCCGGAGGAATCCACGTTGTAAACCGCTCGGTATCCGGTCAGCTCGTCGTCGCCGTTTCGAGCGGTCACGTATTGTGTGATATCCTTCCCGCTAGATACTCCGGCGAAATCGACCGGGTCTACCCATTGGGAAAGTGTGTCGCTGATGGAGAAGACATTGACCGTGGCGGTTGAGGTGATGCTCGTGTAAATCGCGTCGAACGCATTGGCGAGATTCTTGGCATCCGTGCCATCGTATTCCTCTCTGGTCTCGGCATTCGCATCCTTCGCGAAACTGGACATATCCGTGGCATCCGCCGAGGTTTGCACGACGTACAGTGCAGCGTCGCCTCGCTTGTTAGCTTCGGTGACCGCAGCCTCGTAGTTGAATCCATATTCGTCACTATTGCCGTGCCCATGCACGCCGGACACGGCAGGGCGTTTATCATCGTGATCCGTCAACCACTGGTACCCGTACCACTGGCCCCAGTACCAGTAGCCCTGGTCGGTGCATGATGCTTCAGTGCTATAGGCGGATTGGAGTTGCCACTTATCCCCCGACCAGTCGTAAGAAAAACATGCGCTGCGCGATGTGGTGCGGTACGTCGGGTCGCCGTCGGACAAGAAGATGATGTACTTGTTCACGCCTTGGCGGCCGTCAAGCCGGTTCGCCTGAGCCAATGCCGCTTCCCAGTTGGTTCCGCCGCCAGGCTCTTGCGTCATCGCCTTGGTGATTTTTTGGGCATCGGTGGTGAATCCCTGCTGCAGCTGTGCCTTTGTACTGAAGGTCACGACAGCCATGCGGATCTGCTGGTTTTCAGGTAGTCCCTCGTTCTGCGCGGTCAGCAGCTTCTTTGCCAACGCGTCCACCGCATTCTGGGAGTTCGCGTCCCGGTTACCTTTCATACTTCCGGATTTATCCGCGACGATCACGATGTCTGCGGGCGTGGCGGTGGTAGTCGACGATGACGCGGTGTCTCCGGAGGCGGTCAGGTGCAGTTCGTACTGGTCGCCATCGCCGCCGGCGATTTTGTTGACGTACTTGCTGATGGACGGCTGCACCGTCAGGTCTCCTGTCGTCCCTTCGGCGGTGGCGGTGGAGGCGGCCGCGTATCCGATGCCGCCGGTCATGGTGACTGTCAGGAGCGCAGCTAACACAACCCGGGCCAAGTCCCTGCGGCTTCTTGTGCCATGCAAATGTATGTGTTTCATCGTCTTACCCCTCAACGACGTCTGTTCACTGTCATCTTCTCGACGAATCGACATCGTGCCTGTGGAGACGCTGACGTCGCTCCATCTTCCTTTTCTCATGAACAATACGGCAAACAAGAGGGACTTACGAACCCCCATATCGGGGGAATGTCGGGGGGAATGTCGGCGAAATATAGACAGCGTTGTCAACGATTTCCCGGCATGGAACGGCCATAGTTCGTCCTGCCGTTCCGCCGCACAGACAGGGGTGACATCAAACAAACAAACAATCGACGACAGTCAACATTGCAATGATTCTGCATGATTTGGTCACTCGGCCGCATGCCGGCGAATGACACGCACTTCGGCGAAACGCCGATGACCCCGCACAATCGCGATAATCAGCAATCCGCATACCAACATTGCCACGCCCACGCCGATGGCGATTGCGCGGGCGTCCGGCGCAGCATCCTGCTCGTATGGAATGCCGTTGGGGATGGCCGAACGCACGGCGGAGACCAGCAATCGCTGCGTATTGACTCCATACGGCGTGCAGGTCATCAACGTGACCCGATCCTCACCGGGAACGATTCTCAGCTGCGAGGTGTCGTTTGGCTCGATCACGGTGATGCGGTCGACTTTGTAACCGAGCGTATGCCCCATCACCTTGATGTAGAAGTAATCGCCGATATGCATCTCATCCAGCCGAGTGAACATCGCCGCCTCGAGCATCCCGCGATGCCCCGTGATGACGGCGTGTGTGCTTTTACCCCCTACAGGTAGACTGGTGCCATAAAGATGGCCTGCACCGGAAGCCAGCACCGACTGCGAAGTGCCGTGGTAAATCGGCAGATCCACCGAGATTTTCGGAATCCGAATCGTTCCCATAACCCCCGAGCCCGAATCCAACAGGCTTTGATATTCCTTGTCGTTCGAACTCGCGCTGTCGGAACCGTCAGCCCGCGAAACGCCTGCCGTGGATGCGAACGGATCCCTGGCTTCGCCGAGAATAGGCTGTCCGGATGCCGCAAGGCGTTGGTTATACGCCTTGGCGGCGGCAATTTCGTCATCTGCCTTCGGATATGGCCACTGCTCCACGGTCTTTGCAGACTGGTTCGAATCGCGAGTCAGCTCTCTCGCCGATCGGTATTGCATCAGCGAGGGGAAGGCACCGATACAGATTGACAGGACAATCAGTACCACGGCCATCACACGAGTGATATTGCGCTTCATCTGGTCGCGCCGAATGGCCTGCATCTGTTCAGAGACATCGAGCAGCTGTTCGAAATCCGGCGTCTCAACGCGCGCAGGCGCAGTCAGGGGCGTATGCGGGTCTCGGGTATGAACCATCCGCACGTGTTTACCAGCCACAGTTCATCTCCCACACTTGTGGCGAATTCATTACAGTCATCGCCGGACGAATTTGCGCAATACCCGTTCCAGCTCATCAATGCGCAACGCCTGCCTGGCAATCAGCAGATCGCGTTTGTTGATGGCGAGTTGCGCCTGCGCGAGTTTTGATATCGGGTCTTGCGCAGCATCGATTGCCGTCTGCGCGCTCGGGGCGTCTTGTGCGATGTCACCGTCCTGCACAACTTGAATATCGTCGATGTCTTGCAGATAGCGTTGAGGCTGCTTCCCGCTCCGTTCTTCGCGTTCCAGCTGTTTTCTCCACCGCGCGATACACCGCTCGATGCGTTTATAGCCAATCAGCTTGGGGTCCAAACCCGCTTCGCGGAAGATATCCGACGGGGATTCGCCCGCACGGTATCGGCACATGACCTCGACACGAAATTGGTCAGAATAGCGGATATGCGATGCACTCACGCTTTTCACTGCAGGCAAGCTGGCGAGATAGGCCCGTTCTTTGATAGTGAATTTTCCGTCTCTCATCTCACCTGCCTCCCTCAGGACGAGGGGTCGGGGAAGCAACCGGCTCAGTTTGCGAACAAGTCGGACGGTACCAGATGGCTGCCTCGCTGAACAACCCCCACTGCTTTTATTTGCCCACTAGTGTATTTGGGCTCGATTCTCCGTCTCCCCTCACCATACCCCCCCTGTATTTCATTGACGTGACTAGATTATCAAGAATTTCAAGATATGAGACGGTTGCTTTGCTAATGTCATTTCGAGCACTTTCCCAAGGTATATCAGTATTGGGGATACCCCCCTACATTCTGGTCAATTACGATGAGCATACTCGGCGTTTCGGATTGGTTGGGGTGGACCCCTTGCGCGGGTCCCTGTCATGGACCCCGTATGGTTATACCCATATTCCGTACGCATGATCCGGTTTCCCGCCCAGCGTCCCAAGCCCGCTTCCTCAGCGGATTCCATCAGCCAGCCTCATCTGCAGGCCCTATCAGCGGGCCATATCAGCGGGTTCCTAGGTCCGCGTCCTCAGCGCGCTTTGGTCAGACGACCCCTCACTGCCCGTCACCTCAGCGGTACCTGTAGGTTTCGTAAAACTCCAACGCTTCTCGAGCTTCCTCGATGAACGCATCGACACCGTCCTTCTTGTACGTCTCCCGGAAGCGCGCGACCGGCAGCTGGGACGGAACGAGCATGTCGGAGGTCACCGTCACGCTCTCAGGGTGATGCGTCTCCCACGCCGCAAGCGACTCGGCGATTTTGTCAAGCAGGGAATCGACGTCATCGATCCTGTACCCCTCGTTGAAGAAGGTGAGCTTGAAAACCTGGTTGCGGACCTTCTCGGCCGTGAGCGTGTCCATAATCGCCTTTCTGTGGGTTCTGCGGGCAATTATCCACCCATCATACCCATCGCAGGCGATGGACTCCGGGGGCAGCGATAGTCAAAACTATACGTATTCGCGAATAGTTGTGACTATCACCACGCCTAATCCAAGGATCTTGAGGCATAAATATCATGTATTCTTCCGTAATCGGTATAATTATGTACATACTATGATTATGAAGCAGATACGAACGGACGGAACATTTATCACCGTAGCCCAAGCAGCCTCACGCCTTGGCATCAGCCCCAGACGCGTCCGCGCGCTGGCGGAACAGGGCACACTCAGTGTCGCCGACATCGCGCAACACAGTCTGCTTATCAGCAATGAATCAGTACTTGCATACAGGGCACGTCCTCGCTCGGCAGGCCGGCCGCTATCCCCACGCATGGCCTTCGCCTCGCTGTACCTTATTGCGGGGCTGCCCACAACGTGGATCACCCCGCAAGAACGGTATCGAATCCACACCATGCTGAAGTCAACGGACGCGCGCCACTTGTCTGAAACCGTGCGAATGCGCGCCACTCGAACCTGCTTCTGGGCGCATCACTCAGATATCCAGACAATCCGACGGTACATCATTCCATCTGGATGCACCGACCAGACCGCCCCAACATTCCAGCTGGAATCCCCCTCCATATTGGAAGGCTATCTTTCGGCGGCAATCAGCGCCTCCCTGATGAAGCGCACCTTCATTCGCGAAAACACTTCCCCGACAACATTGATCATACACACTGCAAACTTTCTTCCACCGCATGGCGACGAGATGCCCCTGAGCGTCTGCGCCGCCGATTTGGCGCAGTCGCCGGACCCAAGAGAAAGCAACGCCGGACTCGACATGCTTGACTCACTGTTGCACGATTTCAACAGAAAGGATCATCATACCGTTACCAGTAGTTGATATCCCGCATTCCACACCGTGGGAAACCGTGTTCCGCCTTGCGTAATTCACCGATGACCCGCATACGTGGATGCTGACCGGCGGCCTGATGACGCAACTGCATGCACTGATGCATCACGTCGCCATCCGCCCAACCACAGACGCCAATTTCCTCATCAACGTGCTCTCATACGAGCACTCGGTGATGCGCGTGCGCAATGACCTCATTACCCTGGGCTTTGCCATCCGCCAAGGCAGCCTCAGTCAATACTCAACCAGAATGGTCAAGGGCAACCAGACAGTCGACCTGCTAGTTGATAATCTTTATCACCGCGCCAAGGGAGATACCTGGCGGCGGTGCAACTCCGCAGCCGCACCGCCGCCAGATACCAATGCCTGTCCCGCCGCCACGCGCCGCGGGACAGGCAGAGTGGCAACGCCAGCTGGCAGCCAGCGATGAAAGCGCTATCAGTCCTGGTTCAACCGCAGCCAAGCGGTGGTGTCTTGCGGCAGCCGTCCGTCGGAGCACAGCTCGCCGGAGGTGAGCAGCACCTCGCCCGCCGGCAATGCGACAGGTTCCGCACCGAAATTGGTCACACTCGCCCAGCCGTTGGACCGGCGGTAAGCAATCACGCCGCCGTGCTGACCGTCAGCGCCATCCGGCACATCAGACGGGCGGTCTTCATCCAGCCAAGTCAACGTTGTGTCGGCCGGCATCAGCTCATGGCGCAACGCCAACGCCCTGCGGTACAGGTTTAACATCGACTCCGGCTGCGCGCTCTCACGGTCGGCGGCGAAATCAGCGAACCATGCGGGCTGTGGCAGGTGCGCCGGCTCCGACGGCTGCCCGGCCTGATCGGCGGAAACGCCAGCGCCCACGGATTTCACGCGAGGCGAGAAGCCGAACGACCCCTCGACCCCGTCGGCGGCGACCCACGGCAGGGGGACGCGGCACCCGTCGCGTCCCTTGTCCTTGGCCGCACGCTCGCTATTGCGCGCGGTCGGATCCTCGAGCTTGTCCCACGGAATATCAGCGACCTCGAACAGGCCGAGCTCTTCGCCCTGGTACAGGTACGCCGAACCGGGCAACGCAAGCTCCATCAAAATCGCGGCCCGGGCGCGGCGCGTGCCGACTTCGCGATCCTCGTGATAGCTGGTGCCGTCACGCAGCAGCCAATCATGCGCCAACTGATGATGCCGCGTGCTCGGCACTTGCGGCAGTGCGTAACGGCTGGCGTGACGCGGAACATCGTGATTACTCATCACCCACGTGGCGGTAGAGCCAGAACGACGCGCCGCCTCGAGACCTTCCTCGATCGCCTGATGCATGTCGTCACGCACCCAGTTCTTCTTCGCGAACTCGAAGTTGAACACCTGGCCGAGCTCGTCGTCGGACGCGTACAGATACTGCCGCGCAGGATTGACCCACGCCTCGGCCACGGCGAATGCCGGCGGGTCATACTCGTTGAACACCTTGCGCCACTCGCGGTAAATCTGATGCACGTCGTCGCGATCGTACAGCGGATGACTGCCGTCGGCGGGCAGGCTTGGCGGGGTGACACTCCACTGGTCGAGATTGTCGCGGTTGAGGTCCTTGCACAGGCCGTGCGCAACATCGACACGGAAGCCGTCAGCGCCGTGGTCAAGCCAAAAACGCAGGGTTTTGATGAAGTCAGCTCGCACATCCGGGTTCTTCCAGTTCCAGTCGGGCTGCTCCACGGTGAACAGGTGCAGATACCACTGTCCGTCGGGCACGCGCGTCCACGCGGGGCCGCCGAAATGGGACACCCAGTCAGTGGGCGGCAGTTCGCCATGTTCGCCGCGGCCGTCGCGGAAGATGTAACGGTCGCGTTCCGGCGAGCCTGGCCCAGCGGCAAGCGCGGCCTTGAACCAGGGGTGCAGGTTGGAGGAATGGTTGGGGACGATATCGACGACGATCTTGATATCGGCCTCGTGCGCGGTTTTGGCGAGTTTGTCGAAATCGTCCATGGTGCCGAGTTTCGGATCGACGTTGCGGTAATCGTCGACATCATACCCGCCGTCGGCGAGCTGGCTCGGGTAGAAGGGGCTGAGCCAAATCGCGTCGACGCCCAGCTGCTTGAGGTAGCCGATGCGGCTGGTAACACCGGCGATGTCGCCAAGGCCGGAACCGGTGGTGTCCTTGAACGAACGCGGATAGACCTGATAGACCACCGCCTGATGCCACCAGGCCGCTGCGGCGCGATCCGATGCCGTGGATTCTTGCGCAGACTGTGGGGACTTGCGTTCTGCCATGCGCTTTCCTTTCTACGCTAGGTCATGGTGATGGGCGTGTGACTCAGTTGCACCACCACGATGACAGCGGTTACATCCTTCGCCGGCCTCACTGGCCGGAAACGTACACTTCTCGTGATTCTTGCGTCTTGTCGCGGGTGTTGCCGGGAAGTTGGAGAGCCGTCGTCGCCCTTGACAAGTCGTTGTATTGCAACATAATGATAGCGCTTTCATTACGACCGCACAAATATTTTGATTTCCGCCGCGTGTTGCCATATGTTCCAACGGTTTCGATACGATGGAAGCGGTCAACAAGCAAGGAGCACCATGGCAAGGGCGACAATCAGCGACGTAGCGGCGGCGGCAGGCGTATCGCAAGCCACCGTATCCCGCGCGCTCAGGGGCAGCGCGAACGTAAGCCCCGCGACACGGGCAAAAGTCGAGCAGGCGGCGGAAGCCTTGAACTTCACCCTGTCAAAAAGCGCGTCAACCCTCGCCTCCGGCCGGACCATGCGCGTGCTGCTGCTCGTCTCCGGGCCGTTGAACACCTGGTTCAACGCATCCGTGCTGCAAGGTGTCTACGATGTCCTCGCTCCGGAAGGCTACGACACCATCCCGGCTTTCGTGACCAACCGCGAGCAGCTCGACCGCTTCTTCCGCGACCTGCCGCGTGACCGCAACGCCGACGCGATCATCATCACATCCTTCGAATTCGACACCGCGCTGCACGACCAGCTTTCCGCGCTCGGCATGCCCGTCGTCGGGCTGAATTCGCCGTCAACCGCCGGATTCGACGCCTCCATCGGCATCGACAACGCCGCCGCCATCACCTCAGGCGTGCAGCTGCTGCGGTCGCTCGGCCATCGGCGCATCGCCTTCGTGCACGACTACATCCCCCACGACATGGTCTATGGCACCTCGACGCGCGTGGCCGCGTTCCGGACTGCCGCCGCCCAAGCCGCGTACGGCGATGACGACATCGTGATGATCGGGGCCGATCACCACGACACGACCCCTGCCATGTTGGACGCGACCGCCGCCGGGATTGTGGCGAGACTGCTGTCGTGTGAGCAGCACCCGACCGGCATCATGGGCGAGACCGACGAGTTCACGGCCGCGGTGTACAAGGAGCTGCGACGGCAGCATCTGGCGGCGCCACGCGACTTTTCCATCATGGGCTTCGACGACGCGCCAGTCTCGCGCACCCTTGACCTGACGACCTTGCACCAGAATCCGGTCGCACTCGGCAATGCGGCCGCCCGCAAGGTCCTAGCGCTGTTGCGAGGCGAGGCGCCGGAGCGGACCCATGAGCTCGTTCCGGCGACCTTGGTGCTGCGCGAAACCACCGGCCGCGCGCCGAACGGGCGGTAGGCGCGGTCGGGGTTGCGGACGCGGGGTGCGGTAGACGCGGCAATCGTCCAACGGACGGGTGGAAAACACGGCAACTGGACTTTGTGAGGATTGACTCACAAAGTGACGGGCCAGACGGCCCAGGCCAAGGTTCCGGGCACTGCCGAGGGGCGTTGTGTGTGGTTCCACTCACAAAGTGCCAGATCAGGCGGCACCCCCGGAAGCACCAGCGTCACCAGCGCCAGCGTCACCAGTACCACCCGCACTCGCAGCACCACCAGCCCGCTTGCTCGCCGCCTGCCGCCAGCGCTTCACCGTGTCCTCCCGATACTCCCGCGCGGTCGCTGGGTCGATGCCCAGCTCGCGCAAGCACCGGTCGCGCTCCCGCTCAGCGCGTTGCACCAACTCCGCCCGCAGTTTCGCATCCGCGGCACTCGCAGCCGGCGGCAACGTATCCATGCGCGCGACGAACACGTCCATCCGTTCCGCATGCCGTAGCAGATGCGCCATCTCGATATGTTCGTGCAGAATCTGCCGGTAATCGTGCGGGTCGTGCGCAATCTCGCCGATCGCGGTCACCGGGTGCACATCCGCCACGCGGTAGGTCAGCCCGGCGAGCAACGGCATCAAGAACACCGTCACCGCACCGGCGGCGACCAGCGTGGACGCGGTCATCTGCTGCATTGTCCCCGCCTTAACCGCGACTGTCGTCACCGCAACAATCAACGGCAGCGCGGTCGCACAATACACAGCGACGGTCACACGGTGATGCGAGGACATCGGGTTCGCCTTGCGGTCCAAGGACATGGCGATATACACGGGCACCGCGCGAATCAGCATCAGCACGACGATGAACACAATCAGCAATCCCGGATTGCCGCCGACGGCCTTCAAATCAATCGCCGCGCCAGAAACGACGAAGAAAATCGGGATGAAGAAGCCGTACGAAATGCCGTCAAGCCGTGTTTCCAAGGTCTGCGAGCCTTCCGGAATCACGTATCGCAGAATGAATCCCGCGGCAAACGCGCCCAACACCACGTCAAGGTCGAAAATCGCGGACACCGTCACCAGCGTGATGAGCAGCAGCACAGTCAGGCGCATGAGTACCTGCTCGGAAATGTTCGAATGCTTGGTCACGAGCCTGTAGAACCGGTTGCCCGCCTTGCGCGCCTTCGCTGGCACAAGCGCCGCGATCGCGCAAATCACGGCGAATACGGCGAGGGTGAGGAAAGTCTGCCATTGCGAGCGCGTGGACAGCAACACCGCCATCATCAGCACCGGGCACAGCTCACCCCACGTGCCGTAGGCGACCACCGCGTTGCCGACCGGCGTGCCTTCGAGTCCGCGTTCCTTGAGAATCGGCATTAGCGTGCCGAGCGCGGTCGTGGTGAGCGTGATCACCGCGGCCATTCCGGTCATGTCATGCCGTTTGAAATACGGCACGAAGGTAATCACCGCGAACGCAAGCACGAATGTCGCCGCCCACGTCGCCAACCCCACGCGGCCCTGATGCCCGCCCAACTGCTTGGGGTCGATCTCGTACCCGGCCAGCAGGAACAGGAACGCGAGACCGAGCTCGCTGAGCAACTGCACCGATTCACTGACCTGAATCACCCCGAACATATGCGGCCCCAGCAACGCCCCGGCGAGCAGCAACAGCACGGTCTGCGGCACGGGTTTGCCGGGGACGAGCTGCACGATGACTGGGCACAGCACCGCCACGAGCATGATGATGGTAAGCGAGACAAGATCAACGGTCATACCGCCATTATTGTCGCGATGGCGGAAAATTGCCGTTGTGCCCTAAGACGAGATGCGCCACGTACTGTAACATCGTTTGCGTATTCAATCAGATAGTGGTAGCTAGGTAAGTAATACGTGTGACCGATGCAACGCTCATGGGGGGCACAATGCCACGCGAACGCACAGACAATGCTCGGACAAGATTCACTCGTCACGTTCTGCAGGATACCGTCATCAAACTGTTGCAAACCCAGCCGTTGCAGTCAATCAGCGTGAAAGAGGTTTGCCAGCGGGCCGGGATTAACCGCTCAACGTTTTACAGCTATTACGACAATATCCAGGATCTGGTCACGGATATCGAGAATGAGACGCTCACATGGCTGGACCACGCAATCGCCACGGCGTTCAAGACCACGCTGCGGGCCGATCTTGAGCCGGTCATCACCAGTATTTGCCAATACGCAGCGGACAACAAGGATCGCGTCCAGATTCTGCTGAGCCTGAAAACCGATCCGCAATTCCAACGCAGGCTCATCTCCATCATTCTCGATTACAGCAATTGGCAGTCCCGCGCGCAGTCCGAAGGGGCAGACCCCATTCTCGCCAATATGCGACTGCTGTTCTGCATCACCGGCGGGCTCGGGCTTGTGCAGTCGTGGGTGGATGACGGGGTTTCCGCCACACCTGAAGCGATTGCGCACGTGATTTACACGCAGTCGTTGCCGCCGGTGTTGCACGCCATGGCGCAGAGTTCGGCGGAACCACATGGAGAGGCTTCGCCGCGCGAACGCAACCGTCACACGAGATGACGCCACGTGAGATATGGCGGCAGGACTATGGCTTCTGCGATTTTGTGCGCCAGGTCGGGCGCGAACGCAACCGTCGCGTGAGATGACGGCGGGATGCCTCGTGTCTGCGCGCTACAATATCACCGTCGCAGCGCCGCACCGATGATTGCCGGCGCGCGACCTGAGCAATCAGAGAGGAAAGCATGAGCATCAAGAACACTGAGCCAGTGCAGGCGAAAACGCATGGCGAGGCGTCGGCACAGCAGCAGACAACTGACGCAACCGCTGCGACTGCCGCGACTGCAACCGCCGCAGCAACCGACAACCAGCCAAGTCTGCACAAATCATTGAAAAACCGCCATATCCAGCTCATTGCGCTGGGTGGAGCCATCGGCACTGGCCTGTTTTACGGGTCGAGCGAATCGATCAGCCTTGCGGGGCCGAGTATTCTGCTTGCGTACGTGATCGGCGGTCTCGCGATTTTCCTGATTGTGCGCGCGATGTCGGAGATGAGCGTCGAAGAGCCGAGAGCCGGCGCGTTCAGCTATTACGCAACCCGCTACTGGTCGAAGCGCGCTGGTTTCATATCCGGCTGGAATTACTGGTTCAACTACATTCTCGTGTCGATGGTCGAGCTTGCGGTGGTCGGCTCGTTCGTGAACTACTGGTTCCCGGCGATTCCGCAATGGGCGTCCGCGGCGTTCTTCCTGGTGCTGATCACCGCGATGAACCTGATGGGCGTCTCGAAGTTCGGTGAGTTTGAGTTCTGGTTCGCAATTATCAAGATCGCTGCGGTTCTGGCGATGATTGTCGGCGGCATTGCGGTGATCATCATGGGGATTCCGGGCGTGTCCGGCGTGCGGGCGTCCTTCGCGAACTGGTTCACAATAGGTGGCGGATTCATGCCCCACGGTCTGCTGTCCCGCGGGTCAGACGGTCAGTGGACCGGCCTGCTAATGGCGCTGTGCGTGGTCATGTTCAGCTTCGGCGGCACTGAGCTCATCGGCGTGACCGCAGGCGAGGCGGAGGATCCGCGCACCACCATTCCGAAGGCGACGAACGGCGTTATCTGGCGCATCCTGGTCTTCTATGTCGCCGCGCTCGGCGTGATCATGGCGGTGGTGCCGTGGAATACGATCGACGGCAAGTCAAGCCCGTTCGTGCAGATTTTCGATTCCGTGGGCGTGCACGCGGCCGCCGGCATCCTCAACTTCGTGTGCCTGACCGCGGTGATGAGCGTCTACAATTCTGGCCTGTATTCGAACTCGCGCATGCTGTATTCGCTTGCGAAGCAAGGCAACGCGCCCGCGTATCTCGGCCGACTGAACAAGCGCGGTGTGCCGGCTGCGGCAGTGCTGACCTCGGCAGCGATCACGGTAATCGCTGTGGTGGTGGTGTTCCTGTGGCCGCAATTCGCGTTCAACTACCTGATGAGCATCGCGACGATCGCCGCAGTGATCAACTGGTCAATGATCATGCTTACCGAAATGCACTTCCGCAAGGCCGTCGCAGCGGGTGACGGACCGAACGAGCTCGCCGGACGCAGTGGGCAGGACGCGCTTGACGCGATTCACTTCAAGCTGCCGCTCGCCAAGGTCACGCCGTGGCTGGTGCTCGCGTTTATGGCGCTCGTGGTTGTGCTCATGTGCTTCTCCCCCAGCTACCGTGTGGCCGTGGTGATTGGGCCGATTTGGCTCGCGGTGCTGCTGATCGCCTACCAGCTGACCGTCTCCCGCAAGGGCGATGCCGCCGGCGCGAGTGCGACGCAAGCGTGAGTACGCAGCAATCGTGAGCCTTAGCGGCCTGTCCCCCAGACTGCCGTTCCCTTTCCCAAACTGGTTACGCTAAGGATCCCCTCAGCGTAACCAGTTTGTGTTTTCGGGGGTTCCGGCCTGCTTCTACCGACGCTCAGGAGCCAGTCAGCGTCGGCAGAAGGTTGAGAGGGATACACACCGGAACGGCACCACGGCATGACACCCGGGTATGGCACCCCGGACAACACCGCGGTCCGATGCTCCGGACGACAATACACAAACTGGTTACGCTGACGACGGTCCTAGCGTAACCAGTTTGTATGTGGGGAGACGTGTATGTGGGGAGACGATAACAGGACAGGCCGCGGTTTACTGGAGGGACGCGAAATCACGCAGGTGGTCAAGCACCGTCAGTTGGCGCTCATCCAGCACAATGCCACCCAGCCACGTCCCCAGCGCGAGAACGCCGACACCGTTGAGCAGCGCGGCGAGCGCGACACACCACGGCAAACCGGCATCGCTGACACCCGCCATCGCAAGCGCCATCGCAACCAACCCCGTCGGCAACAGCACAATCATCGACCCGAACATATGAATCAGCGGAATCAGCGCCTGACTGGCCGCACGGCCCTGAGGCGTGGAAAACGGCCGATCCGCAGGGGCTATCGGATACATGAACACCGGTGAAATCACCTCGGCCACACCGACCGCGCACAATCCGAGCCCCACACTCAACGCCCAGAACATCACTGACATGTCCAGTCCGGTCTTCGGCGTCCACGCGCCGGTCGCCGCCACGCACACGATTGAAAGCAACGTCAAGTACACGAGGATAATCGCCACGTGCACGCGAACGCGACCACGCCGGTCGTCAATCCCCCGCACGCCGCTGAGCACTTCAAGCGTGAACCCGAGCCCGTCATATGCGACACCGTTGCCCTCAAGCGCGGCAAGCACCAGCCCGCCCGTAGCGACGGCGAACCAAACCGCATACCGCGTATCCTCCGGTTGCAACAGCATCGCCACCAGCACCAGCACAGGCGCCGCGTACATGACCAGCTGTCTGGGATCCCGACGCAGATACGTCGCCAAACGCGCGGAAATCGCGCCGGGCACACTGTCGGGAACACGAGCGAACATGCCGATGCCGCGCTGCACTTGCGCCGTCGTAGACCGGCCGCCGACCGTGCGTTCCCTGTGCAAACACCACAGGCACGCCCGATAGCATATCCAACAGGTGACGGCGATAATTGCCAGACGCGCCGCAATCAGACCCCAACGCCCCTGCCCCGCGTCGAAGGGCAGCTGGAACGCCGCTCCGAATGGCGTCCAGGCGGCGACCACCGCATATTTTGCGTAGGTGACTTCCTTGACGCCGGAGCTCATCAGGATATTCGGCAGCTGGAACGCGAAGAAGCACAACGGCATACTCAGGATGTACAGCCAGCTGCGGGTGCGCCGCGAATCCGCGAGCACGGAAAACAGCGAAATCATCGCCTTCGACATGGCCAGAAGCACGGCGACCGTCACTGGAGCCGACAGCACGGCCACAACCACCATCAACGCGCTCGTCCCCCGGTATATCGGCGCGAACGCAAACAGGGTGAGCATACCGCAGATCGCCGGCAATCCACACATACCGGCAGCGAACAATCCACGCGTCAGCCTGCCGTCATCGATGCCGAACAGTTTGAATTTCTGCGGATCCATGGCGCTTGCCTGACCGACGTACATGAGTTGGAGCAGCAGGACGCCCAGCATGGCGACGGCCCCGCCCAGCACCACGATTGTGTTGAGCAGGTCGCCGGCGTGGGTGGCGGCGGGCATGACATCGTCGCCGAATCTCAACGCGGTGACGGCGGCGCCCACAATCAGGCAGATGGCAACAATCAGCGACACGATGGCGGCGATGATGCGTTGCGGGGAATGCTTGAGCGAGGCGAAGGTGAGGACCCAGCGCAGGCGGATGAGCGTGACGGCCGCCTTGGGAGCGCCGGAGGCGGGGGCGGAGGCAGAGGCGGGAGCGGGCGCTTGAAGAGGAGCGGCTCCGGGAGCGGGCGCGCCGAAGGTGGGAACAGCTGGTGCGCCGGGGGCAGGAACCGGCGCGGGAGCGGGAGACGGAACGGAAGCCGGGGCCGGAACGGGAGCGGTCATTGCGCTCCTCCATCCAACCACGCGATATGCGCGGCGCCATGCCTGCCGCCGACCAATTGCAGGAACCGCTCTTCGAGATCCTCGCCGGCGGCCACTTGGCTGATGGTTCCGGCCGCGCATACCACGCCTCGATTGATGACCGCGACATGCGTGCACATTTTCTCGACAAGCGCCATCACATGCGAGGAGATGATCACCGTGCCGCCTGTGGACACGTATTCGATGAGGATGTCCTTGAGATTGGCACTGGAGACCGGATCAACCGATTCAAACGGTTCGTCGAGCACCAGAATGCGGGGGCTGTGAATCATGGCGCATGCGAGGCAGATCTTCTTAGTCATTCCCGCTGAATAGTCGGCGACCATGACGTTGGCGGCATTGGACAGGTCGAAGGCGGTAAGCAGGTCTCCAGCTCGCTGAAGCGCTTGAACACGAGGCATGCCGCGCAACATACCGCAGTAGACCAACAGCTGCATGCCGGTGAGACGGTTAAAAATCTCATCAGGCTGCGGCATGACGCCGATGGTGCGCTTGACTGCGTTCACGTCGCTCCACACATCCCGCCCGAGAATCGTGGCGATACCGCCATCCGGGCGAAGCAGGCCGGTGACCATGTTGAGCGTGGTGGTTTTGCCGGCGCCATTGGGGCCGACCAGACCGTAGAAGGAGCCGACGGGAATATCAAGCGACAGACCGTTGACGGCGACTTTGTCACCGAAGCGCTTCAGCAGGCCGCGGATGGATACTGCGGCGGCGGGGTTGGGAGGCACAGGTTGCATAGGCCGCGCGGGCTGAACAGGCGGTACGGCTTGCACAGACGATGTCGTGATACCGGGTTGCGTTGATTGCACAGGTTGCGCTGACTGCACAGGTAGCGCGGGCTGAGCGATTGGCGTAGTCGGCGTCGGCGTGACGGGCTGCATCATCGCAGGCGCATCCGCGCCAGGGAAACGGACAGAATATCCCGCATTGTCTAGTGTCATGGATTTAGGCTATCACGCGGACGCAAGGATGGTTGGAATTCAAGCGAAATCGCCATAGCTGAAGATGACATTCGGGACGAAAATGGAGTGCCAAGAGGACGATGCAGCGCTGAAGACGATACTGAAAAACACTGAAGACCACACGGTGCCGGAACCGGCTGCATCAAGTCCAAGGAACCCTCTGCCGGCCCTCATCATCGTCGCGCTGATGGCGATACCTGTGGCTGTCGCCGTATGGGTGCCCGGAGGATTGTCCTTCGTCGGATTCTTCTGGGGACTGCTGTTTGCCGGGTGCAGCGCTTGGCTTGATGTCGAGGTTATGCGGCGCCAAAGCGTATTCGATGACCCGCACGTCACCGCGGATGAGGCGCACAACCCTCTCAGCGCGCCATCACCAACCTCCCACCCCTTCACAAACTAGCTACGCAAACAGTCTCCCCAGCGTAGACAGTTTGTGGAAGAAAAGCCCGGGGACACGCCCACAATGCCCTACAACCCGGAGACACACCACAAATCACCCGAGGCCTGGCTACTCCGCCTCACTCAGCGCGGGGCACGGCGGTTGATTCGCGGGTGATGAGCCGATATCCGGGCTCGAACTGGTTGGCGACGGATTCGCCGTCGATCAACGCATACAGCATCGAAACGACCTGCCCGCCGAGCGCAGGAATATTGCGGGCGAGCGCGGTCAGTCGCGGTTCGGTGACCGTGCACAGGTAGGAATCGTCCCACGAAATAAGCGACAGATCTTCAGGCACGTTGATTCCCTTGGCGGACGCCACATGCAGGCCTTCGATCGTCATCACATCGTTGTCGTACACAATCGCCGTAGGCGTTTGCGGCAATGTCAGCAACCGTTTCGTGCAATCGCGGCCTTCCTGCGGCGTGTAGTCAGCGTGCAGGCAGTCATACCGCATGTCATATTTCGCGGTTTCCTCACTGAAGACCCGATCACGCAGATACGTGTGACCGAATCGTTCAGGACCGGCGACGCGCGCGATATGAGTATGCCCCAAATCATGCAGGTATTTGACGATTTGGCGGGTCCCATCGGCGTCGTTGCTGCTGATGGTCGTCAGGCCGCCGGATACGGATGCATCGGAGAATACCAGCACCGGCACTTCAGGATGCTGCCGATACAGCTCGACGCGACGGTCTCCGATTTCGACGTTGAAAATCATCACCGCGTCCACGCTGCCGGCGGCAATCCAATTGCGGTGTACGCGAAGCGCCTCGTCGTCATCATGCGCGAAGCGCAGCAGCAGGGAGTAGTCTTCCTTCTCGAGTTCCACACCAACGCTGGAGAACAGCTCCATGAAGTAGGGCTCCACGCCGAGCAAGGTGCTGCTTGCGTTCAGGACCACGCCAATGGTGTGCGTATGCGCCACGGACAAGGCTTTGGCGGCGCTGTTTGGCTTCCAACCCATCGAATCGGCGATTTCCAGCACCTTTTTACGCGTTTGTTCGGAGACGCCGGGCTTGCCGTTGAGGGCGTAGGATACCGCGCTGCTGGAAACCCCTGCGGCTCTTGCCACATCGGTGATAGTCACCTTCGACTTTCCACTGCCCATGGCTTTCACCCTTCAGTCCATACGTTTATCTGCATGTTAACCCCTTCATCTTACAGCGGCGCAACCCAAAGGTTTCCCAGCGCTCATATCTTGAAAGACAACGATGATATCGTTACCATCCGCCGTAGGTGATGCCGCAGCCGCATATTCGACCGCGCGCACGACCACACGACGTACGACGTACAACCGCGCGACGCACGACCGCGAATAGGATGTCGCGCCGGCACCCCCGGGCTGCAAACCAGGAAATCCTGATTCCGCAAGGGCGTACCGGCGCGATGAGTGCGATTCGGCTACCGCTTCAGATCGTTGGCGCTGCGCAACACATTCGCGGCGGCGAAGATTATTCCCACGAGAACAAAACTTCACCGACTACGGCGACGTGAACATGCGTTATCTCCGCATTAGCGGCGTGGTGCAGCGCAAAGGACGAGGCCTCATCATCGTCCCGGCGAAGCACTTGCTTGCCGAACAACTAGCGAAGGACACCGCCACCCGTCGCCCGATCATGGACGTGTACAGGGAGCTATGCAATGGAGCGGCGCTGCCGACCGATAACCTCGACACTGCCAAAGCCTTGCTCTCTAACATGGAGTCCCAGCTGAAGGCGAACCACATCCTCTATGACCTGAGCGACCGACCGCTGAACACGGTCGCAGAGATCAACATAGCCCGCCAATACCTCGAAAAGCTCTGGATGGACACCGACGAGCTGAAATACGCCTCCGAGCAAAGCAACCAGTGGCAGGAGATCTCCGACTACATGTCCCTGCTCATCGATGGCGGAGGGAAAAAGATCGACAACGACGACGAGGACAACGGCATCGAGGACAACGGCATCGAGGTGCCGAAGGAAGAGACGCCCATTTACCTCGAATGGACGCTGTGGCGCGCCGCATTGGCCATGGGAGCACTAACCAATCATCCCAGCGAGGTACGAGGTTTCCGTCTGGACTCCGATTTCCTGCCGGTTTCCACAGCCGGCGGCGGACAAGGCGACCTGTATTGGGAATACCAGGACTTCACCATTCTGACCGAGGTCACCATGTCTAGATCATCGCGCCAAGAAGCCATGGAGGGAGAGCCCGCCCGGCGCCATGTATCCGATGCCGTGCTGAAATACGGGGAAAAGAACATTCCCGTGTATGGACTGTTCGTCGCAATAAAAATCGATACCAACACCGCAGAGACCTTCCGGCACGGCATCTGGTACACGAAGGACGACGCCAAGCAACGGCTCGACATCTTGCCTTTACCACTTGAGCAATTCCAATCGTTCTTCGTTTCGCTCTTCCAATCCAACGAGCCCGCGAAACCTCAGAAGGTAAAGCAGCCAATCGAAAACTGCGTCCACATCGCACTTGAAACCCACTATCTCATGATGTGCACAGCGTTTGAAAAAATCGGATACTTCATCCACAACAATGGCAGCGACCATAAAAGGGAACAGAGCTTCGAAAATTACATTAAAACGATCATCGATGACACCAATAGTGATGCGGCAATCCCTCTCTCCTATCCAGAAACATGGAAGAAAGAAACCAACGAGCTGTATAAAGACATCAAACACGCCGGAAGAGGCCACACACAGCCGGAAGGGGAACAACTCCTAAAGCACCTCAACGAGGGGATACTCCTCATGCGCGTATGGATAGCCAAGCATCTGGGCTGCGATATGGCCAAACTCACAGACTCCCTGCGCTATGACCGTCAAGTAAACATGTACGGAATCAAACTCCACTAGCAATCAGAATCACATGACACCTGTATAGAAACCCATCAATAACGTAAGGTTTCTAAACATTGATTTTTAGACGGGTTTCTATACACGTTTCGGCATGAAACACGGTCCGGATCAGCGGGCCGTGGAATTGTGTAGAAAACGGTCGTTTACTATACGTTGGCGACTACTATTGAAATTAGAGCAGCCACTATGGTTACTCCGCTTAACCCCCACGTTATGGTATTGATATATGACTTCTTGAGTAGATAGGCCGTTCTTAGATTTCTCATCGCTTCTTTCCCGTCATCTTTGACTTCGTGATACTTTTCCCAGATATCGAGCGCATCGATTTTGAATTGGACCATTGCCAGATATTTCTTGCACTTCCAACCGAAGTACGCCGGGACCACTGTTGCCAATCCTGTGCTTACAAGAACAAGCCAGGAAGTTGCCGACCCCGGTCCACCGCTAAAAGTCTTCAGTACGAACCCCACGACGAGCAGGACGGCCGATATTATAACAACTATGATCGCAGACCGGATATTGGCTATATCTGGTTCCTCTTTAGCTACATCTGAATCGAGGTTTTTTATTGCTTTTTTCGTAGTCTCCTTTTTTTCGGATAATTTCAGTGAGCTCAGGAAAGCTTTTACTGCTTTTATGTCCGATTCGTCATGGGACTGTGCAGGGGGTTGTTCCTCGGGAAGCGCTGACATGATTGGTTCTTTCCTTGATGAAAACTGATACACAAAAATATAATACAAAGGGAAGTGAATCGGCGCTTCGCGGTGATTCGTGCAGCAGCGCCAAGGGCATGATTGAGCAGTACACGGCGGCAAGACCGGTCTCTTCAGCGAACCGGTTACGGCGGATAGCGCGACGGGCGGCACGACGGGCGACACGGCCGGCGAAGGCGACGGCGTAATCCGCGTCTTCAGCACAGATGTGCCGCAACCCGTCGCAATCCGGTATGCGTGGAAAAGCTGGGGTCCTGCGCTCGTGCGCAATGCCGACGGGCTGCCAGGCATCCCCTTCCGCGCCGACGTATCGCAAGCCGAGACTTGGCGCGTCCGAGGGTTGTTCCCCTTTTCCTTCGGACGCGTCAACCCTTTTCCGGTGTACTCGGAACGCGACGAGTGTCTGCGATTCGGGGTTGTTTTGGCAATCGTGTCGCGGAGCAATGTCAATCATGCCGTGAAGCGGTGCAGTCGTGTCGCAAAGCGATGCAGCCGCGCCGTGAAGCGGGACTTATCGCCCCAGATAACCATCTGCGCGAGTTCTCCCTCGATGACACCGAATGCCCTGTTACCTTGGGCCGTGGGTGGGTCTCGGACGGCAGGAGCCGTCGGGAGGACGCATGCGGATTGCCTCCACGCGGGTAAACTCCCGGATTTCCGCTGGAGTTTAGAGCGGATACACGAATCCGGCAGCGTTCTCCCAACTGCGGCTCCAAGACCGGATTTTGTGAATCGCAGAATTTCAACGTTTTGTTTGGGAGATTATCGGCGAATTCCTGATTTGTGCCTAATCTCCCGCACCCGATATGGGAGGTTTCGCTGTGAATCGAAAATCAGCCGACTTCTCCCGCGCTGGCCATATCGGCAAGCTATCCGCACCCGACTTCCCGCATACCCGGCCCCGCACACCCAACTCCCTGCACGCCGAATCCCACACATCCAGCGGGACAACCGCCCTCAACCGCCTGAACGCGTGGACGGTGGGCCGACTCCCGACCCCACCGGTTATGCCGCCCCGCTGTCCCTGCTTCTGCCGACGCTGAGATGCCTGTCAGTGTCGGTAGAAGGTCACCGCTCTGTTTCTGCCGACGCTCAGACCCCACTCAGCGTCGGTAGAAGGTTGAAGTGCGCACGCGTGCATGCGTGTAGCCCAGCCTCGTCCATCACAAACCAGCTACGCTAGGACCTTGGTTTGCGTCACCAGTTTGGGAAGAGACACAAACCAGCTACGCTAACAACCTCCCCAGCGTCACCAGTTTGGGAGGAGATACAAAAAGACCGCCGGCCGGACGAACCGGACGACGGTCTCTTTCAAACGCTATGCGGGACCTCGGCTAGCCGGCCACTGGCTCAGCCGCCGAAGCGCCGCCCGCAATCACTGCACCTGGGTACGAGCGATCTTGCCGTTGAAGGACTCAGCCACATCAGCGTCAGCGTCCTTCTGGTTGTTCCAGGAGAACATAGCGCGAAGCTTCGGGCCGACGGTCTCGAGGTGCGGGTGAGAGTACTCTTCCTGCAGCTTCTTGAACTTCGGGGCGCCAGCAGCCTGGTCATCCATGAACTCCTTGGCGAAGGAGCCGTCCTGGATGCGCTTGAGCTGATACTGCATGCGCTTCTTGGTCTCCTCGTTGATCACGGTGGAGGTGTAGTCGCCGTACTGAGCGGTGTCAGAGCAGGACCAACGAGCCTTGTTCAGGCCACCCTCGTTAGCCAGGTCGACAAGCATCTTCAGCTCGTGGAACACCTCGAAGTAGGCGATCTCCGGCTGATAGCCAGCCTCGGTCAGCACGTCGAAGCCCATGTCGCACAGGTGGTTGATGCCGCCCATGAGGACATCCTGCTCGCCGAACAGATCGGTCTCGGTCTCTTCCTTGAAGGTGGTCTTGATGGCGCCAGCGCGCAGAGCGCCGAGGGCCTTCGCATAAGCCAGGGTGATATCCCAGCCGTCGCCGCGAGGATCCTGCTCGACAGCCACAACCACCGGGACGCCACGGCCGTTGGTGTACTCACGACGGACGATGTGGCCCGGGCCCTTCGGGGCGACCATGAACACCGGGTGATCCTCGGTCGGCTTGATGTAGCCGTAGTGGATGTTGAAGCCGTGAGCGAAGGCCAGTGCAGCGCCCGGCTTCAGGTTCGGCTCAATCTGCTCCTTGTAAACCTTGGCCTGGTACTGATCAGGCAGCAGGATCATGACGATGTCAGCTTCGGCGACCGCTTCCGGCACGGACTTGACCTCGAGGCCCTGCTCCTTGGCGTAATCCACGGACTTGGAGGTCGGGCGCAGGCCGACGACGACGTCAACGCCGGAATCGCGCAGGTTCAGCGCGTGGGCGTGACCCTGGGAGCCGTAACCGAGAATGGCGACCTTCTTGCCATTGAGCACGGAGAGATCCGCATCCTTCTCATACCAGATAGTTGCTGCCATATGTAGCACTCCTTGTTTTGGGAAAATCCCTTGCCGGCTTGATACCGGCACTTTGCTTGTAACTTCTGCAAAAAGGATTTTGTCCTTAATTGATGCCCATCATACTAGAACCGGTGTCCTGTATCGAACGCGTTCCACTAGTTGAACATCTCGGCAAAACTTTTTCGCAAGCCATCAAGCACATGGGTAGTTGGTCTCCGGACCGTAGTGCGGAACCGGGACGCGGCGGGCGGAAAACCAACCGCCACGCCTCGGAATCGCGCCAAAATCCAAAGTGGAATCGATATTCAGTTATGTCGTTATGCACTTACGTATTCAGTTATGTATGGTCAGATATCAATATTCAGATATCTCAGGTATTGACTGCGGACAGACGCCGAAGCGTGCAATCCGCGAGGACGCCCATGACGGGGAGCCGGCAATCCGCTGCCCGCCTGCCGAAAGCCGCGACCGCAACCGCCGGCTCCACGCGCCGACATCACTTGGTGAAATCGGTGTCCTTCGTCTCACGGCAGCTGAGCACCGCAACCAGGCAGCACACAGCCATCACGCCGAGATACAGGCCGACCGAACGCACGCCCCAATGATGGGACAGCCAGGTGGCGATCGTCGGAACGAACGCGGCACCCACAATCGCGGCGAGATTGTAGCCGATGCCGGAACCCGAGTAGCGCACGTTCGCATCGAACAGCTCAGGCAGGAACGCGCCGATCGGGCCGAACGCGATGCCCATCAGAGCGAAGCCGACGCACAGGAACAGCTCAACCTGGAAGAAGTTGCGATGACCCATGAGCAGGTACGGGAACACCAGCGCGAACACCACCAGCGCGACCGAGGAGAACACGAGCACGCGACGACGGCCGATACGATCCGCATACACGCAGGACAGCACGATGAACAGCGCGAACACGCAGATGGCGATCATCAGCATGAGCAGATACTCGCGGTTCGTAAAGCCGAGGCCGCCGCCACCCTGAGCGACAGTCTTCGTGCCCCAAGCGAGCGACCAAGTGGCCAGCGTATAGAACAGCGTGTAAGTCACAGCGACGATGAAGGTCGCCTGGATCACCTGACGCCAGCTCTTACGGAACACCTCAGTCAGCGGGGACTTGACCACCTTGTGCTGCTGCTGGGCGAGACGGAAGACCGGAGTCTCCTCCATCTGAACGCGCACGACAAGACCGACGATCACCAGCACGCTCGACAGCAGGAACGGCACGCGCCAGCCCCAAGAGACCATCGCGGCGTTATCGTTGAAGCTTTCGAGCAGGAAGTACGTGCCGTTCGACAGGAAGAAGCCGATCGGGGCGCCCAACTCCGGGAAGGAGCCGTACAGGGCGCGCTTGCCTTCAGGCGCGTTCTCGGTCGCCACCAGCGCGGCGCCGGACCATTCGCCACCCAGGCCGATGCCCTGGACGAAGCGGCACAGGCACAGCAGCGCGACCGCTGCGATGCCCCACATGTCATAGGTCGGCAGGCAGCCAATCAGGAAGGTGGCGATACCCATCGTCAGCAGGGACACAACCAGCGTGGTCTTGCGACCCATGCGATCGCCGAAATGGCCGAAAATCAGGGAGCCGACCGGGCGGGCGATGAAGGCGATGGAGAAGGTGAGCAGCGACATCAGCAGCGCGACCGTCGGGTTGGTCGTGTCGCTGAAGAACACCTTCGGGAAATAGTTCGCAGCGGCGGTGCCGTATGCGTAGAAGTCATAGAACTCGATGGCTGTGCCGACCATGGAAGCGGCAATGACGGTGCGAACCGAATCGCGCGTCATCTGTTCCACTTTGCCGGCGGCCTGTTGAAGGCCAGTCGTCTGTTCGACTGCTGTCATGATTGCTCCTGGATTGCTCCTGGATGTGCCGACGTTGTTCGCGTGCGACACGATTCCATCTGTTATGTTCTGAGCTGGATGCTGGTTGCGAATCTGTGTTTGTCCTTGTGGGATGTGCAGCGCAACAAAAAAGCCCCGCGATGTATGCAGGGCGAATGATTTATCCGGCCCCGCATTCGTCAGCGGGGCTCAGCATGTACCGAATCAGTCCGCCAACGAAGACGGGCTAATAATTCGTGCGGAAACTCGCAGCAACAGCAGACCGTTCATCGTGGCGTCCTCCTTTCGGTTCTCTTTGGGATGTGTTCCCAACTGGTTTGTAACCATAGGAGGGTTCGCCCGCCACAAGGAGGCGATGTCCACTATGTGGACATGTCGGGAAGGCTGTAATATCAACGGGTTGAACGTTTGACTTCGATAGGTGTCAGGGTGTTGGTGGGGTAAGTGGGGTTGGATGGGGTGAGGTCGGATACAGTCGGCTGCGGATGTGGATGCGGCCGAAGGTAGTAGAAACGGTCGGGCACGGGAAATCGCGACGAATTGATTGGCATGGGCATAATCTCCCGGGAGAACAGTGAGATTGAGGCAAGCCCCGCAAGAACTCCCAACGAAATCGTTGAAATCATGCGGTTCACAAAATCAGGCCGCCGGGAGTTTAGCATCAAATCAACGCGAACACGATAAACTCCCGGGAGAACAGTGAAATTGAGGCAAGCCCCGCAAGAACTCCCAACGAAATCGTTGAAATCATGCGGTTCGCAAAATCAGGCCGCCGGGAGTTTAGCGTCAAATCGACGTAAACGCGATAATCTTCCACAACCGATTCCGTCGGCATGCGGGCGACCACGGATCTCCAACGCTCTCAATCAGAGGCCAATCCGCAGCAATGAACGATTGACACGCGCCCGGGGAGTTCTTCCACGCGATGAAGGAATCCGTGCAAACTCCCGCAGCAGCCAAATCATCAACATGCTCAGACCTGATTTCGCCACGAATCGTCATAGATCGCGCCCGCCTTACAAACCGGTTACGCGGAGCCGACCGTCAGCGTAACCGGTTTGTGTGAGGATGAACGAGACTGCCACAATTGCACGCACCACGATATGGGCCCGCATCAGCGACGGGTGGCGCCGCAATTGCACGCCACCACGATTGGCCGTCACGCACCTGCACGACCGGCATGAGACAGGGGCAGATGAACCTGTGAATCGATTCTGCCGGCCTTCAGTTCTCAATGCGCAATCTCAATATCTCAGCGAAACGTCGAAATCAGCGAGATTTTCAGAAAAAACTCTGAAAAACTCCGACGGGAACGCAAATCCGAGATTTATTGAGATTCTATGGGCCAGCCCGCACGAATGAGGCGCCATCACATCGTTGATATTCCGCGGTTCTCAAGAATCCGCCATCGCTGTGAGGACTCGCCAGAATCTGAAAATCTCGCGAAAACATGTCCAGACGCGAGATATTCAGAAAAATCTCTCAATATCTCGCGACAGAAGGGCGAATCCGAGAGTTTTTCAGAATCCAATCTGAATATCTCGCCAAATCGGAGGGGGCTGCGGTCGCAGGCGTGCCGGGATGCCTTCACCTGCACAGCCAGTGCGAAAACGCAAGCGGCCGGACACCTGTTTCGCCCCGCAATGAGGGGGAACAGGCACCCGGCCGGCACATCGCATCCATCGCGCGCATCACACACGCTCAGGCGTTGCGAGGCTTTGCGAGACGGCGCAGCCACACGCACTAGCACAAAGCGCGCTGCCCGCACAACCGAACGTTTAAAATCCGCCACCGCCGTCGAGCCACACGCACTTGCGCAGGGCAAACCGCCCGCGGCGTCACTTCACTTTCTTGATGCGCATGATTAGGTAGGCGGCGACCAGCACAATCACGATGGCGACGATGAACACCACGCGATAGGCGGATGGCGGGGTAGCCGTTACATGATGCATGCCCTTGGAAATGCTGATGATCGTCGACGTGAGCACCGAGCCAATCACCGTGGACAGCGTATTCGCAAGGTTCAAAATGCCCAAATCTTTGCCCGCTTCGTCAGGGTTCGGCAACACGGAAACGTTCAGCGCCTGATCGATGGCATTGTACACGCCGTACCCCAAGCCTGCGATCGCAGCAAACAGCAGCATGCCGACGCGACTCGGCATCGCCAGCGGCATCACAATACCGACAGCGAACAGGCAGCTGGCCAGCGCGACCGGCAGCTTGCGACGGCCGATCTTATCGGTAATCGGACCGGCGGTCAGCGCTGCAATCAGCGAAACCACCAGCGTGATCACGCCCATCACGGCAATCAACGCATTCGCGGAATCCTTCGCCTTAGGCTGCCCGGCGAAAATGTAATCCTGCGAAATGTAGAACAGATAGCCGTTGATCATCCAGTAGCCGCCCATCATCAGGGTGCGGCCCACCAGCGCGAAGTAGAAGTCAGGCGCGTGACGCGGCGGACGGAAGTTCATGAGCACGGACTTCACCGTGATATTCTCACGCTTCTCGTTCACGTTGGACTTCTCCCGCGGCCAGACAATAACCGTGATGATGCCGATCAACGCGAACGCCGCAGCACCAATCAGCCAGCCGAGCGTAACGCCGGAAGCGCCATGGTCGTTCAAACGCGCGCCGACCACATTGCCAAGCGTTTGACCGGTAGCGATACCCGCACCATAGAAGCCGGAAATGGTGCCACGAACCTTGTCCGGCACACGATCGGACATGGTCGCCACGAACGGGGCGAGCATGACGTTGTATCCCAGCTGGGCCATGCACCACAGTACAAGAATCGTGGGGAAGCTATGCTGCGAAATCGCGATCAGACCGACAGACAGACCGGCGATCAGGCCGCCGACCACAATCCACGGGGTGCGCTTGCCAAAACGGCTGCGCGTCATATCAGACAGCGTGCCGAAAATCACGTTCGCCAGCAGCGCGACAATGGAACCGACCGCGTTGATGGTGCCGAGCATGGATTCCTTGGTGGCAGGATTGATGTTCTGCAACACTTGCGGCAGAATCACCGTGCTCAACGCGACCCACGGGATGGCGCACACCACGGCACTCAGCGTGAAACCGACGCCAAGCCTCACGATTTCGCTCTTGGACGGCCGATGCCCATCAGCGCTGACCATCGGGTCGCGCATATCGTTGAATGCGGAATTCGGATCGAGCACCGCCGCATCCACAGAATTCGCCATCGCAGCGACTGGCGTACCGCTTTCAGCGCCCATGCGCGTTTCCTGCACGCCTACGGACGCCGCGGAATCTTCGCCTTTCGGCTGCGTCGGAAGCGGAACGGCGAGACGGCTCACCGCGATTTTCTGTTCCGGCGTCAACGCCTTGTCCAAGTCAGGACGGTCATCGATACCTGGTCGGACATACCCGTTGCCAGGCTTCTTGCCGGCAGCACCGCCGGTCTCATTGTCGGTCATGTCAAATCCCCTTTGTTATGCCTTGCAATGCCTTCGCTATGCGGCTTGTTATGTGACTTGTTATGTGACTGCCGCCACCAGCCCATTCAGGGTCGGCAGCGGCAGTCAATCGTTTCAGGCGACCATCGGCGGGTTTGCCAGCAGGTCGTCGGTTTCATGCTCGCCGGCCGCATCCGACCAGCGCAGTGAGCACACGGAAGCCTGGTTGTCAACACCCAGGCCGCGTTTCGGTTCGAACGTGAGGCTCGCCGACGTGGTCTCGCCCTTCCAATCGAAGGTCAGCGTATCGCCCTCATGACTGAAGGTGAACTCGCCGTCGAATGCGTCAAGCTGGTTGCGCAAACGGCACAAGGCGTTCAGCGCCTTGACGACCGGACGTTCGAGATTACGGTCGATCTCCTCTACGGAATAGTAGTGCCGGTTGATGTCGCGGCCGACATTCGTGCGATGCAGCAGCTCCATGTCGTTCGCGCCGGCGAGCGCGCCGACATAGTACACCTGCGGCACGCCGGGCAGGAAGAACTGCACGGCACGCGCGGCGAGGTAATGCTGGTCGTTGCAGCCGAGCGCCGAATAATACGTGGAATTGACCTGATAGAGGTCGAGGTTGCTGGCGGCGGCACCGGTCGCGGCGCGGGATTCGCCGTGGGTGTTCTCGTGGATGGTTTCGACGAGCTGATCGACCTCCTCATCGGGCACGAGGCCCTTGAGGCTGCGGTCGAGCTGATCGGAACCGATGTCGATGACACCGATGCCGTCATGCGTATCGAGCACGGTGACCGCGTTGTTCGGACGCACGTCAACCCAGTGGGCGATCGGCTCGGTTTTACCGGTGGTCAGCGCGTGGAGCAGCAGGCCCGGGATCGCGAAGTCGTAGACGCGATCGACCTTGCTGGCGATGGCGACCTGCTTCTTGTAGTACGAGTGCACTTCGATCAGCGTTTCGAGCCCGCGGGATTCGGCTTCCGCCTTGATGCGGCCGATGAGGTCGAAGGTCTTGGGGGTCATGAAGCAGCTGGTCTTGGCCTGCTTGGCGCCGTAGCCGACCGCGTCGAGGCGGATGTAGCTCACGTGGCTGCGCGACAGCTGGTCAAGGATGGACAGCAGGTAATCCCAGCCTTCCTTGGAGTCGGTGTCGATATCGACCTGCTGCGGGGTGAAGGTGGTCCACACGAGACGGGTCTTGCCGCCCCACGTGTAGTGGGTGAACGGCAGGCCCGGACGCGGACGGTAGATGCCGGCGAGGTCCTCTTCGGTGGCTCCGTCGGGGAAGACGCTCGACATGGTGAGGAACATCGGGTAGTAGGGGCTGTCTTCGCCGCGCTTCATGACGTCTTGGAATTGCTTGGATTCCCAGGACATGTGGTTGACGATGGTGTCGACCATGATGTCGTGGGTCTTGGACAGTTCGGCGATGTCGTCCCACGTGCCCAGACGCGGGTCGACCTTGGTGTGGTCCACCGGGTCGAAGCCGGCGTCGGCACCGTCGAACGGGGTGAAGAACGGCAGTATGTGCACGCCTTCGTACACGCCGTTGAAGCGGGTGCGCAGCACATCGGTCAGGGATGCGATGGTGCCGTCACCGAGCCTGTCGGCGTAGGTGATGAGTTGGACTTTATTCTTCATTGACCCTCCTTTGGCGCCAAACACAGAACACTTACAGTGTAGCGAATTTCGGCGGATTTCGGCGGATTTTCATGGATCTGACGATTCGAGTCGCCGTCCGCCCGTCATTGTCGAGCGATTCCCGAACGCGTATCGAACCGGTTCGATATTGTACGTGCGGGGGTGGTCATGATGCCTTGCGACACGCGGAATATCGGCGAAACCGTGCCGAATACGGGGCTCTCTGGTGTCGCAAGAGCGATGGAGGCGGGGCATACCGAGGAAGGCGCATGCATCCGAGGGGAGGAACGGGGGCACGCGAGGCTGCGAGGCTAGCCGGTGCCAGGAATTCAGCGATGATTCACACTGGGGACATCCTCGAGTTCGAATCGGTAGCGCTGCCGGACGTCGGGATACTTCGCGCGGTCGACCTCGCCGGCGAACATCTCGAGCGGACGTACCCACAGCGAACCGTCATCATACAGTTTGCGATACACCACCACCGGCAGGCCGGACTCGGAATCCGTGGCGAAATCCTCCACAAGATACCGGTCGCCCTTGAAATGGCGGTAGATGCGGCCGCGGAGGATGCGACGGCCGGAGTGCGATTGCGCGAGGGTGGGCGGGACGGTTTCGGCTGGGGTGCGGGGGGCTTGGGTATGAGTGTCCCGGTTGCCGGCGCTCTGGTTGCGGGTGTCCTGGCTGCCGGCATCTCGGCTGTTTACGTCTTGGTCGCGAGCGCCCTGGTTGTGGGCATCCCGGTCATGATTGCGCTGATTGTCGTCCATGCCTCGCATCGTACACGGGCGGGGCGGTGAGCGTCGCGCATCCGTCCCGCTTCACGGTTACTTTCCATACGATGAATGTTGATCATCGATTGCGCGGCCGCGGAGAGTCAGGCTGGCAGAGACGGCTGCGACGCGGAATCAAAACCGCAGAATATCAACGATCCGATGGCAGTGAGCGTTGCACGGCACTCTCCCGTTCCATGATCACTTTGCCATACCGTGCGTTTCGACATTCGATTCTGCGGATGCGGACACATGGTTCCCGAGATAATTGGAACTTGACGCCGAGACGGGCCATAAATGTGTAAAGTCCCGACTTTCCGCGGGAGATTAGCGCAATTGCGTCTATCTGGCGACAAACTCCCAACGGCATGATTTTGCGAACCGCATGATTCCAACGATGTCGTTGGGAGTTCTTGCGGAACGGAGTCGAACTCGACAATTCTCCCGGGAGATTATCCGCCCAATGGCCGATTCAGCGCAATCTCCCGCTTCCGACCGTGGATCAGCGCACCCAGTTTGGGATTGGGATCAACGGTGAACGCGGGCGGCAATGCGGGCGAGCGGGTGCCACGCGTCGAGATGCGGCATGAGCGTCTTGCACACCAGCGCGCTCACCGCGACCGCACAACCGGCGGGCACGAACAGGTTGACTGGCGCGGCGGCGAGCTCCATCACCAGGCAGGTCGCCATCAGCGGCGCCTGCTGGGAGGCGGACAGCAACGCGCACGCGCCAATCAGCGCATACACAGCGAGCGCATTCGTGTGGAAGCACGTCATCCACAGCACGCCGAGGATCGCGCCCATCGACGCGCCCAGCGCGATGCCCGGCTGCAGCACACCGCCCGACGCGCCGGAGCGGATGGTCAGCAGGGTCAGCACGGCTTTCGCCGCGAATCCGATCAGCAACCCTGGAATGACCGACAGTTCAACCGCGCTCGAAAACCCCAGCTGCCCCAGGGCGCGGCCGTTGCCCATGAGCTGCGGCAGCCAGATTGCGGCGATGCCGGTGAGTGCGCCGGCCAGCGGCATGGTCCACAGCAACGTAACACCGGTGGATTTATGCGATTCCGCCCACGCGGAACCGCGACGGAACAGGGCGCCACACACCCCGCACACCGCGCCGACAATCAGCGCGAAAGCGATGAGGTCCGGCGTGAACAGGGCACTGACATGCCCCAAATCGTAGAAGGTGTGCGTGCCTTTGACCAGCGAGGCTGTCCACGCCGCCAATGCCGAGCCGCCGAACGCCAAAGCCACCGTTTCCAGGCTAATCTCGTGCAGCAGAATTTCCGTGGCGAAGAAAGTTCCGGCGAGCGGCGCGTTGTAGACGCCGGCGAGACCCGCAGCGGCAGCGATTGCAACGAGTGTGCGCGTATCCCGCTTGCCAAGCCGGGTCAAACCCGCGAAACGCTGGCCGAGCAGCGCGCCCAATTCGCGCGGGGCGACTTCGCGGCCAATTGAGGCGCCCGAACCGACGATGAATATCTGCAGCATCACGTGCACCACGGTCTGCCAGGCGGGCATGCGCGAGCCGCCCACCGCCTGTTTGACCGACGGCACTTTGGTGGTGCGCGTGCGCAGCAGCCACCAGATTACCGCCGCGACCGACAGCCCTACGAACACCGACACCGCCCGCCGCCATGCGGGAACCGCGAACGGACCGGGAGCCGAAACGCCTTCCACATAGCCAAGGAACAGGTGCTCCACGCCGTAAAGCATGAGCGTGAGCAGGCCGGCCGCCACGCCGGCGAGCGCGGACGCGATGGCTGTCGCCGTGGCGAGGCGCATCAGGCGCTGCCTGCCGGTGTCGGTTGGTTCCGCCGATTCGTTGGCGCGTCCGGTGGTGGTGTCTGCTTGTACCATGTCATCTCTTTCATCTGCTGGGCCAAATCAGGCTGGATTGTGTTCCAACGGTCCCGTACTCATCTTCGGCGTATGCGGCGACGGGAGGGATGCGTCTGCTTCTGCCGGCATCCGACATCCGCCGACTGCCGTGCTGCCGCTGTCCTGCCTTGCTACCGGCCGATATCGGCCCGTCGGATCGCCGCATGGACGCCGCGTTGGATGTCCACCGCCTCGGAGATATCGAAGTCGGCGGCGGCGCTGAGGTACGCGTAGGCGTGCGCGCGGTCGAAGCCGCAGCCGTCGACCAGCAGGCGCAGGGATTCCTCCACGCAATGTTCCAGCGCATCGTCGAGGCGCAGGGCGCGGCCGGTGGTCACCAGGTAGTCGGAGGTTTCCAGCAGCGGCCCCTGCAACACACCGAAACGTCGCGTGAAATCAGGCCCGGCGATGACCCCGACACGCAGGTCGGCTTCCAGGGACGCTTCGAGCGCGGTTAGCGCGACCTCGCCGTCGCCTTGCGCGAAATGCGGGTCGCCCGCGTACAGGCCGGCGCCGTCTACGAATACCGGCAGGTACAGGCGCGTGCCTTCGACCATGAGGTTGATGTCGAGGTTGCCGCCGAAATCCCCAGGCGGTACGGTGCTCAGATGCTCGCCAGTGTCCGGCGTGACGCCGATGATGCCAAGGAACGGGCATAGCGGGAAGGCCACAGTATCGGGGTCGTCCGGCTCGGGCAGGCTCGCCGGCGCACCGCCGGCCAGGTACGTATGGTAGGCGTCGATGGCGTCCGGGCCGGTTTTCCGCATGACGCCGACGGCCTTGCCGTTGACGCGCATGCGCCGGGCGAAGATGCTGACCGTCCGCCGCCCGGCTTCGGGCATGGACGGCAGTACGCCTTTGCCGTGGCGATTCGAGATGATGCCGTAGTCGACGCGCGGGGAGAGGCGGAGGATATCGATGGCCAGCCAGTCTCCGGGCTTCGCCCCGCGCACTTCGACCGGACCGTTGACCACGTGCGGTCCGGAACCGTGCGGATGGTCCGATTCTGCGGCGATGGCGGCCGCATCCGCGAGGATGTCGGATGCCGCGACGCCCTGCGCCTGGAAGAATCCCAGCGGATCCTTGCCTTGTTCTTCCAGCAGGCCCTCATGGCTGAGCGTGTCGATGCGCAGCGTGTCCCCGGCGTCGATGGCAACGACGGGACGGTCGCCGCGGGCGGGCAGGGTGCCCCACCGCACGGTATCCGGATGGCTTGGCAGGTGGATGATGCTCATCGTTCGTCCCTCGCTTGCCTCGTTGGCTTCATTGGCTTCGCTGGTCCCATTGGCTTTGTTGGCTCCTTCAGTTCTGCCGGTTGTTGTGGCTGGATGCCGAGGACGTCCATCCCGCCGATGGCCCGCAGATGGTCAAGCATCGCCTGCTGGGCCCCGGGCGCGTCACCGGCTTGGACGCGCGCGAAGATCGCACGGTGTCCATCCAGTGAGACGCGGCGTCTCGTAACCGTGCTGTGCGTACCGGCCCGCGTGGCTTCCGCGGAATCGTTGACAAACCGCAGCAGCGCCGCCAGCAGCGGATTGCCGGTGCTTTCGGCGAGCGCCAGATGGAACGCCATGTCCATTCGCAAGGATTCGCGTGGCGTCATCCGGATGTCGGTGTGGTCGATGATGCCGTGGAGTGTCACCAGGTCCGAAGGCGATGCCCTGCGTGCGGCGAGTGCGGCCATGGGCGGCTCGACCAGGTCCCGCAGCTCGCGGATATTGCCACGTTCGTGGTCGGCTTGCCTCAATACCGTCTCGATGGCGAGGGACGCCTCGTCGGTGTCCAGCACGATGGTGCCGGCACCCCATTTGGTGCGTACCACGTGGCGTTGCGCGAGGATGGCGATGGCATCGCGGACCGTGCCGCGTGAGACGTGGAAGGTCGCGGCGAGCTCACGTTCGCCGGGCAGTCGCGTGCCGGGCGGGTATTGTCCGGCCGTGATCCGGCCGGCGAGTATGGAGGCCAGTTCGGCGGGTTTGCCCGCAGCGGATGCGAGGAATGTCCCGTCACTGTCGTTGTCGCCCATAGCCGTCTCCCGGTGTCGTTCCGATGGCGCACGGCCGCGGGTTGGATTGGACCTCTTGGCGTGCGCCTCATACTGGTGACAGCCAATCATCGCCGTATTTCCGCGGGGTTTCGCAGTGGTCGGCAAGTGGACGACCACTGGACCAATTTCCGGAGAAGGCAGGCCCGTCCTGCCCTCGGGATTGTTCCCCCGCCTGGCAGGCCGCTAGGCTACAGGCCGGGTGGTGTCGCCGGTACGCAGGGATACCGGCACGATATCGACCGCCGCGGCGTTGTTGGATTCCTTGCCGGCCTTGGAATCCTCACCGTCCTTGGATTCCCGACCTTCCGGCTCGTTGACGGCGTCGACGATACGTGCAGCCAACCGTTCGGCAATCGTATCGAAATCCTGCTTGATGACCGTCAGCGTCAATCCGGCGCAATCTACCAAGCATGTGCCGTCATACCCGATGATCTGCACATCACGCGGCACGTTCAGCCCGTGCGCGAACGCCTCTTTCACCGCGCATGCAGCGACCACGTCAGAACCGACAATCGCATCGACCGGCGGAATCCCGGCATCGCCGACGCCAGAATCGCGGACAGAACCACCGGAACGCGATTCGCTGAGGCGGTCGAACAGCAGATGCACCGCCCGCGCATACCCTTCGACATCTGTGACCGGTCCGCATGCCACATACTCATGCCGAATTCCAGCCGCATCAAGCCGCTCGCCCAGCGTCTGGAAATACCGCACCGTGGGGAATGTGGTCGCCCCTTCGCCGCGATCATCGAACTGACTGCGTGGGCCGCCGACCATCACCACATGGCGGGCCCCCGACTTCACCAGTTGCTCGGCAACCAGCCGACCGCCCTGCTCATGATCGGAACGGACTGTGGCGATGGTATCGCCCAGCGCACGGTCGAACGCGACAACAGGCCGGCCAATCGATGTCCAGTAATCCGCAGGATGATCAGTATGGGCGGCCATGATGATTCCGTCCATCATATGCCGGCGCAGGCGGCTGACATACTCCGCCTCACCGGTATCCGCATCAGCTGTAGAACACAGCAAAGTCTGCAATTCATGCTTCGCGAGCCGTCCCTGCAACGCGGACACCAACGTCGCGAAAAACGGATGACGCAATGTCGGCACAATCACGCCGATCATGCCGGTCCGCCCGCGGTACAGGTTGCGTGCCAGTTCGTTGGGGATGTAGTCCAGCTCGCGCATCGCCCGCTCGACCTTGCTGCGCATTTCGTCCGAAACGTAGCCGGAGGCGTTCACCACCAGCGACACTGTGCTTACCGATACTCCGGCCTTTTTGGCCACATCACGCATTCCGACCACGTATTGCTCCTCACGGTTCCGCCTGCGGCTGCCCCGCCTTCGGGGTATCGACGCGCACGTACGGCATCTGCCATCCTGCTATCGGCCATTGTACTATCGAAACGGTTCGACGCCGAACACGACTCCGGTCCCTGACCTTGGCGCTCTGCCCCAACGGGCATGCGCCGCCACGCACGTACCCGTCACCGGGCGAGGGCGACCAACGCCCAACCCGCCGCCGCGCACACCAGCGGCACCACGATGCTTATCACTGCGTACACAAGCGCCAGCCACCAGCGGCGGTTACGCGCCAGCGACACCATCTCGCTGACCGCGGCCGAAAAGGTCGACATCCCGCCCAGGAACCCGGCGACGAACATCAGGCTCGTCGCCTGGTCCACCGTATGGTACACATACCCGGCCGCCGCCATGCCCGCGCAGAACGAGGCGATCACGTTGACCAGCAGGGTCGCCAGAGGGAACGCATGATGCCACCAGCGGCGAATCGACACGTCGAAAATGTAGCGGACCATCGTTCCCAATCCGCCGAACACGCATACGAGCAGCATCAGTGCACCTCCCCGGTCACGGGATCAGGAACCATCGGGATTTCCGCAGTAATCGGCGTCGGCTCGAACGATGCCAGCATACCATTGGCCGTGCCATCGGCCACATCTGCACCTACGCTATCGCCGGAATCGGCGCCGACCGCAGCGGCATCCTGGTTCATTTTCACGGCATGGACGCCATGAGCGGGACTGGATCCCAAAGACATCCTGCGCATCGACTGCGCCGCACGGGACGCCGTGAACACGTGGGCAAGGCACACACCGGCCACGCAGCACAGCACGCCACCCACCATGCTCGCAAGCATATACGAGACCGCCATCCATGGATCGTGGCCGAGGATGTCACGCAGGCCCTCCAGCATCACCGTCGACATCGTCGACAATCCGCCGCATAACCCCAGCCCAAGCCCGCGGCTGGTCAGCTGCCGCACCCGGCGGCGAAGCCACGACGCGGACGCCATCGTCTCGGTCAGCAAGGAAAACAGCAGGCACGCGGCCATATTCGCGACGAACGTCGCCACCGGGAATCCCGTATCATGAGCCGGCCACAACGCCGACAGCCCATAGCGCGCGGCAGTCCCGACAAACCCGCCGATGAACACCACAAGGTACACCAAGCCGTCCGCCAGCGGGTTGAATTGTGCGCGCAGCTTCTTGATAGGGGCCAAAGAGATCTGCGGCGGATTCGGCGAGGCAGCTGCACCGACAGGCCCGGCCTCTGATCTGATTCTCTGGATTGCCAACGTTTCGGGCTTCGGCTCGTGTGCCGGGGCCGAACCGATCCCGCCGGGCGCGTCCGTCAGCGCAGTGACGCCGTCCACGTCCGGGACCCCGACGTCCCGTCCCTTATGTTCTGCCATCTGTTACTCCCGAACAATCACGCGGCGAAACACCCGCCATACTTACTCGCATCACCGCGATATGCGGCAATCCCCCATGGTACCGCAAGCATCAAACGCGTGGCGAGCGTGACAAGCATCGCGAACACGACAAACCGGTGTCGCAAGCGATCACGTGCTTGCGACACCGGTCATCGATGGCCCGTCATATCAGACGGAACAGGACGTCCCCCGCCGGTCACGCCACCTTACCGGACTGGACGTGGTCGAACACCGGCTTGTTGTCCTCACCGAACTTGTACACGCCGATATTCGCGGAGCTCGGATCATGGTTCTTGTTGAACGGTCCGATACCAGTCTGTCCGACATATTCGATATCTTTGCCATCCTTCAGCAGCGCCACGCACTCCTTGTAGGACTTGCACTTCGTGCCGCCGTTCGCGCCGGACACCGCGAGCAGGTTCTTCTGGATGGTCTCGCCATCGGCCTTGCCGCCCTTCTGAGCAGCGAGCGCGAACAGGATCACGCCGTCATACGTTTCGGCCGCATAGGTGTAATCCTTGACGCTGCTTTCCATGGACTTGACCTTCTTCTGGAAGTCCGCAGTCGCGTGAGCGCCCGGAATCGTGCCGGTCACGCCCTTGAGCGTGCCCTTGTCGAACGTGTCGGAATAGTCGGAGGTATTGCCATCGACCAGATACAGCTTCGTGGTATCAATGCCCTGGCTGATCATTTCCTTGATGAGCGCCTTGGTCTGGTCGAAGGCGATAATCGCGATGGCGTCCGGGTTGGAGGCTTTGATGGTGGACACGAGCGAGGAGAAGTTCGTTTCGGTCGGATCGAAGGCCTGATCCGCGCCATAGACGACATCCACGCCCGCAGCCTCGGCGGTCTTGGCGATGGTGTCGCGCAGGCCAGTGCCGTAATCATCGTTGAACGAGGCGATGGCGAGTTTCTGCACGCCATCCTGGGCGATCACGTTGCCAAGCACCGCACCCTGCACGCTATCAGGAGCGACCGTGCGGAAGAAATACGGGTCAACGCCGGACAGGCTCGCGGAGGTTGCGCCCATGGAAATCAGCGGGACTTTTGCCGCGGAAATCTCCTTGTACACGTTCTTGACCACGGAGCTGGACGCCGGACCGATGATCGCGGACGGCTTCTTGGACAGCACCGACTGGGTGCCGGACGTGTTCTGGTCCGCGTGGTCGGCGTCCGAAGTATCCGCGCTCACCGACGTGGCCTTCTTGCCGAGCACGCCGCCCGCATCATTGATGTCCTTGAGGGCGAGCTTGACCGCGCCTTCCTCCTGCGGGGACATGTACGCCAGCGAGCCGGTCTGCGGGAACAGTGCGCCGAGCACGAATCCGCCGTTCGAACTGCTGGACGCCGAGCCGCCTGATGACGAGGAGCCGCAGCCGGACAATGCCAGGGTCAGTGCGGCGACAGCGGCGGTGGCGCACATCATGGTTCGTTTCATTGACTTGCGCGATGATGTTGACGGCGTTGATGATGTTGAGTATCGCATGATCAGTTTCCTCTCTCCCATGCTGATTCATTGCCGCGAAGCGGACGCTTGGACATTACGGTGATGTAGGCTTGCCGTTTCGTTTACCCGTGAATCTAAGCGTGGTTTGCAACGCAGGCGTGTGCCGGATGTTTCCTGACCGTGACATGCGAAAACAACAGGAAATGTTGTGCAATCAGACATGGGGCTGGCTCGGGGCGCGGGGCGTGAGGTGGTGTGGGCGCAAGGGGTCATCGGAGACGGGCATCGGCATCAGGAACACGGGGGAACGCGGGAGTTCCGAGCGAAAACGCAAGACAGCGGATAATCTCCCGGGAGTTTATCCGTGAAAACGGGATCCGGCGATAATGCGCCAAGGAAAACGTTGAAACGCCAACACGCCCAATATCAGCCCACTGGGAATTCACAAGCCAAACCGCGAATCACACGAAAAGTCCCACGACGATGGGCCCGGAATCGGGCGGGCACAAGTAGGCGAAACGGACACACCTGGGAATCGGCCGCACCCCGAGAAACCGATGCGCGACGAAGCAAGGCGAAGTGCGGGGCTGGCACGCACAGCGGCGGCACGGGCGCGAGGAGCCGTCGGCGCATCAGGGATACGGGGGGAACGCGGGAGTTCCGGACGAAAACACGAGAAGACGGATAAATGCCCGGGAGATTATCCATGAAAACGGGATCCGGCGATAATGCGCCAAGGAAAACGTTGAAACGCCAACACGCCCAATATCAGCCCACTGGGAATTCACAAGCCAAACCGCGAATCACGCGAGAAGTCCCACGATGATGGCGCCACGATGGTGGGTTGGGCTGTGCCTTGGGAGCCGGGACATGGCAGCGGCATGATCAGACCGCTCACCGGACCCGATAACGACTCCCGCAGTTGGCTCCATTCTCCTCCGCTCAAGCCGAGCGGGGTACCCAGACCCACGGTGCGGAAAGGTAACCATGGGATGCGAGGATGGCGGTGAGGGACGCGCTGCCGATGCAGGCGGGGGATTGGCGGTATTCCGCGGATTCAGGAACCAGAGCGGCAGGGCGAGCCGGGGCCGGGCGTCGCCGCATCGGCCACACCTGCGGAATCTGACATGACCATGCACGGTGTGGAACAGTAACCAAGGAACGCGGGCACGAGAGCGAAATCAACAAATCACCGGCCGCCGGAATCATGCGGTGTTATGGTGGCTGGTCTCAGAACGTCCCCCGCTTCGCCCCCGTCCCCGGTCGGTTACTGTTCCGCACTGTGCGAATCGGGCAGCGATCTGCTCGGCACTGCGCCGAGCAACATGCCCCGGCGCCGCACCCCGCCCCCGTCTACCGACCTTCTTCCTCGACTTTCTCCTCGAGGTTGCCCAGGTACAGGGAGATGACCTTCGGGTCGTTGAGCAGGTCGCGGCCGCGCCCGGAGTAGGCGTTGCGGCCTTGGTCGAGCACGTACCCGCGGTCGCAGATCTGCAGACATCTGCTGGCGTTCTGCTCGACAATCACCACCGAAACCCCGGCCTTGTTGACTTCCTTCACGCGGATGAAAGTCTCGTCCTGCAGCATCGGCGACAAGCCGGCGGACGGTTCGTCAAGCAGCAGCACGGACGGCTTCATCATCAGCGCGCGGCCCATCGCGACCATCTGCCGTTCGCCACCGGACAGCGATCCGGCCAATTGATCCTTGCGCGACGCGAGTTTCGGGAAAATCGAACTGACGTATTCGAACCGCTCCTTGAACAGTTTCGGCGCCTGGAACGCCCCCATCCGCAGGTTCTCCTCGATAGTCAGCGACGGGAACACGTTCTCCGTCTGCGGTACGAAGCCCACGCCACGCGAGACCAGCTTGTCGGCGCGCATATTCGTGATGTCCTCGCCGCGCAGCAGCAGTTTGCCGGACCGGATGTGCACCAGACCGAACAGGGATTTGAGCAGGGTTGATTTGCCGGCACCGTTCGGTCCGATGATGCCGACAATCTCGCCATCATGCAAGGTCAGTGACGCCCCGTTGAGGATGTTCACGCCCGGCAGATAGCCGGCGATCAGATCCTGCGCATCCATCAGCGGGTCACCTTCCGGTTCACCGACATGCACTTGCGAGCGCGGCAGCGTGCCTTGCGTTGGCGCATCCGTGCCGGCAGCGGCGGTGGGGTTTTCGCGTTCGCTTACCGTTACGTCACTCATGCTGTTCCTCCTCAAGCTTCTCAAGCGCCGCGTCATCACCCAAATCGATGTTCGCTCGGGCGCCCAGGTACGCGTCGATGACCGCCTGGTCGGACATCACGTTCTTCGGCACGCCTTCGGCCACGATCTTGCCTTCCGCCATGACCGTCACCCAATCGGCGATATGCCGGACCATATTCATGTCGTGTTCGACGAACAGCACAGTCGTGCCGGTTTCGCGCAGCGCCATGATGCAGTCGAGCAGCGACTGCTTGAGCGCGGGGTTCACGCCGGCCATCGGCTCGTCGAGCATGACCAGCTGCGGGTCGCTCATGAGCGCTCGCGCCATTTCGAGCAGTTTGCGCTGGCCGCCGGAAAGCGATCCGGCGAAATCATCCTTCTTTTTCCACAACAGGAAGCGTTTGAGCAGGCGTTCGGCCTTTTCGCGGTTTTTCTCCTCCTGCTTGCGCCAACGGGCAGGAAACAGCGCTGTGAGCATACCTTCACCCGGTTGAACGGGGGCGCCCAGCAGCATGTTGTCCATGACGGTCAGGCGGCTCATGACTTTGGTCAGCTGGAAGGTGCGGACCATGCCCATGCGCGCCACCTGTTCTGGTGATTCAGATTTCAGCGGTTTGCCGTCGAATTCCCACGTGCCGGTGTTCGGGGTGTCGAAACCGGTCATGAGGTTGAAGAAGGTGGTTTTGCCGGCGCCGTTCGGGCCGATCAGCGCGGTGATGCCATGCCGTTCGATCTCGAAATGTTGCACGTCGACGGCAGTGACACCACCGAATTTGCGGGTGATGTTGTCCGCCACGAGGATCGGATCCGGCTTGGCCACACCGGGCGCGGCTTTCACGAACGACAGATCGTGTTGCACGCGGTCCGCGTACTGCGTGGATTCGAGTTTCTCACCCTCGGGCGCGCGGGTCGCCCAACGCGGCAAATCCGCCTCGGGAGTAAGGGAACCGGGTGCCGCGGCGCCTGGAGCGTCGGATTGCGGCACGTACGCCTGCTGCTGGAAGGGCTTGTCGCCGAAATCATCGGTCGCGTTCTTCCCAGTTTGCTGCGATGTTGCTTGTTGTGATGTTGACTTACGCATTGAACGCCAACTCCTTTCGGTCGCCGAGAATCCCTTGCGGCCTGAATATCACGATGCACATGAGCGCGACGCCCATAATCACCCAGCCGAGCGCCTCCACCTGGTCGGAGGAGATCACGGTCGTCGGAATCGTGCCGCGCATGAACTCCTTGATCAGCGTGAGCGCCACCCACAGCACGCACGAGCCAATCAGCGGGCCGAAGACGGTCGCCGCACCGCCCATCAGCAGAATCGTCCACGTGTAGAAGGTAACCTGACGGCCCAAGGAATCAGGCTGTACGGAACGCGGCAGCACGAAGATGATGCCGGCGAGCGCACCGAACGCACCGCCTAGGAACAGCGACTGAATCTTGAAGCGGGTCACCGATTTGCCCAGCGAGCGCACCGCGTTCTCATCCTCGCGGATGCCTTTGAGCACACGGCCCCACGGGGAGTTGAACCAGCGCCAGGTGAGGAACAGTGCGACGCCGACCAGCACCCAGGCCACGATGCGGATCCACCAGGAGTTCGCCGTATTGTTCGAGTAGGTCCATAGCAGGAAGGTCGATTGCCCGTCGGGCAGTGGCGAAAGCGCTTCGAACTTCTCCGTGAAATCCTGCGGAGAGATGCCGCCGGAACCACCGGTAATCTTGGTCATCGCGGTAGAGCGGCCAATAATGCGAACGATTTCAGCGGCCGCAAGCGTAACCATCGACAGGTAGTCAGGCCCGAGCTTGAGCGTCGGAATGCCAAGCAACAGCGCAAACAGGAACGACAGGAACAACGCCATGCACAGGGAGCCGAGAATGCTCCAGCCCATGGACTGGGTGACCGCGAAGCCGTAGGCGCCCAGCAGCATGAATCCCGCCTGGCCCATGTTGAACAGGCCGGTCATGCCGAAGTGAATGTTCAAGCCGATCGCCGCAAGCGCGTAGGCGGCGGTTGTGGGCGCAATCAGTTCGCCCAACGAATTGGTGATAATCGTAAGGAAATCCATGGTTCAGCCCACCCTCTGTGCTTTGCCGAAGATGCCCTGCGGACGGAACAGCAGGACAATGATGAGGATCGCGAGCGCCGAAGCGTAGCGCATGTCGTTGGGGATGATGAGCGAGCTCATATCCGCCACGACGCCGATGATGAGGGCGCCGACGAGCGCGCCCGGCGCGGTGCCCAGGCCGCCGAGTGTGACCGCGGAGAACATGAGCAGCAGCAGGACCGCGCCCGTGTTCCACGCGATGCCGTTGAGGTAGATGCCCATGAGCACGCCGGAAAGTGCAGCGAGCGCGCAGGACAGGATCCACACAATCCGCACCACGTGTTCTACGTTGATGCCGGACGCCGCAGCGAGTGCGGCGTTGTCGGAGACGGCTCGCGTGGCCCGGCCGAACCGCGTGTGGTACAGGAAGTACGTGACGGTGACGATGACCACGATTGCAATGGCCGCGGAAATCAGTGTCGCGCGGTCAGTGGTGATCGGACCGATTTGGAAGCCACGTTCCACTGAGGTGACAATGCCTTTCGTGCTGCCGCCGAAGAAGAACTGGAACAGGTATTGCAGCACCATGGACAGGCCGATGGTGACAATCATCTGCTGCAGCGGGCCGACATGCTTGCGGCGCAGCGGCGCCCAGATGACTTCGTTCTGGATGAGGCCGGTCAGCGCGCCGATCGCGATGGCGAAAATGCCGGAGACGATGAGCGGCCAATGCAGCATCTGCGTGCCGACATACGCCATAAGGCCGCCGAGCGTGACCTGCTCGCCGTGGGAGAAGGAGCTCAGTCCGGTGGTGCCGTAGACGAGGTTCATGCCGACACTCATCAGCGCGAGCATGAGGCCGAAAATCAAGCCGGAGTAAAACTGCTGCCAAAAGCGCTGGCCGAAATTGCTGGAGCTGCCGGATGAGCTTGACGCCGACGAGCTGTCGGTTGTGGAGCTTGAGCTGCCCGACTTGGCTTTGCTTGACGATGATGCCGAGCCGGAAGCCTTGCCGGAGCTTGAAGAATCCGTTACGTTTGCCTTGTCGAAGCGGACGACCGCCCGCTGCTTGGAGAAATCGCTTTTGTCGATGCTCACGGTCGCCGTGTTACCGGGCAAGCCGTGGCTTGAGGCGACCGACTTGTCGATGGTGACGGTGTATGAGCCGTCCGCGGTCACTGAGAACGCCCATTTTCCAGTCGAATCGGTGGTTGTGGTCGCCGATTCCTTGCCGGACAGGGTGACGGTCGCGCCGGCAACAGGCTGTTTGGAAGCGTCTTGCAGGATGCCGTTCACGCAGCCGTTGGTGGCGGTCGGATTGCAGGTTGTGACCGCTTCAGCGGCCTGTGCGGATGATGGGAATGCGAGGAACACCATCGGAACCAGCATGGCAAGCATGCAAGTCAGTATCAGGAACCGATGGCGCCGCGCAGTCGATAGTGCGTCTGCCATATGTAGTCCTCTCTCGATTACCCTCACCATAGGTATTCGAGATTCGACTAGCGGTTGCAATAACGTTTCGCCGGGGTAACTTCGCAGTCATTCGTGTTAACACGGCGGGCACACGGATGACTGGGCGAGCGGGCGAGCGGCCCGCACCGAATCGGAGAGCACCGACCGAAAACGGATCCAGTCCGCGCCCGTGCCGGACCACAAACCCGCAGAATCCCAACAATCAGCCGGCAACACGGGAACCGGACACCAGACCGCCGAGCCCGCAACCGCCCGAACCCATGGACTGAATCGGAGAACGGAAACCGAAAACCAATCCGGTCCGCGCCTGTGCCGGACCGCACCCGGCCACCAGCCACAGCATCACCACAAAACCGCAGAATCCCAACAATCCGCCATCACCACAGGAACCGGACACCAGACCACCAAGCACGGTATCGCCCGAGCCCATGGACCGAATCGGGAATCGCACGACGAAATCGGAACCAGTCCACACCGGCACCGACCATGACACACCACGCCGACCGCAATCACACCACAAACCCGCGGAATACCAACAATCCGAGCGCACTACAATCATCAACCATCACCAAACCAACCACCCAGAACACCCGAATCACGGACCAAATCGGAGAACATAGGACAAAATCAGAACCAGTCCACACCCATGCCGGACCATGTCCGGCCGCCAACCACGGCATCATCGCAGAAGCGCGGAATCACAGGGATCTGATTACGCCATCACAATCGACCGCCGGCGTGCCAGGCACCCAGAACACCCGAACCACGGACCGAACCGGAGAACACCGACCGAAAACGGATCCAGTCCGCGCGTGCGCTGACCACGGCATCACCCCGGCGACCCGACCAACACCGCAAACCCGCGGAATACCAATGATCTGCCGGCGCCGCGGGAACCGGACACCAGATCACCGGGCACGGTACCGCCCGAATCCATGGACCGAATCGGGAATCGCACGACGAAATCGGAACCAGTCCACACCGGCACCGACCATGACACACCACGCCGACCGCAATCACACCACAAAACCGCAGAATACCAACAATCCGAACACACCTCCGTCATCAACCATCGCCAAACGAACCACCCAGAACACCCGAACCAAGGACCAAACCGGAAAACGGAAACCGAAAACCGAAAACCGAAAACCGATCCAGTCCACACGCGCACCGACCATGACACACGCCCAGGCCACACCGCAAACCCGCAAAATCTCAACAATCAGCCGGCAGCACGAGCACCGAACAACGACGACTGACGACGGGTGGCACTGTCCCGTCAGCGTCAAACAGCCCACGCAGGCAACCGCGGCATCAATCAGCGCGGCGAGGCGGCGGATTCGGTCTCTTCCGCGTCACATAGCCGTCGCAGCGCTGCGCGGACGGTCTGTTCCTCCTGACCGCTGAACAGTACGATCAGGTAATCGCCACCCCGCAGCATGGTGTCGCCACGCGGAACGATTTCGTGTTCACCCCGCCGAAGTCCAATAATCAGGCATCCGGACGGCCATGCAACGTCGCGCACGCGATGCCCGTCGGCGGGCGCGCCCATTTCCAGCGGGAAGTCCATGATGCCGGAACCCAGATTGCCGGGCAGTTTCGCCGCCTGACCTTGCGCGCGCATGTAGCGTTCCAGCAGCACGCCGTAAATCGGTTTCGTACGCAGCAAGTCAGAGACGAGCAGCGCGATGAACGCGGCTGCGGCGACCGGCAGCATGTGGGTCAGGGTGCCGGACATTTCGACAGTCAGCAGGATGGACGTGATCGGGGTTTTGACCGATGCCGCCAGCGTGCCGGTCATGACGCATACCGCGAATACGGGGATCGCCTGGGCGGAAAGCCCCCACAGGTCATGCCCGAGCGTGCCGAACGCGCCGCCCGCCAGCGCTCCGACCGCAAGAATCGGCATGAAGATGCCGCCGGGTACGCCGGAACCGAAACTCGTGCTGGTGAACAGGATTTTCACGACCAGCAGGATGCACAGCATGAGCAGGCCGGGATGCCCGCGTTCGGCGGTTTGTACGAGGTTCGAGCCGCCTCCGAGCACGTCGGGCAACCATAGTCCGACCGGCAGGGCGATCGCCATGGCTATCATCGGGCGAAGCCAGTCGGGCAGTTTGCCGTACAAGGTTTGCAATCCCAACAAGGAGCGGTTCATCAACGAACCGACCAGCCCGGCGATGATGCCGAGCGGAATCAACCACATGTAATCGCCGAGCGGCAACTGCCGAATATCCCCGAAATCAAGGACCGGGGTCAAGCCGAAACAGTATTTCGAAACAAAATCCGCGGTCAGGGAGGCGGCGGTCGCGCCCATGAGGATGGCCGGGGAGAAGCTGCGGTGGATGCCTTCCAGCGCGAACATCATGCCGGACAGCGGGGCGCTGAACGCCGCGGACAGGCCGGCGGCCGCACCCGCGGTCACCAGATAGTGCTCCTGCACGTCTTCGCGTTTTTCGCCGCGCATGCGGTGTGACAGGAATTGTGCGCCGGACGCGCCGATCTGGATGGAGGGGCCTTCGCGCCCGAGTGACAGGCCGAACAGGGCGGCGAGCAGACCGCCGAGAAAACGCACTGGCAGAATGGTCTGCCATTTCATGGTCAGGCCGCTCAACACCACGCCGTCGGTTTGTGGGATGCCGCTGCCGGATGCCATCGGCTCTTTGCGTACCATCCACGCGATGAGCAGGCTGATGAGGATTGCGGCAAGCGCCCAAGGGGCGATCAGCCAAGGTGTAATGCGGATTTGCCCGTACATCCAGCGGGCGAAACGGGTGCTCAGTTCGATGCCCTGCCGGTAGATGGCCACAAGCACGCCGGACAGCAGGCCGATGAGCACTCCGGCACCCGCCATGCGCCATTTGAGACGGGCGAAGGATGTGAGCAGACGGTCTGCGGTGGCGTGCACGTCGTTCACAGTGCTGCCGCCAGCCACCAGCCGAGCGCCACGCATAGCAGCGGAACGACGTATTCGAGGACGATGTTGGCTGCCGCGACGGCGTGCTTGCCGTTGCGCAGCAGGGTGATGCTTTCGTTGATGGCGGTCGAGAACGTGGAGAACCCGCCGAGGAAGCCGGTGGCGAGCACTAGACGCCACGGGCTGGCCGGGTCGCCGTGGTAGACGAAGGCCGCCGCGACGATGCCGGCGAGCAGTGAGGCCGCGATATTCACGACGAGCGTGGACAGCGGGAACGCGTGGATGGCTGCGGTGCGTTCGTCCGCGTTGTCGGGGATGCGGGACCACGGCTGTTTGACCGCGGTGTCAAGCACGAACCGGGTGACGGCCCCCAGGCCGCCCATCAGGCACAGGAGTGCACCGATCAGGAATGATGTCATTGCCGGGCCTCCTGTTCTGCGGAGTTGGCGGAATCACCGGAATCACCAGACCGGGCAGTTTGGCCGGCCGCCGCGGTACGCTCCGCGCGATGCCCGGTCGCAAGCCGATCAGCGCACCGGACGCCCGCGAACGCGACCAGCAGGCCGAATACCACACTGGCCAGCAGGTACAGCAATGCCTGCCACACTTGCCCGCCGAGTATGCCGGTGAACCCTTCCAACGCGAGTGTGGACATGGTTGACAACCCGCCGCACACACCCATGCCGGCGCCACGATTGACCAACTCTCGGTCGCGCGGACGAATCCAATCGGCCTGTGCCAGATATGCGCTCAATCCTGCGTATACGAAGCATGCCAGCAGGTTCGCGGCGAGCGTGCCGAAGTGGAATCCTGCCGCCTGTTGGGGTATCGCCAACCCCAGCAGATAGCGCACGCAGGTGCCGATCGCACCGCCGACGAACACCACCAGATACAGTTGTGGGTCGGCAAGCGGGGAACGTTTTGCCATGACTGTTTTCTTCCTTCTTCTGGCGCTCTCTTGCAGCTTACGGTTGCGGCCTCCGGATGCTCTCCAGATGGTCAACGTGCCTCTTATGCCGGACCGGAGCCGCGACGCTTCTGCGTCCCGCCTCCGGTCCGGTCAGCATGCCGTGAAACGGAACTTGTCGAAATCCGTCGAAACTCGTCGGAACTAGTCGATCAGCGAGCGCACCGAGATGATATGGTCGCGCTGCGGACCAGTGCCGATTGCGGAAATCCGGCATCCGGACAGGTCTTCGAGGCGCTTGACATAATCCTGGCAGGTCTTGGGCAGATCAGCGAAATCATGCACTTGAGAAATATCCTCGTTCCAGCCGGGCATGGTCTCGTAAATCGGCTTCGCCGCAGTGAAGGCTGCCTGGTCGACAGGCATGTCGTCATACCGGGTGTGCGTGCCGTCCGGGTTTTCCACGTCGTAGGCAACGCAGATCGGGATTTCCTTGAGACCGGTGAGCACGTCAAGCTTGGTGAGCACGATATCGGTCAGGCCGTTGACGCGCACCGCATAGCGGTTGACGACAGCATCGAACCACCCGCAGCGACGCGGACGGCCGGTGGTGACACCATACTCGTGGCCTTGTTCGCGCAGCCAATCGCCCTGCTCGTCGAACAGTTCCGTCGGGAACGGGCCTTCGCCCACGCGCGTGATATACGCCTTGGACACGCCGATAACGCGGTTGATCTTGGTCGGCCCGACACCCGTACCGGTGCAGGCGCCGCCGGCGGTCGGGTTCGAGGAGGTGACGAACGGGTAGGTGCCGTGGTCCACGTCCAGCATGGTGGCCTGACCGCCTTCGAACAGGACGGTCTTGCCCGCGTCGAGCGCGTTGTTGAGCACGAGGGACGTGTTCGCCACGTACGGCTTGAGGCGTTCGCCGAGCTTGAGCAGCTCGTCGGTGGTGCGGTCCACGTCGACCGGACGGCGGTTGTACAGCTTGATGAGCATCTGGTTCTTCTGGTGCAGGCTCGCCTCGACCTTGTCGTGCAGGTGCTGTTCATTGAACAGGTCGTGCACGCGGATGCCGACGCGGTTGATCTTGTCGGCGTACGCCGGGCCGATGCCGCGACCGGTGGTGCCGATCTTGTGTTTGCCCAGGAAACGTTCGGTCACCTTGTCGATGGTGCGATGGTAGGGGGCGATCACGTGTGCGGACTCGCTGACCAGCAGGCGCGAGCAGTCCACGCCGCGGGCTTCCAGCCCGTCAATCTCCTGGAACAGGACTTCAGGATCGACTACCACGCCGTTGCCGATGACGGGGGTCACGTTCGGGCTGATGATGCCGCTGGGCAGCAGGTGCAGCGCGTAGGATTCGTCGCCGACGACCACGGTATGGCCCGCGTTGTTGCCGCCGTTGAAGCGGGCGACATAGTCGACATGCGAGCCGATAAGATCGGTCGCCTTGCCTTTGCCTTCATCGCCCCACTGAGCGCCGATAAGAATGATTCCGGGCATGATGCACCTCCGCAAAACGCATGATTCCGCCGCCCACAGATTACCGTATCCCCTCTACCGGGTGACGCGGGGGCTGGGTGGAGCGGGATGCCGGCCGGCACACATCCCCCACCTTCTGCCGACACTGAGAGTACCGTCACCGTCGGCAGAAGCGGAGCTATAACCCACAACCGACGCCCACATGGTCCTCAGCGTCGGCAGAGGGTTGGGATACACAGACTGGTTACGCTGGGAACCATCTCGACGCATCCGGAGTTTGTGCGGATGCTTTTCTATCAGGCCAATGAATCAATAGAACCGCCGCTCAATTGGCCACACAGTGTGTGACCAATTGGCGGGCGCCGTCACTCGCAACAAAATCCACAGACGCCTGCACGCCCCTCCTTTTACCTTCTACCGCCACTCAATTCGTCACGCACTGCGTGACCAATTCGGCGGGCAGCGTCCACGGGCACTCGCCGCAGCCTACTTCTTCGCGTCGCCGCCATCATCGGCCAGCGGGGCGGCGCTGATACCGGCAAGCTTCAACAGCCCGCTGATGGTCACGAATTCGTAGCCTTGCGCTTTCAAATCGTCAATGATGCCGGGCAGGGCCTGAATGTCCTGGTCGCGGTTGCCGCCGCCGTCGTGCATGAGCACCACAGCACCGTTGTACGCGTGGTTGAGCACCGCGTCATGAATCGCTTGAGCGCCGGGGCGACGCCAATCCTCCGTATCGATGCTCCACAGCACGTTGTAGTCGACCAGATCGTACACGTCCTTCCACTGGTCCACCGTGAACGAGCCGTACGGCGAGCGCATCATGCGCGTGCTCACGCCGGATGCTTTCTTCATGTTGGCGAATCCGGCGGTGATTTCCGCCCGCAACGCGTCCCGCTTCATCTTCGGCATATACGGGTGCGTGTTGCTGTGGCTCGCGACCTCATGGCCTTCGGCGACCATCCGCTTCTCCAAAGCCGGGTACAGTACCGAATACTGGCCCACGTCGAAGAACGTCGCCTTCACGCCCTTTTGCTTGAGAATGTCGAGAATCGGGGCGGTGTACTGATCGCTCGGACCATCATCAAACGTCAACGCGATCACCTTATGGCCTTGCGGACGCGGCGATACGCCGACAATCTGGGCATCAACCGGTTGCGCAACGATCCGCTTCGTGATGCGTTTCTTGGAGATATCGCCGGCCCAAATCTCGCGCTTACCGTCTTTTCCGCGCGTTTTCACCATCTGGATGACGCTGCCCTTGATATTAACCGATACAGTATAGGGAATCGGCGCATAGTCGATCGCGTGTCCCTCGACCACATCTCCTCCCGACTTCACGGAAATATCAGCGTTGCCGGAAAACCGGGTATTGCCCCAATCCGCAGGGTCAATCACGCTGCCGTCAACCCTCAATTCCGCCGGATGTCCGCCATACTTCTTGATGACGCTACCGTCCACCGCCAGCAGCCGACCGGGATGAGCACCGAAATCGTCATGGTCTTTCAACAGTTGTTTCGCCGTGGTCCCCGCGGAAATCTCCACCTGCTGCCCATTGACGAATACGATGATATGACGCAATCTGGCCTCCCAAGCCCACGCGCCCGTACATACCGCAACCAGCACAATAACAATCAGCACGGCAATCAGCTTGCCGACCCACGAGTGACGCTTGCGTTCGCTCGCGCCGGTGGCACTGTCGCCGAACGAGAGTTCTTCTACTTCCTTCATGGCCCTTCCATCCTGACGATCCTGATACGGTATTGTCACACACACCCGCCCCTTTGTGTAGCACTTCATGCAAAAACAACACACCGGATTCGAAACGCGAATCCGGCACCCCCTGAGCGATAATGGAATCATGACTATCGCAACCCCTGAACGGTATGCCGAGATGCTCGATGCGGCGCGTCGCGGCGGCTATGCTTACCCCGCTATCAACGTGACCAGCACGCAGACGTTGAACGCCGCGCTGCAAGGTCTGGCCGACGCCGAGTCTGACGGCATCATCCAAGTGTCCGTAGGCGGGTCCGCCTACTTCTCCGGGCAGCGGGTCAACGACCGGGTCACTGGGTCGCTCGCATTCGCCGCGTTCGCGCACGAGGTCGCCGCGAAATACCCGAACACGGTCGCCCTGCACACCGACCATTGCGCCAAACAGTATCTGGACGAGTGGGTGCGGCCGCTACTCGCCGTCGAAGCGGATCAGGTAGCGCACGGCAAAGATCCGTCATTCCAGTCGCATATGTGGGACGGTTCGACGGTCCCGCTCGCCGAAAACCTTGATATTGCCGAGGAACTGCTCGCCAAGTCGGTCGCCGCGCATACAGTGCTCGAAATCGAAATCGGCGCGGTCGGCGGCGAGGAAGACGGACAGCGTGCTGAAATCAACGAGAAGCTCTATTCGACGCCCGCAGACGGCGTGACCGTCGCGCAACGGCTCGGATTGGGCGAAAACGGGCGCTACATGGCCGCGTTCACTTTCGGCAACGTGCATGGCGCGTACAAGCCGGGCGTGGTCAAGCTGCGGCCGGAACTGCTGGGCGATATTCAGAACGAGGTCGCCGCAGCCGTGGCGGACGGTCGGATCGCCGGGCATGCCGCAGGGCGTGGATTCGCGGGAGAAGTGCCTGAAAACAAGCCGTTCCCGCTGGTGTTCCACGGCGGCTCCGGGTCCAGCGCCGAAGAAATCGCCGAAGCAGTGAGCCACGGCGTTGTCAAGATGAACATCGATACCGACACGCAGTACGCGTTCACGAGGGCGATTGCCGGACACATGTTCGCGCATTATGACGGCGTGCTCAAGATCGACGGCGAAGTAGGCGACAAGAAGTTCTACGATCCGCGCTCGTGGGGACGTGAAGCCGAGGACTCGATGGCGCGGCGCGTGGTCGAAGCGTGCGAGCGACTCGGGTCGGCAGGACGGCGACTCAAGTAGGCGGTTGGGTTCCGGCTACGTGGCTTCCCGCGCCGGCGCATCCCGGCCCAGCGCGGTGTCCCGTCCCAGTCAAGATGCGTGTTGTTGCGGCTACGGGGCGTCCCGGTTACGTGGCGTCCCGTTCCGACTGTACGGCGTCCCGACGCGTCCCGACGCGTCCCGGCTACGCGGTGTCCTATTAACCTTCTGCCGACGCTGAGATGTCTGTCAGTGTCGGCAGAAACAAAACCCGACCCGCCACCGACGCTCACCGCGCCACTTTGTGAGGATCGACTCACAAAACGGGTAGCACGAACACCGAAACCGGCAAATCCGAACGCTCCACACCCCACTTTGCGAGGATTCACTCACACAACGGCACCTCGGACACCAATATCAGTCATTTTCTGTCCGCCACACACCGTTGTGCGAGGATTCGCTCACAAACCAGGTCTCAGAGCGGCCACCATCAACCCACCACCGACACTCACACCCCACCCAGCGTCGGCAGAAACAGAACAAGGAGCTGCAATGAAAGCAATCGTCACCGGAGCATCAAGCGGATTGGGCCGCGACATGGCGCTGTATCTCGCCGAACTTGGGTATGATCTTGCGCTCGTGGCACGCAATCAGGCGCGTCTAGACAATGTAGCGCAAGAAGCGCAGCGGATCGCAAGCGCGCACGGCAAAACCATCACGGTCGAAACCGTCGCGCTTGATCTGGCGCAGCGTAGCGCGTGCGAGCAACTGTTCGCGCGCTACCGTGACGAACGCACCGACCTGCTCGTCAATAACGCCGGATTCGGCCTGTTCGGCGACTTCACCGACACCCCGCTGGACCGCGAGCTCGAGATGATCAACCTCAACGTGGTCTCCTACCACGTGCTCACCAAACTATTCGTCCGCAAGTTCAGACGTGACGGGCGTTGCCGGCTGCTCAACGTATGCAGCGCCGCCGGATTCCTGGTCGGACCGCGTCTCGCCACCTACTACGCGACCAAGAATTACACGCTCAAACTCACGCTGGCCGTAGCGCAGGAGCTTCGGCGCGACCGCGTTCCCGTCACCGTGAGCGCGCTGTGCCCTGGACCGGTCGACACGCATTTCAACGCGACCGCGGGCGGGGAATTCCTCACGCCGGGCGCATCCAGCCGCGCGGTTGCGCGATACGCGATCGACAAGACGCTGGCCGGCAAGCTCATCATCGTGCCGACCTGGCAGGTGAAAGCCGGACTGTTCGCCGCGCGATTCCTGCCGTGGAGCGCACAACTGCGGCTCATGGACCGGTACGATCGCGGGCGGTAGAGCGCCCGAATCAGCGAATCAGGCCACCCAAAGCGTGTCTTTGTGAGGATTGGCTCACACAATGGCACCCCAAAGACCCAGATCAGCCTGTTTCCCACTCGCCACCGGCCGTTGTGTGAGGATTGACGCACAAAATGGACGGCACGGCACCTGAAATCAGCAAGCCTGACGATCTCAGGTGCCTCCGTGTGAGGATTCACTCACACACTGACACCCGGACCGCCCCCTCAAAAACCCACAGTTTCCGCCCCTCCACAGGCCACCGTGTGAGGATTCACTCACACAACCGTAACGCGCAACGGACGCCGGTAATGTGAGATGAGCGCGCTTCCCGGATAAGCCACTCAAGGTGAGAACCGTTTGTCACCCAACCGCTCACTCGCCGTATCACGAATTCGCTGCGCTCACAGGCTTTCCAGCGTAACCAGTTGGGGAATCAGACAAGCTAGCTGCGTCCAGCAAGCCGCCAGCATAACCAGTTTGGAAAGGCGGCGGTCGCCCGGGAGTCACGCAGTCCTGAGCAGGAGCCTGGCGCGATACGAAAAATCGCGGCACCAAGCCGGTACCGCGATCGCGAGAGCGGATGACGGGAGTCGAACCCGCCTCTGAAGCTTGGGAAGCTTCCATTCTACCGATGAACTACATCCGCAGATGCACGGCAAAGCCGCACATACAAGTAAGCACTTTACCACAGCGAGCCGATTTGCGCATCCTGCCCGCGCGGGACCACTACCCGGGACGCTGACGCCGCTACCGAACCCCTAGGACTATCGTCGCAAGAGCACAACATCTGGAGGGACACATGGACAAAGGCTTGCTCATCGCGCAAATCGCACTCGGTATATTGCTGATCGTCTTCGGCGTCAGGGGTCACGACGTTCCGATTATCATCATCACGGCGGCCGGTATGATTCTTGACGTCATCAGCTGGTGGTGGCAGTCGCGCACGAAACGGCAGTAGCATGGTGCGGCTCGTCCGGCCGTTCGTCCGACTGGGTGTCTCCGCGTTCGCCCGGTCCGCGGAATAACGATGCCGTCCCTCGAGCGCGGCCACGCCGTACCGGTCGGCCTTCATATGCCGCCACGCGGCCGACGTCGAAACGCTTCCCGGGCAACGGCAGCAGCGCCGCACGGTCCTCGGAGAACAGGCCACGTTCCTCCGTGTCCTTGCGGCAGTGCGGTTTCGTGGCCAGCTCCAGGCACCGGTCCGGCAGCCCGGCGTTACAGTTCTCCAGGCTCCATACGCTCGGCCGGGGCACGAACAGCTTGCGCCGCACCATGCCGACCTTGGACTCCACCGCGCCCTTCTCATGACCGGAATACGGGGTTGCAGAACGAACAATCGAACCCGTAATGCGCCTGGAAGGCCTGGAACAGGTGCGTCAGGCGCGGCTCGCGCTCCCCGTACCCCTTATGGCCCACGCCGGCGGCGTTATCGAACACGATCCGCTCCGGCACACCGCCCAGCCACTCGAACAGGTTGCGCAACGCCAGGCACGTGCACTCAGCGTTCTCGCCCGGCATCAACTGCACCAGACCGACGTTCGAATACGGGAAATCAAGCACGAAATGATGCATCCGCTGCACCACGCCGCGCAACAGCACGTCGACCTCGCCGAAATCGGCCTGCGCCTCGCCCGGATGCCATACCAGGTCCATGAACGCCTCGTCACGCTCCGCCGCGAACCCGCGCCCGGGCCGCGCCACCGCCCGCGTCACCGTGGACAGGGAGACCACCATGCCATGCTCGTCCCCCGACCGCTCCCAGATCCTGGTCGCGGTATGCCGCTGCTTGCGCCAGTTCGCGCGATCCTCCGCGAGCCACTGCTGCGACCGCGGGCAGATACGGGTCCGACCGCCGACGCGCGCGGCTTCCCCGACGACGGCACGGCCGACAGATTCTCCTTCGCGAGGTACTTACGCACCGTCGGCTCCGCCGGCATGTGTTTTCCGCGCGATCGACGCGACGGATTCCCCGTTCCGCCGCAAACGACGGATAGACTGTACTTGGGGCATGCCGGTCATAATCCTTTCCGGTCCTTTCTGGCGGAGATACAAGCACCATCCAGTTAAGGCCATTCCGTGATCGGCATGCTCTGCCTAAACCCGAAAAATCATCGTGACTAAACCCGCAACAACTAATTGAACACAAACACGGGATCGATCCGCCGGCGACGCCGAGGCCCCGCGCCGCAGGGTCGAGGAGCCGGAACTGGGGAACGCGGTGATGCGGGAGGTGGCGGAGGCGTTCGCCTCTTCCAAGGGAAGGTACGGATACCGCAGGGTCAGGGCCGTGCTCCGAACCCGCGTCTCGGAGAAGGCGCTCCGCAGGATCATGGCCGAGGATGGTCTGACGGCGCATGTTCCCAAACGACGCGGGTACGGCTCATGCGAAGGCGAGACCACGCCGGCTCCCGGCGACCTCGCCGACCGCGATTTCACGGCTGGGATGCCGAACGAGAAATGGCCCGCGGACATCACCGAGATCAAGGCCAGGGATGGGAAGGTGTACCTCTCCCCGCCGGTCGACTGTTACGATGGCAAGATCGTCACATACACGGCCGGTTCCGGTCCCAACGCCGGGCTCGCCGACAGGATGCTCGTCAAGAGCCGCGGAGACGCTGCCGGAGGGGGCGCATCCCCTGGTGCATTCCGACCGCGGATGCCACTGCCGGTGGCCCAGCTGGCTGGCGCTCATGGACCGCTACGGCCTGGCACGGTCGACGGGCGCGAAGGGCTGTTCCCCGGACAACGCCGCCGCGGAGGGGTTCCTCGGGCGCATGAAGACGGAATCCGTCTATCCCGAGCGTTGGGAGGAGCGTACCCGTAACGAGGTGCTCGTCCTGATCGACGACTGCATCCGCTGGTACGACCACGGGCGCATCAAACGGTCGCTCGGTTGGATGGGTCCGGTGCAATACCGTCAAAGCCAGGGAATGGCTGCGTGACCATCTCCAAGAAAACGTCCACAGCCCCTCCATAACAAAACAACGCATGCAAAGACGAACGAGGCTCAATTATTAATTGCTGATTGGTTTTGCAGTAAATCAATCTTTTCATTAAGTTCTTCTACAGAAGAAAAGGCCACGGTATATTTGGTAAATCCATCTTTTTCCTGAGGATTTCTCCATATGTCTTCTGAGGTAATACCACTTCGTTTAGCGTATTGATTCAGTTTTGCAATCAACGAGACAAAGTTTTCATCATCAGTATTCAAGGTACGATTTTTATCATTGAATAACTGTCTATAGGGCACATCGAGATGCTGGATGATCTCTCGAGCCACGCCAATATTGGCATCGTCAATACCTTGTTCGTCAAACGCTCGATTAATCATTCTTACGCATAGATTCGATTCGAGTCCGAGTTCCCACAATTCCTTTACTCCATGCAGTCGTTCATCCTTGGTGGCCAGCTCGTCGAACAATTCGGTTCTATCCTTGTCTACAGTTTTGCCGGAATGACTCATCCACGCCTTTGCCGCTTCCAAAAGATAATCGAAATCCGCATCTTGAATATAAACAGACATATCCTCGACTATCTTCTGCAGCACAGGTTCAAGACGAGTATCTTCATCGGCGATGATCCTACATGCCTCATTCGGTCCAAGAAGATTCGGCGATAAGTAAGTAATAAATTTTGCAGATCGCAGCATCCACGTTCGACGTGCTTCCCAACAAATATCAGGAATCATTCCAAAAGCGGTTTCAGTGTCGCCAATAATCGATTTATCATCCAACAATCGCGCATAGGCATCGGGCTCACGTTTAAGATCGAATACTTTGGAATCACCCACTTTAATATCAGAAACCTGCTCATCCGAAAGTGGTGATTCGAGCTGCAACGAACGAACCAGCGATTCCTTTTTCTTCGCATTGTAAACATCAAGAGGCAGGTTCAACAGTTTGACCGCAAGATTTCCCCTGTCAAATTCTGGTTCTTCCTTAGTTGATTCAAAGGAAGAATGCAGCTTTAGCCACTCACCGCACGCATCCGACTCCTCGGTATCCCCAACAGACTCCAACACGGTCTGCAGATTCATCGGAGTAAACCAAATCGCATCATTCCGCAGTAACTCATTGACATAAGAAACGCTGATTCGTTTCCGTGTTTCATCGTCAATTCCCGAAGAAAGTCTGTTCTTTAATTCGTCCGACTCAAAATGAAGAATTCGAGCAGTATGTGAATGCTTCTTGATTATTCCGCTAACAACTTGCTCAAGCTCCACCCATTTATCTTCTGATTCGCGAGTGTCAAATATCGAGCGGACGGAGTCGCCCAACACTGCAACAATATCTGAATCGACATCCGAGGCAACAGTCCCATCAACGAAGTCGAGCGCATATTCAGATTCCTTCAGGAAGTCAAGATACTTGTCGACATTCTTAATGACGTATCGGTAGACGGGGGTGGAAATGCTTCTGATCTGGTTCAGAGCGAGCATTTCATGCTTTGCAAACGTGCCTTGCAAATCGTTAATCGCACAAAGAAGATTGCTTCTGGTGAAATCATACCCATCATGTTCAACGAGGAGTCTGCGCAATGGTTCACTCAAACAAGACAGATCTGGAGCGGAGTAGTGAGAGTCAAGCAGCACCTTGCCGAGTCGCTTTGCTTCTCCTTCGCTCAGGGAACCATCTTTGAGTACGGCGATAGATTCCCAATGCTGTTGAATGAAATTATTGAAAGTATTGGAAGTATTGGAAGTATCGGAAACTTCGTATTGAACTCCCTTCTTTAGATGACGCAGTACAACGTCTAGGAAGTTACACAAAGTTATAGTGTCAATCAACGGAGCAACATCGTTCGTCAAAAATGTCAGTATCTCCGAGCATGAGTTCGATGTAAGCATTTCAAGGACTTCAGCTGTTTTGTTTTTCTCATCGCTGAGAAATGCAAGCAAGAAAACCTTTGTCATACCATCCAAGTTGGATAGATACGAAATAACCATGTGTAGTGTCTTTTTATCGTCATCTCTTTTTGATTTCAGAAGGTAGTTGAGAATACTGATATTCAGCATCCACGCCTGCCCGAAGAGAGAACTATCCCGATGTCGCACACGTTTCAGCACATTCTGCACATCCGCATCGTTGAGAGGAAAAGAGAAATCAGATTTATTTTCGTCAATATTGTGTATTACAAAATTTAGAGCATTCCTCGACATGCCTTCATCTGAATAAATCGTGGAATACAGCTTGTAATCTTGAGCGATCCAACCACCAGCAATCAAACTTGATAGCAACGTACCCTGTTCATGCAGATCGTCTTGGATAAATTGAGACAATGTCTGGCGGCTCGAATCGCCGGACATGTCGGGACCCTCGAAATCTATCTCGTAGGCTTTATCATTCAGAAGATATTTCCAATCACCTGTTCTCAGATTTTCAATGCGGTTTTCAATTTTACAGAACCTCTGTTTGAGAGCATCCCCTGCCTGCAGACTGATGTCATCATCAAAATCTATAGACTCATAAGCCATTTCAAACTCTTCTTGCTCGTCTTTGCGCCGTTGGGATAGCCTATAAATGTTATCTGTGGAAATGCTCCGTGCAGTCGAATATATTTTATCGATCTTGCTGTTGCCTTCTCGCATCTTTTCCGCATCTGCAAGATAACAGTTTTTGTAAATCAAAAATGCGAGAAGATGCGCGGCGGATAGTCCAAGAGCATTCTCCTCATCTTTCTTCTCATCCAGGTTAACATGCAGTCTTCTGCTGTACATGATGAAATCGTTGCGGATCGTTATCCAAGTACGCTGGTCTGGAACAAAACCGGCGACGTCTTCAAGTAGATCTCCGACTTTGTCTATTCGAGTGATTTCATCGCCTAGAGCGTTTCGTGCCGTTTGATAGGAATTATTTGAACTGACAAACGGAACTACTGAAATAATAAGATCGAAGAATTTCGCACGAGAGAAAGCTCCTATTCGCCTTTCTTCGCTTAACGTTTCTTCCGAGGCCTTGATACATTGATCATCAAACACAGCGTCACTTATTGCATAAATAAAACGGATGGTTCTTCCATCTCGACGAGATCTTTCCCTAGTAATAACTGGATCGTCATTCAGAATCTGATTTAATTCACGTAATGAATCGAAGATTTCAGGGCTTTTAAATCGGTCGAGATCTTCGAAAATCACGGTTTCGATCTTTGATTTTTCGAATAGGTATACAATTTCATCAAGATACTGGTCAAAGTATGAGTCAACTCCCTGATCCAATTTCAACGAGGCACCGCTCACGTTAACTTGTCCGATTTTCAAATTGCTTTTTAGAAGATAAGAACAAATCATCCATGATGCTGCGAAAAGAAGCACTAGCAAGACTACATAGCCTAGCAAAAACTTCTCTGATGGACTTATCGCCCATTTATCGATAAACGGCAAGGAAGACAACAGCGATTGCCCGAATTTACCTAAATCATCACCGAAAAACGTCCCCAACAACATCGTCAGGAATACACTCGTCAGCAAGGAAAACCCTATCTTCTCCCATTTGCTCTTCTCATGAATCCGATGAAATCTAGAGAGCGGGACATCTTTCGGATCGACACCGTACAACAGTTGCTTCACAATCTCCCGCTGAATCCAATTCGTCTGAGCGTCTGTCGAAAAACCATCTGTATGGACCTCAGAGCCAAGCCCATCTTCATTATTATCAAATCGCCATTCAGCATTACCGCAACAGGATGCCAGCGGAGCAAGCGAAATGTTCTTTGTGCTACACGGTTTTACCCCTTCAAAGTCTTCGACCACTTTCTCGAGGATGCTGCTCTTTCCCGAACCATACGTTCCAGATATCGCTATATTTCTTAGCTTGCCCTTCTTATCACTTCCTATGGCACTTTTGAGAGCATCGACATATTCACTATGATGTTCCGCCTGATATTCCGGATACAGCGGTTTCAGTTCAAGAGCGTCCTGCTGTTCTGAGACATTCTTCACTTCTTGAGAATCCGTCATATCAGTGACACCTTTAACTTCGCACTCATCCATGACTGATCCCTCTTTCTCCAAACCAGCCTCATTGCTCCGCTCAACATTCCGCGACAAATCATACACCCTGGATTGGCAACGGTGTGTTGGACGGTTTCTTAGAGGACGAGTCCCTGTTCGGCGAATTCCTTCGGGCTCCGGTATCCGAGGGTGGAGTGGAGCCGCTGGTTGTCGGACCACCACACGCAGCAGTCGGGGCCGCGCCTCGGCTGCCCGGCCGTGGTGTAGTGGTTCCGGTACACGAGCTCCTTCCTCAGCAGCCTATCCGTCGACTCGACCACGGCGTTGCCGTAGGAGCTGCCCCTGCGCGGCAGCGATCCTTTGATGTCGAACACGTCGGCGGCTCGTCGATCCTCGTGTTGTCGAACTCGCTGCCCCGGTCGGTGTGGAACACCTGGACGTCCGTCAGCGGGAAGTCGAGGGCGGCGAACGCGGCCAGCATCAGGCCTGCGTCCCGGGGCCGTCCGGCGGAATGGCCGGCGGAATGGCCGGCGATTCCCCTGTCCGCCAGGCCGGCCAGCAGGCACACGTACGCCCAGTCTCCGCCGACGCGGACATAGGTAAGATCGCCCGCCGGACGCGTGTGCGGGGCGTAGCCGTCGAACTCGCGGTCCAGCAGGTTCGCGGGCCTGGCCTCGTCGGCCCGCGTGTTGCGCGGTTTGAACCGTCTGCGCGCGTACGCGCCCACATGCCCTGTTCGCACATGATGCCGCCGATGCGTCTCCTGGACGCGGTGACGCCCCTCCTTTCCAGGGCGGCTTTGATTTTCCTGGCGCCGTAGCGTTCGCAGCTGTCTCGCCGGACCGCGCGCACGTCGCTGGCGATCGGATCCACATGCTCCGTCCCGGGATGCCCGGTCATCCAGTAACAGGTGGAGCGGGGAACGCCCAGTATCCTGCATTGCGCTGATATCGGGTATCGGGCGGCGTTGGCCCGTATCATGCCTGCCTTCGTGCGAATACCGGCGCCGCTTGTTCTGAAACGTCCGCCTCCATCTCCAACCGCCGGTCGGGCGTGCGGTTGCCCATGACCCGGGTGGAGCCGCTGTTGCGGATGCCTTGGACCCAGCGCCGCGGGGTCGATCGCGCGATGTCGTGCCCGGCCCCGATCTCCCGGGAGGGCTTGCCGCTCTCGCACGACTGCACGGTCTGCCGTTTGAACGCCCCGTCGTGGTGGCGGGGCTGTTTCGGGTCGGCCATCGTCGGCCTCCAATCCCATGTCATTCGTCCCTCATCGGACTGTCTAATACATTGTAGCCAATCCACTCGTGCTCTACGGCGACGTGAGATGCGGCAAGACGCACATGGCGATCGCCACGGACATGCTGGTGTGCGAGAGGGGCATGCCGGTGAGGTTCTTCACCGCGTCGTCGCTGGTGATGCGTTTGCGGCGGGCGAGGGACGAGAACCGGCTCGACGCGGAACTGCGCGCGATAGGCCGCGCCAGGCTGCTGGTCATCGACGAGCTGGGCTACCTGCCGATCGACATCGACGGGGCCAAGCTCCTGTTCCAGGTCGTCGCGGATTCCTACGAGAAGCGGAGCGTGGTGTCCGCCACGAACCTGGAGTTCGGACGGTGGGGCGAGGTGTTCGGCGACGGCGACATGGCCGCCGCGGTCATCGACCGTATCGTGCACCACGGAAGGATCGTCAGGTTCCGTGGCGAGTCGTACCGCAACAGCCACTCCCTGATGAGATAAACGAAAAGAGGGGAACCAGCCGGACCGCCGGTGACGGTGTCCATTTTGAACGCCGACGGTGTTCAGATTAACTGGTGACGACACGCAGATTTATTTGACGAAAGACACTCTCGCCGGTGATCGACTGCCACGACGGCAAGATAGTCGCCTACACAGACGGATACGGCCCCGACACGCGGCCCGCCGACACCATGCTGGAGAAGGCGGCCGCCACGTTGTCCGAGGACGCGCGTCCTCTGGTGCGTTCCGACCGCGGCCGTCACCATGGGTGGCCGGGATGGCCGGAACTCATGGAGCGGTTCGGGCTGGCGGGATTGACGGGCGCGAAGGGCTGTTCGCCGGACAACGCGGCCGCGGAGGGTTTCTTCGGCGGGATAAGGGCCGGGTCCGTCTACCCCGAGCGGTGGGAGGAGCGCACCCGTGGGAAGGTGCTCGCGTTGATCGACGAGTGCATCCACTGGTTCAACTACGATCGCGTCAAGCAATCGCGCGGTCGCCGACCTCCGGAGGACGCTTGCAAATCATGATCAAGGGGAGCATGGAACCACGGACGGTGCGCGCCTGTCGTCATGACCACAATGCGAGTGATCGCCAATCCTCGGGGAATCCCATTTCCGTTGCAGGAATTTCCGGATAGCGGTCCATGAGGCTGATGAATTTGTTCTTCCATGCGGAGCCATCGATTTGTTGCAGCAGGTAGTTTTCCATGGTGAGGAAAGCGGCGGGGCCGGTAGAGTCCGTTCTGAAAGCGTCCCAATCGTTACCCCACCATTCATTGGCGTGTAAACCGCTCCGATGCTTAGGCAGCTTCGGAACGATACGGGTACTGGTCTCGTTCCAGAAACGATCATGATGTGCAACCATGTTGCGGACTTGCCTAATCGTTTCCAGCCAATTTGAGAGAATCTTGATGTCTCCATGTACTGCGGGATTGGTATTTGGGTTAAAAATATGAAGCTTCGCTGCTAGCTTTCTTTTAACAGAATCAGGGGATCCCTGATAAAAACACCCTTTCAACGTTCCGTAGCTTAGGCAGCCTACTATCATCCAATACGGCGGCAATGGGTCTTTATATGTTCTTTTGAAATGTTTAAGGTATGGCAGATTGGATTTCGTGAACGATGCTCTTAACGAGTTAATGCATGCCAGATAGTCATCAAAGCTGAGCTCAGGCAATCCTTCAGGTTTGGTATATCCAAATTCGCCGCCAAACGAGGAAAGCTCGTGTGCGAGAAAGCTTTTGAGATATATTTCAAAGGTGATTATGCCGTCGAACACGAGAGTTCTCAGTTCCTGATCGAACGTGTATCTGCACCAGATTTGCTGGAACTGTGTCCCCTCTCTGAACGGGAGGACATGTTTGTGGTCGCATGAGGAGGATGGGCCAAGGAATGGATACCAGTATCCTTTTAGACGAAAATAGCCAACCTGTTCGAGGTGGCGTTCAAGGGTCCCGGCATCTACTCCGCCCAGGCCGTTCTTAATTAGAGTGACTGCCAGATCCGAAAAATCTTTTTGTGGGTGCTGCGGGTAGGAAAGAACTTGAGCGTTGCCGTCATGCGAATTTGCCATGGAGCCCCCTCGAGCAAGAAAAATGCCACCCTAGTGTGCTTCAGTGAGAGGCATTGGTGGCTTTTAACAGATGGATATTTTACCAAAGGTAGAATTTTTTGTCCAATAAAAAGACGCTCCATACTGCTAGTGGTTAATCTAAGGCGAAAACGCTAAATATGGTGAGTGCATACAGGATTCATCTCATTCCACTCTGTCGAAGTGTAATCATGATTTCGATTCGATTGGGCCGAATCGGCAGATGATTGACTTGTTCTTCTACTCTCGGTTTGTTTCTCGTCTCCTCCATATAATCGACAGTGAGAGATGGTAGTCAAAGGAGAGTTCCACAGGGTTCCGAGTTCGTAAAGGGCATCGGCTTGGGCAAGGGCGTGCGTATCAATCTCGGTAAGGATTGTTAATCTTTGAGACATGAAGGATTCTCACGATATACAAAATTGTAAAAACGCCACATTATATCCACAGAACGTTGAGCAATAATCTCATCGCGCTCAGCTTTCTTCGCCTTCGCCAAACGTTGAGGCAATTTGTCAACAAGGATTTGTTTGGATTCTCTATTACGTGATTCTTTGTAGCGAATAGCTTTACTGGCCGGGTCGTCGTTCCCGCTTTCACTGTTAATCTGCTTTTCCAACCAAATTAAATTACCAAGCTGATGTGTCCCAGATGAAGACTCATTAGAGTCTTCATCTGGAATGATATGTTCAATATTCCAACTGTAATTGGCTGGAATATCCCACTTCTTCACGCTGTCAACAAACAAGATACGTAGGATTGCCCTCACACGAATCTTGGCCTTGGAATTGTAATCAGGACTTACAGTCTTGTTAGTGTATAAAAAGTCCTTTATTTGCTCTTTCAATGCATTTGCAACATCCTTTTTAGACCATTCCGGAAGAATCTTAGCTAAATCTTCTTTCATCTCTTTGACGCAATTTGCAACATCCTGCATATTTTTCCCTGATGCCTGGCTGACATGGAAAATGGATTTTGCCCATTTCTTATACAATTTTGTCAGCTTGTTTGACGGCGTATTGGACATTGAACATATGATACTGAACGCAAGAAGAAAATCCAACGTTTCTACTAGAAACCTAGCTTTTATCTTATTTTGCTCATATGCCCACACCAATGTCGACACTAATGCCATTGCTTGCGTAAATCTCAGCTCTTTCATTGCGATGAGATCACTTTTCACATATTCACGATAATCTTTTTGGAAAACAAAATAATTACTCAGCCCATTCATATCGGCATACACCTTAGAATATCGAGTAGCAAGATGCACAAAGTCCTTTAGCTCATCGACACTAGCGTTCCCATATACATTCTCAAATTTCTGATACAAGTCAGATCCTCTACCTGACTGCGTAGCGGTCCAGAATAATTTAAAGAATTCAGCCATAGACAGCCACGGCTCATCATCGAGCCCTTTGCTCTCTTTAGAGAGATTTTCTTTAATTTTTCCCCACTCTTTCTTAGCTTCATCCTGTGGCTGAGAACTTAGTTTATTGAAAATAGCGTTTTTGACAAGATCAACAGAATCCAGATGTTTTCCCTTGGAATTGATTGCTTCGAATATCTCATTGATGGTTTCTTCTGAACTGACCGCAATAATGATAACGGTGGGATACATCACTTGTTCATATACTGCATTCAGATATTCTGCATACGATGCACCATCTACATGGACAATATTTTTAGACAATTCTTCTGGAGCAAGATTCTTATAAAAGAATGCATAAGCTTCAATAAGTTTCTTTTCTGCATCGCAACAAGGATGCTGATTGTGCCATGCGTCCCCCTTCCCGAAAATCAAATCTTCAAAAAGATCACTTCCTGTATTAATTTGCACCGTATTTTTAATATCCGACTCTTTAATATCCTGAGTCTTAAGCTTTTGCTTCAAAATCCTTGATGCTAAAGCATGGAGGGTATCACGATCTTCTTGACTCAGGGAATTACTCCCATCACCTGCGACTTCTTCCGCCACTCTCATCATAGCCCCAAGAAACAGATACATGGTTGTCAATCTCTGTTGTCCATCAATGACGTCAAAACGTTTGTGGGAATCATCCCACTTCCCCAGCAGAAGGATGGTACCAAGAAAGTATGGGGTTATACTAAGATTAGTGTTGTTTGCACCAATACGAGAAACTATATCATCATAAAAAGTCTTGATATTTCTCTTGTCCCATGCATAGTCACGCTGATAACGTGGAATATCAAACCAATTATCATTACGTCCCAATACATTACCGATGTTTTCGACATGTGGAGTAAAATCAGAACTTCCCATAAACTACCTTCTTAGTGGCAAAACTGTATATCCTCGATGATATACCCGGTATATCAGCATTCCGATAAAGTTTCCGTCTAGGCTCCGGTGGTGCACACGAACAAACAACGTAGCCGAATGTCTAAGGCCCCGATAACGGGCCGTCACGGGAAGAGTAAATAACATGTTGCGTGCCCAGTTGACCGCCTGACCGCAGTGTCGGTGCCAGGCACCGCGCACGGGGCATAATCCGCGGAGTCCGCGATCAGCGGGATGAGGATGACAGACATCACCCCGTTGACGATCATCAAATAAGGCCTTTCTCTGTTTGGTGTGGGTGAAGCGGGTCAGGCGGTGACGGTGTTGAGGCCGAGTTTGCCGCAGGTCAGGTAGATCATGGTGCTGAAGCAGTCCATGTTCCTGAAGCCGCGGGAGCGGGTTTTGACGTGCCGGATGATGCCGTTGAGTCCTTCGAGGATCGCGTTGGCGCACCGATGGTCGAAGAGTAGGCGAGGATGTCCTACCAGTGCCGTCGGAACTGTCCGGCGAGGGCCTTCATCGGTTCCAGCCGCGAATGCATCATCCACGAACACAATGCCTTGACACCGGCCTCCGCCTCCGTGCGGTTGACGCTGTCGGCGTAGATGCCCTGCAGGCATTCGCGCATCCCGCACGCCCTGGCAGTCTTCGACCGCCGCTTCGCCAGATTGCGCTTGACCTCCAGCCGCGGGTCCGTGAGGTTGGACTCGTTCCCGGACCACAGGCACTTCGTGCGTTTGAGCAGCGGGCTCTCCCTGGCCTCGGCCTTGCGGACCTTGCCGACGGCCTCGTTGGCGTGTTTGATGACATGGAATCTGTCGATGGTTTTGGCCGCGTTGGGCAAGCGGCCGCGGATGCCCCTGGCGAATCCCGGGCTCATGTCGCACGTCACCAGGCGCACGCGGTTCGGGTCGCCGCTATGCGCCATGAAATCGTCCCCGAACCGTTTCACCGTGGTCGAGTCCTCGCCCGGCATCACGCAGGTCACGTTGCGCTCCGTCAGGTCGGCGACGACGGTGATACACCGGTGGCCCCTGCAGCTGGTCTCGTCGATGCCGATCGCTTCCACGCCCGTGCAGTCCTCGTACAGGCGCGCCTCGTCCACGTAATGCCTTATGAACCGCCACGGTCTCGTGTCGTGCTCGCCGACCTGTACGGCGACGTCCGCGACCGGCTGGCTTTTCGCCAGTTCCACAACCATCGCCTCAAACAGGAGCACGGACGCCGCTGCCCGGACGCGCCCACGGCACCGTCACAGTCCTCACGCCGTGCTCCGGGCACGCCACCCGTGGCACGGAGGCGTGGATGAACGCCTTGTACCGGAAGAAATTCAGGTGACGCCACGTGCGTTCCATCGTGTCATATACCGGGCAAGATGCCTCCCCGCATCCCGCATCGGGACAGTGGAAACGCGAGCCGGGCCCGTATCCAATCGTGATGTGCGGCTCCCGCCCACCCGCGTCGGTATCGCGGAACTCTACGCCCGACACCCTCCATGGGTCAGGCAACTGCAGGGCGGCGGTGAACAGCATCGTGGTATCCATGCCACCAAAACTACCCGACCGTCGTCACCGCCTAACCCGCTTCACCCACACCAAACAGCGAAAGGCCAATTATCCATATAATCCTTAAATCCCTTGCACAACATCAAACGGAAATGGCGGTGCTCGCTGAACTCGTTGTCGATTTCGGCACCGGCCTCTTTCGGCAAATTGCAAAACTAGCCGATATGCAGCTTCCTCCTCAGCATACCCACTAACATGGAACGCTCCTTCTTTCCCAGCAATAGCAGCACATCCAAGAGCATCGTGACCAGCGCATAGAGGCAACACGTCGCAATCAGCGAGACCCAGCCATTGGCGACCAGCGCGAACACGTGCCTGATTCCCCAGCAGACGGCGGCAGCCACCGCCGTGGAGGCGAAGTACCGAATATAGATGGGATAGAACTCGAATTTCCCGATGCCCAAGCACCTAGAGGCATAAATCGGCACAAATGTCACATTCGCCAGTATCTCGAACAGAGGCGGAATCGCAGCTACAAGGAAGACGCCCCACTTCGGAAGAATCCCAATGAAAGCAATCAGCACGACCATGGATATCGCACTGTAGACGAGCCATCCAATAGAATACTTCTTCAAACGGTTGACAATCAACGGCAGATTCTGCAACGTCGTAGCGACACCGGAAATCAGCAAGCCCAGCATGGTAAGGGTAAGTAACTGATACAACAGCTCCGTATCCTGACCATGTTGCCACAAACTCATGAAATCATATCCTGCAACAAGCATCGCCACAAAAATAATATTCGTGAAGAAACCGGATACCTTCATACCCGATTTGAGGTCTTCGATGAGTTCCTTATGCTTGCCCTGCGCATAGTATTTCGTCTGTTCAGGATAAAACAGGCTCGACACAGTCCACATCAGTCCGCTGATCTGGTTCGGAACAGTCTGGGCGATGGAGAGCATGCCCATAAGATACGGGCTGATCATCAGGTTCGCCACCAGCAACTGCAATCCGAACATCATAATCTGCTGGAGTTTCGTGACCACGTTCCACACGCCGGCGGAAAGCATCTCACGAATGCTCAGCCAAGACACCGATTTCTTGTCGAAGAAAATGTCGGGAAGCAATCTGCGCGTATACGAGCGATTCATCAGCGTCGTCACCGCCGTCGCCAAGCATACGGCCAAGCCCACGTAGTAGACCTTTGGCGGCAAAATCCCGAAAAGCGCGACCATGGCCACCACACGTACCAAGGAAAACGCGAGATTCGCGATACTGCTCAGATACAGCTTGTTCTTCACGAATGTGGCGACGGAATACACCGTAGCGATGGTCGAAAGCATGAAATTCAGGAATATGAAGACGAACAGAGCCTTCACGTCTCCCACAAGATGTGGAGAGATGTTCACCAGCTTGTCGAGGAACGTCACTACCGGAACCGCGACGACCACCAGTACGGCGACCATGACGCCGTTTGCCGCAAGTGTGGACGAATAATACCCGTTCGCCTTGGAATCATCGCCTTCATGGTATGCAACCGTGATGAAGCGCCCGGCCACCGAATTCAATGCGATGGTAAGCAGCTGCGCATAGCTCACGAACGTGTTCGCCAATCCGATGAACCCATAGGCTTCAGCGCCGATGTTACGCACGATATACGGCGTAAGCACCAGACCGATTCCAACGGAAACCGTGAAATTCACCAAGCTTGCGACCATGTTCACAAGCAGTTGCTTCTTATCTCCCATAATTCAGCCTATTACTCGCCTATCGTCTCCACGAATTCACGATAAAAGGATTCTTCCGTAAATTTCCGCGAACGCAGCAACGCCGCCTGCGACATCGATTCCAGTCTCCTGGAGTCGCCGTTCAATTCCCTAAGCGCATCCACCAACGAATCGATGATCCTGCCGCAATATAATGCCACGAAATCATCGGGAGCAAACCCGAGCCGCGCCCGTACCGCCTTCCGATCCTCCTCGGTGAACTCACGTTGGAACTTGGAAATATCGATGCCGTTGCGTGCGACACGCACATCCGTCACTGGATTGAGACAATTATGTTTCCAGGAGTTCGCCACGTAGTCGCTCACCGCGATCACGCGCGAATATCCCGTGCTATGGAACGGCGTCGTCGGATCATAGTGGAGGTGGTACGTCAAAGCGTCGCCGCAATAATCCTCATACGGAGCCATGGCATCACACGGACCGCCCTCGATGACCACCACATCGAACGGGCCGGCCTTCTTGACCTCCACCAATGCCTTCGCATAATACGCGGAAACGCGGGAACGCCTCTTCCTGTTCCATAGGTTCCGAACCCGGTTGACCACCTTGTACGGCAGGCCGGGGCTCTGCAGGAACACGACATGGGTCGAACGGTATTCCTCGGCCAATGCGCGAGCCTTCGGCTCATCAAGCGAGACAACCGTCAAATCCATACGATGGAAACGTTCGTTCTGACGCATCAGCGTCGTCATCAACGTCTCGATGGCACCACCCTGGGTCGCGGGAACAGGCAGCAAACCAGGCGAGACCAAGCACACCCGAATCGGCGTGTCCGACATATTAGACTCTCCAATCAGCCAATAAAACAATCACAATTATCGTCTAATGTCCCAAGTATTCAACGTCTCACGGAACCGATTTAAACCCTCAAGTACAAACTGCACGCCGAATGCGACGACATTGGCAATCATGTTAATCGCCAAGCGTTTGTCATTCCCAACGTCTCAAACCATCCCTGTCAACACTTGCAGGGTTTCGGCTTCATCAAGCTTTTTGCCCCCCATGAAGGGGAGACAGCCAACCTAGTGTATCCGCCGACCACCTTGCCATTACCCTTTTTATTATGCGGTTCCCCGATGACAATAAAACAACGGGCCAAATACCCCAATAAAAAGACCTACAACATCCTAGCCATTCCCTGCACTCCCCTATATACTGTAGTCTCCTATTAGCTATACTGACTTTCTAGAAGTCCATATGGCATATGAAAGCGAGAGGCATATTACGGATGAACCGCACAAACCATTCTTCTTCATACATACCTGTTATGGAAGAGGACAAGCATGAACAACAGGCAATTTAAAGAATCGATACCTGTCATTAGCGAATCTCCCGCACCCGCCAAGTCGCAATCAGCCCCTCTGGTCACTATCATCATTCCTGCGTACAACGCCGAGGATTTTCTGCCCGACTGTATGTCCAGCGTTGTCCGTCAGACATACACGAACTTGGAAATCCTTGTAATCGATGACGGTTCGACAGACAGAACTCCCTCCATCTGCGACACATGGGAACATAAGGATTTGCGAGTCCACGCCATGCACCAGTCCAATGCCGGCGTATCAGTAGCGCGTAACAACGGTCTCGACCATGCCACAGGCGAATACGTCATGTTCATCGATAGCGATGACATGATCGAACCGAATACAGTGGAAATTATGCTGGATCGGGCGATGCACAACCGCAGCCAAATCGTTTTTTGCGCGAATTGGGATGGGCATATGGTGCAAAATGAGTGGAAACCCTTACGGCACAACACCTATTATGATTTCTCAACCAATACCAACAGGGAATTCATCGGATGGTTTGGCAAGCTGGTCGACGCCAGTTACGTCTTCGCGCCATGGGGCAAACTATTCGAACGCACCTTCATCGAACAATGCGGAGCACGTTTCCCCGTGGGGGTGATCGTCGGCGAGGATTCCATATTCAACTTCCAGCTGTACACGAAGACGAAACGAGTCAGCTGTGTGCCGCAGGCCCTGTATCGGTACATCATCCGCGGCACCAGTGCCATGAGCTCATTCAAAACGCAATGGTTCACTGATCGTCGTGATGTGTACCGGCATCTCCTTCCCACCATCCAGCGTTGGAATCCGGGCTATCTCAATAGGCACCGTCTAGGTTTCATCTATGACCTAGACATCATTCTCGGTAACCTTTATGGTCATCAGCATGATTGCACCGGTCGCGCACGCCTCGCATTCATCCGTGGCATCGCTACCGACCCTGTCGTCATCGAATGTGCGACACATGTCCGGCCACAGAAAATGCGCGACACTATGATAACAAAGCTGCTGAGAACCCACTCTCCCAGAATTTTCTCACTCTACGCATGGTTCATAGGCATGCTCAAACGCATTCTGCATCGCTGAACTTCCAGCTACTGCATATCCCTCGTTATATACTCGCACTATAAGGAACTCCATGCACGATAACCAATCCACCGAGGTATTTTCCGAAACCAGCATCTGTCCTGCGCCGACCGAACAGGCAACGCAAAACCCTTTGGTCACCATCATCTTGCCTGTTTACAATGTTGCAAAATGGCTTGATACCTGCATACAGAGCGTCGTTGAGCAGACCTATCATAATTTGCAAATCATTCTCGTCGATGATGGCTCAACCGATGAAGCTCCAACCATCTGCGAGCATTGGGCAGCCAAGGACCGCCGTATCAACGTCGTGCACCAGCAAAATGCAGGACTATCCGCGGCAAGGAACACAGGATTGCGGCTACGCAAGGGCGAATACGTCTGTTTTGTGGATAGCGATGACTACGTCGAACATGATTACGTTCAGCGCATGCTCGACACCGCGCTTGCTAAACAAGCCGATATGGTGGTCTGCAATGTCCGGAAAGAAGACGAAAACGGCAATGCACCCACGGAAGAGACTGATCCTGACTTTGAGACTAAAACGCTCACTAGCCGCCAGTACATGTTCTATGCGATGCACTTATGCTGGAAGCACTGGAAGCCTATCGTGGCGTGGAACAAACTGTACCGAAGCGAAATTTGGGATGATCTCACATACCCTGTCGGTAAAATCAATGAGGACGAATTCGTGTTCGCACAGTTGGTCGTCCGCTGCCGCCGTGTCGCATGCATCAATGATGTTCTTTACCATTACGTGCAGCATGATGACAGCATCACGAACAAGAAATATTCCATTAGGAATCTTGACAAAATCGAAGCATTGTGCCAACGGTTCCTATTCCTCGATGAAAACGGTTTTGCTGAATGCCTTCCGGACATTCTTGATTTTATCTTAAAGAACTTTGTTGTGGCAGAAAAAAATTTGCGTGGTGATATGCAGGCGCGTCAACGTTTGCAATCCTTATCGATTCGGGGGCGAAAATTTTGTCTCATCTGTCTTCAGCAACCTTCATCATTGCTCCAAAAAATCAAATTTCTGTTCTGTCTAGCGTCCTCTCCTTTGGCGTATGCCAAATTCGTCAATCGTTTGCGTCATCGCTAATGTTCCGTGCATGTGATCATTGGTGAGGAAGTGATTCTGCCACCATTCCCGCCAATGATCACGTGCACGATCTCATCCAAGCAGAAGGCACTTTATAGTCGCCGCAGCCCCTATCTCCACGTTCATCGCATGAGTTCCCATAGTTTGTCGAGCTGATCCGAGAAATCGAAGCTCTCCTGTTCGCATGCCTCATGGAATCTCCGCTGCATGACATGGTCTTCCAGCAGCTTCGAAACAGCATCAGCCATGTCCCGCTCGTCAAAGGCGAAAAGAAGACCATTGCGGCCATCCGTTATCTGCTCCTTAATACAGGCGATATCGGAAGCGGCGACCGGCTTACCAAGAATCCTGGCCTCCTGGACAGCAAGGCCAAAACCCTCGTATCTCGAAGGCTGAACGTATATATCCGCCTTCCGCATGTAGGGGTAGGGGTTGCCGACCTTGCCCAGCAACTGGAAACGCGATTCGAGGTTGTTCTGCGCGATGAGCCGTTCATATTCCGCACGGTAATTTCCCGCGCCAAGCACATACCAGTGGAAGTCCACACCACGGTCGCGCATCAAAGCCGCAGCCTTGATCGCTATGTCCAGACCCTTTTGCGGTTCGAGACGCCCCAAGGTCAGAATAATGTTGGAACCGGTGAAACGCGGATCCGCCAATTCCACAGTCGCCTTGTTCCGAATGGCACCCACGTCAACCTGGTTGTACATCACCTCGGCTTTGTCGGCATATTGCGGAGCCTTGGCCGTGAAGCTGTCTTTCACCGCCTGCGATACGCAGAACACCTTGTCGTAGCGAGGCAAATAAGGCAAGGAATAATGAAGCCATTCCATGCGATCGTCATGCAGCCATGTCGCGCGTTTCCCGGCACGCAGACGAGCGCCGATCGCCGTGGTGATTCTGCCGTATCCCATGAAGTCCATGACCAAGTCAAATTCCTCATCGGGAATGTTCGCAATGCCGCGCACAGCCGCGTCCCACAACCTATTATGCCGTTCCGAACTGGCGAGAGTGAGGATTTTGCGCCCCAAACGGCTTGCAGCGCGTTTCACCGAAGAAAGGCCGGCAAAATCATTCAACGCCCACGCACGCGCAGCGTCCGAGGAAAAATCAAGATGGACCACATGCACCTGGGGGGGGGGATACGCGGTTCAATGGGGCCTGACGGGTCCTGGGTGATCAGCGTGACATCAACATCGTGATAGTCAAGCCTCTCAAGCAACCTGACCATGGCGATTTCCGTACCACCGTCATATAGTCCGCACACCACCGCCAGCCGTTTCTTCCGTATTTCCATAATTCCTCGACCTTTCCTCTTACCATTGCGTCACCAAATGCGTGCCGTCGTCTTCACCAAGCAATATGCGGTACAGATTCATGATGAACGTCTCGACCCCCACCCAAAGTGTCGGACATTCCGAATTGCACAATACGAATGGGCTTACTCATCGGCTACTTCCTTTCAACATATTCCACACCCGATAGAACAGCGCCGGGCACCATGCGCCCCCAATGAAGCGCAACCGGTATTTCAACGAATGTTCACGGGCGAACGCCTGACGCCAATACCGACGAAGCACGGCACGGTAGTCGTCGCGATTCCGCACGTCATGCGAGGCATACGCGCGCATCAGAAACTCCTCCGCCATAATCGCGTCCGAAGCCTGCACCGCGGAACGTGACGCCTCGGGAACCATGCGCAGCATGCGCTCATGCGCAGCAAGGCAGGTTTTCGCCACTTCCGGTTTAATGGCATGCAAGGCCGAATCCGGATTCTCCCGATAGTTGTACAAGCATCGATTCATCGAATACACGCGCGTGGCATGCACCAAGCAGGTCACGTCGAACAGCAGATCCTCGCACATGCCTATGGCCGTATCGAACCTGGCATGCGCGCGCTGGATCAACTCGCGTCGAAACAGCTTGTTCCACACGTATCCCTTGACACCGTGGTACGCAAGCACCGCGTCCAGCGCGTCCGGAACCTCCAAAAAACCATCCGGTATCGGTTCCTCGGACTGTTGATCACCGGCCTTGCGGTAGTTGAAGAGCACCATATCGGGGGCTTTCTGCCCGTCGCCCGACAACAGGGTCTCGAACGCATCGTCTTCCAGCCAATCGTCGGCGTCCGCGAAAGCGATCCATTCGCCCCGCGCATGGTCCAAACCGGCATTGCGAGCCGCGGAGACACCGGCATTGGACTGATGAATCACACGGACGCGGTCGTCTTTCGAAGCCCACGCATCACATTTGCCGGCGCTTGAGTCCGTTGAACCATCGTCCACCAGCAGCACCTCGATCAGCGGAAACGTCTGCCGCGTAAGGCTTGACACGCACTCGTCGAGATACCGCTCGGCGTTGTAGACCGGAACGATGACGCTGATTTTCGGAACCGTCATTTCGTCATCCCGCCTTTCCCCGCCGAAGCACGACGCTTTCCTATGATCTCGGGGCACCAACGATTGACGATGACCGCGATCGGAGCGCACAGCAGGCACGCGCCAATTACGAGAAGCCCCCCCCGCTCCCAGCTGCATCTGCCAGGAAAGCCGTCCACTCAGATTCATCACCGCACCAAGCCACTGCTGGCACAGAGCAAGCGCAAAGTTATTGAAGCTGTAATACACCAATGAATTCGCACCGACAAAGCCCAGAATCGGCACAAGCACCGGAACATGGAAACGCTCGATCATCATCAGCAAAGCGACGGAGAACATGATGCCGGCAATCGCATCCGCCAGATAGAACGGATACCAGCCATACTGGTTCAGATAGATATCCGTCTGCTCACCGGCCACATGACGGTTCAGCCATGCGAACAGTTCCGTGGCGGCGCCCCAAACCACAATCATCGGAGCGGAGAACAGCCATCGTGGCATGGAATCCCACTGCTGACGCATGATCTTGCCCAGCACGAAGAAGAAGAAACCCGAACAAGCTGTTTCCAAAGCCCAAGGAGCGGCATGCCCGATGAACTCGGAATAGCCGTACCCCACCAAGGAGGCGATGATTCCCAACGCGAATTGCCATTGCGCCTTCGATGTGATGAACCGCTGCACTATATACATGGCTATCTCAATAACGAACAAGCTGGTGAAGAACCAAGGAATGATTCCCAAATCGCCGCCACGAATCTCCAGCACCACGCCAAGGAGATAATGCAATACCGGAACATTGAACGGCTGGCCGATAATCACCCCGTTCAGCCATTCCAAAGCGATCACGATGACGTTGAACACCAGTCCGGGAACCAGCAAAGTGCGCACACGGCGAACGGCGAATGCCCGCAACGTCGGATAATGCCGCGTGGAGAACACGAATCCGGACAGGAAGAAGAACAGCGGCATGTGAAACGCGTAAAAGAAGTCACGGAATGGTTGCGGGCACAACGTATGCCCCCAAAACACAAGAATCATGGCAAAACCCTTGCCATAATCCACCCATGCGATGCGCTTGGCGTTCCGCATGCCTTCATGCCGCGCGAAAGAGCCGGAAGAATGTCTCGTGCCTATCTGTGCTTCCGATGACACCTCGCGCGTATTCCACCTTTTATAATCGGCCATTATTGAATTCCTATTCCCCAATTTCCGCAAACAACGCTTTCCATTGACTGACGATGTACTCCTTGTCAAAACGTTCGGCATGCTGGAGCGCGCGATCCGAATACCGTTGCCGCCGTTCATCGTCTTCCATCAGCGCGGCCAGCTTCGCGGCCATGCCATCGACATCGCCTTCAGCGACCAGATCGCCGTTCTCGCCGTCATCCACCACGTCACCAGGGCCGGTCAGGCAATCGAAACTCACAATGGGCAGTTTGTGGGCTTTGGCCTCAAGCAGAACCATCGGCAGACCCTCGAAGCGTGAAGTCAGCACGAAGACGGCGGCCTTGCGGTACCACTCGCCCATATCGTTCACACGTCCCTCAAGAACAAGACGGCCGTCGAGCTTGGCATCGGCAATCTTCCGCTCCAGCATGGGCCGGTCCTCGCCCTCGCCCAGAATCGACCAGCGCCAGTCCGGATGACTGGGAAGCACCTTCGCGGCCACGTCCACCGCCATGTCGAAACCCTTCTGGGCCGTCAGACGACCGGAACTGATGATGAGCTTGGAGCCATCGTCGTACACCTGCCCGGAATCCGCCACCGCCATCGGATTATGGATGGCGACGACCGGGCAATGGAGCTTGAGATGCCGCTCGTACAGCTTCTTGTCCGCATCGGTCAGTGTCACGATGGCATCGGCAGAATGCGCCGCCCAACGACGGGTGAGTTTGCGATACGGCACACCCGGGTTCTGCAGATAGTTGAAATGCTCCCAGGAGACCACCTTCACGCCCGTGGCGCGTCTAATCGCCAGCGAGTACATGTCGAGGATGCCATCGATGTCGACCAACACATCGATCCGCTGTTCCCCCCCAACCAGCCTCTTCAGCCGTTTGCAGGTGTCGAAATAATGCTGTATCCCGTGCGTGGGCACGGGATACAACGTGAACCGGTCGATACGCCCGTCAATCTCGAAGAACGGCTTATCCGCCTCTTCGAACAAGCTGATGAAGGAAATGCGGTAATCACCGGCAGCAGCCAATGCGTTGGCGATCATCACGCCGACGTTTTCGGTACCGCCGGAGCGGGTGATGTCACCGGAGAAGAATGCGACATGAGCGGTCATCGTTCGCCTCCCGAAGTCACCGAATATTCCTCATCTGGCACCGATTCGTACACCAAGTTATGGCAGTACCCGACCGTCGCGTTCTCACGATGAATCACGCGAGCGGGATTGCCGATCACAATGTTGTGGTCCGGCACATCAAAATTCACATAACTGTTCGGAGCGATGAGCACATCATTGACGCCAAGATAGTGTCGGCAATCACTGGGAATCAAATCATTCAAAGAACTCACAGCATACCTCGGTTCAGCAAACGCTCTTGTTCAGTCAACGGGATTTTCTGGTAGCTGTTCAGCACCAGCAGATGCAGCACCGGGAACGTCGCGGCCTCATGCCTGGTCCACGATCCGAAATCGGGTTCGAAGATAAACGATGCCAAAGCATAACCCAGATACACGCAGAGCGCGAGGAACAACACAGGCTCGTTGATCTTGTTGATCTGGCGAAGCAAATTCACCACATACACGGTGATCATAACCTGGAAACAGAAGAACGGCAGATAATACGCACCACGCATCGCCAACTCCACGGGAATCATCATGCGGAATGCGTTGATGACGTAATTCACCATGAAAATCGGCAGACCACCGCCGGAAACCCAATTTTGGATGAACGTCGATGAATCGGAATTACCGTCCATTGTGTCGCTATAAATGTCACGCAGCGCCATCACCTGATGGTAGTCATCCGGCATAATCACACTCGCCACCAGCAGCAACACATATATGGATGCCATCAGAATGGCGATGATCGCCGCCACCGTTTTCGCATCCAGCTTTTTACGATTGCAGAAGTACCGCAATACCGCATAGACGATGATCACCAATGCGGCGATCAGCACATAGTATCTGCGGAAGAACGTACTCTCGTAATAGAGGATGCCGGCGCTAAGCAATACCTTCAGTATCTGGCTGTCCAATGGAAGTATGAGCACCACATACACGCCAAGGAAGAAGAAGAACTGGATGACATCCTTACCGATGGTGAAGATGTAGATGTTCAGCAACCCCACCGTGGCGAGAATGAACAACGACTGGAGCAGATCAGGAGAATCCACCTGCATGATCAGCACGGCAACCAATGCTGTCAGGATCACTCCCAGGCACAACGACCAATCCATCATGGTTTCCAGCCGCATCACATTCAGATTCGCGAACAAGTCCGAAGCAATGCGGTAGCTGCCCTCCCACTCAGGCATGCCAGACGTCTGCTGGATTCCCAACGTCACGTTCGTCATGCCGAGAATGCGGTTGTTGTCGTAGAAGTATTTGGGTGGCAGCACATACACCACCATCAGCTTCGCAATGAGGAACACCGGAAGAATGCAGAACAGCAGCGCATTCTTGTTCCGGCGGTCATAAGCCTTCCGCAAGACGCGCATCGCCTTACGGCTTTGCCGCTTATTCCGTACAGCAGAACTCATACACGCTCCCGCTCGGCCTTCGCCAACGCTTCCGTGTAGAAACGCTGCAGCCATTCGGCGTTCTTGACGATGTCGAAGCCGGCCTTGGTCACCAAAACGGGGCCTTGAGCGCGATCAGCGACCTTGGGGTGTTCGACCTGCGAGAGAATGTGCCTCGCCCATTCCTCCGGCTTCGCCTCAAGCGGCACAATCTGCGTGTTGCCGATGATGTCGCATTGGGGCGGCACACGGTCGGAAATCGTGCACGGCAAGCCGGAGGCCTGCGCCTCGATCATGGTGACCGGCAGACCTTCGAACAGGCTCGGCAGCACGAACGCGTCCATGCCCTGCATGATGCGGTTCACGTCGGAGCGCACCCCCAGGAACTTCACCGCGTCGTGCAGACCAAGCTCGTCCACCTTGGCGCGAATCTGGTTCTTGAGCTCGTCGTGTAGTTCGCCGCCGCCGACGAGCCAGAGCACGGAATTCGGATGCTGGTCGTGCACCGCCTTGAAGATGTCGATCAGGAACGCGTGGTTCTTCTGCGGGAAGAACCGTCCCACGTGGCCCAGCACGATGGTGTTCGGATCTGTGACGCCGAACTCCTCGCGCACCTGACGCGCGGTATCGGCGTCGTACCGGTACAGGCTCGTGTCGATGGCGTTGCGCTGCTGGATGACCTTGCCGCGGTTCTTCTTGCCGAACAGCCAATCACCGGCTTCCTCGCCACATGCGAACATATGCGTCGCCTGTGCCGGCAGGCGCAGGCGGAAGTACTCGCGAAAGATGGACTTGAGGTCGAATCCTACGGGGCGGTTGTGCGCATGGGCGATGCGGACGGGAATGCCGAGCTTCTTGGCTTCCTTCAATCCGAAATAGCTGCGTTCCTCCAGATTGGAATGGATGATCCGGTATTCCGGATGCGCTTTGAGGAATTCGCGGATCTGCTTCTTGTATTTGCCGAAATACTGCGGGTACATCGGGCACATGCGGTAGATATGGCCGCCAAGCCGCTCGATCTCATCCTCATATGCGGCGCGGTAGTCCCTGTTCACCAGAAAATCGTAAACGACCTTGTCACGGTTGAAGTGACGAAGATAGTTCATCATCATGGTTTCGGCGCCGCCACGGTCCATCACCGTGTCGAGCACCAAAACGCGCATGGGCTTGCCATGGTTCACGCCATCACCACGATTGTTTTCGGAAGCCGAGTCCTTCAATTGCAGTTCCTTCGTCTGGCTATTCGTCTGATTGTTCGTTCCGCCCGTCTTGTTCGTCCTGCGGATGGGCTGGATCACATGCTTCTGGTCCACGGACACCACGCAATTCGCAGGCACGTCGCCGTTGATGACGCAGCCCGCGCCGACCACCGTGTTATCGCCGATATGCGATCCCTTGAGAATCGTGACGTTGGAGCCGATCCAGCAATGACGTCCGATAACCACCGGAGCCGTGGAATAGCCTTGGTCCTTGATGGGAACATCCGGGTCGGCAAAACGATGGTTATGGTCGTAGACCTTCACGTTCTCACCGAAAATCGTTTCGGAGCCAATCTCAATGGAATCGAGCGCGTGCAGGGAGCAGCCATCGTTGAACGCCACATTGTCGCCAAGACGAATCGACGCGTTCGCGCCTTCGACCGTGGCATGGAAGCGCTTCCTCACGTGGAAGCCCTTGCCCCATGTGAATTTGCCGCCGTAAATCACCTTGTACAGCGCCTTCAGCAGAAGACCGCAGATTCGGTACCAGACCTTCAATACGATCATTGACGATACACCTCCGTAATGGCGCCCAGCATCGCATCCATGGTGAACCGGTCAAGATAGCCCTGCCTCACCTGTTCGCGGGGAATCGGATGAGCGAGAAGACCTTCCACCGCAGCGACTCCGGCCTCCACGTCCCTCGATGGGAACAACCTGCCGCTGCTTGGGCGGTCGACCACCTCGTTGTTGCCCGTGACGTCGGTCGCGGCGACGGGAACGCCGGCGCGTAACGATTCGACCAACGAATACGGCAATCCCTCATACAGGGAAGTCAGCAGATACGCGTCGAACGCGGCGACCATGCGATCAGCATCGGCGCGGTATCCCAAAAAATGAATGTTGTCGAGCACGTCATGCCGACGGGCGAAATCCGTCATCGATTCCAGATACGGACCATCGCCGATATAGGCGACGTGAAGCTCGGGATGCCGCTCGATGAGCTTCACGGCGATGGCCACGGAAGTCATGGGATCTTTCTGCCTCACCAGACGCGCGGTCGAGCCGACGAGCTTGGCGCCGTCAGGCAGATCCAATCCAAGCGACGCCCGGGCCTCGCGCCTGTCGGGAAGCCGCACATCGGCCAAGCCGTTGTACAACGTGCGGAATTTGGACGGCTTGTCCAAACGCTCCGCGATGGCGACCTTGCGTTCGCCGTCGGACACATTGAACGTGAGCGTGGTGGCGTGGCGAGACAGCATGTGTTCGATCATGATGAACACATCGCGTTTCTTGCCGCTGAATTCCGGCGCGAGGAACGAATACGCGTGTGGCGTGTAGAACACCTTGTTCACATGGCAGAGCTTCGCCGCGATGCGGCCGATCACTCCGGCCTTGGAGCTGTGGCAGTGTACGATGTCTGGCCGGAAGGCGTGAATCTCGTGCATCACGAACCGCAATGCGCGAAGTTCGTGCTTCGGCTCGATCTCACGCACCAAATCGTCGCAGGGATGAAGCGTGGCATGTTTCGCCAGTTCCGGCAACGCCTGCGCGAAGTAATCATCGATTCGCGACGTTCCATATATCAACTCGATATCGAACAGATCGGAATCCAAGCCTCTGATCAGATCGGCGACATGACGGCTGGACCCACCCATCGATTCGATGATGAACAGCACGCGCATTCTACTTATTCCTTGTCACGCTTCGTCCCATGGGACGACGAGGCACGGCGCGCGGGCTGCTGCTTGTTGTCGTCCTCATAGTAGTAATAACCGCCCTTCTTGCCTCGGTGCGCACTCTTCACCATGTTGAACACCACGCCGGAAGGTTCGGCGCCGACCAGTTCAAGTTCAGTGGCGACTTCCTTCAGGCCCTTCTTGGTGGACACGTTCTGCGCGACCACCAACAGCATAGTGCCGCCGGCCTTGGTGAACATGGCAGCATCCGTCGTCACGTTCATCGGCGCGCAATCGACGATGACGCTGTCGTAGTGCTCGGCGGCCTTCGCCAGGAACGTGTGCATGGCCTGGGAGTTGATCAGAATGGACGGGTTGGCCTGCTGCTCGCCTGCCGGAAGCACATGGAAATTCGGCTTCCAGTACTTTTGAATGGCGGTCTCCAGCGAAGTCTTTCCCGCAAGAACATGGGCCAGGCCGATCTTGCCGTTGATGCCCAATGAGGCATCAACCGAAGGTCTGCGCAAATCAGTGTCGACCAGCAGCACACGACGGCCCTTTTCGGCGATCGCGGAAGCGAGGTTGACCGCGACCGTGGTCTTGCCCTCGTTCATGTCATCGGAAGTGACCACCGTGATGTTCGACATGCTCGTCTTGTCCGGCGTGATGAAGTCGAGGTTCATGGCAAGGCGCCGAATGGTTCCCGCCGCGATACCGGCCGGATTGGCGATGACCACCGGCGACGTGCCTTTGAAGACGTCGGTCTTGGGAATGTTGGAGATGATGGGGGTGTGCATGATGCGCTGCACGTCTTCGGCCTGGCTGATGCGCCTGTCCGCAAGGTCGACGACCACGATGACCATCAGACCGAGCACCACGCCCGCCAGAGTCCCCTCGAACCACATTTTCTTGACATTCGGGGAAACGGGAGTGGACGGGGTCTCCGCCTGGCTGACGATCGACAGCTCGACGTCGCTCAACCTATCGTTCTTGCTGCTCGCATAGCTGTCGTTCTTGATCTGCTGCACCAGGCTCGCGTACACGGAATTGGCGATGTCGGCCGCCATCTTGGGATTCGTACTCTGCGCCGTGATTGTGATGAATCCGTTCTCGTCGCTCGAAGCGGTCAAGGAAGACGCCAATTTCTGCACCGTCATGTTCAGACCGAGCTTGTCGATCACCGGCTGCAGCACCGACGGAGCCGTGGCGACACGCGCCACAACACCCAATTTGCTGCCGTTGCCCACACTGTCTCCGGCTGAAGCGGCATTGCCAATCGCAGTCATCGACGCGGAATACACGGGAACGACGGAATGCACCAAACCACCGGTGACGCCCAAACTGGCCAGCAGCACAATCACGCCGAAGATCCAGCGCCTTTTGATCATTTGAAGAATATCAGCAACAGTCAATGCTCGCTCCCATTCGAAATCTTCTCAATCTATATGATATTTAATCAGGAAGGGTGACCACCGACATGTAGAAAGACCTCTTCCAAATGTATTTTTTGTACATTTTGTACATATATAACACCCTTCACCGAAGCAACGGAGTCTGATTGATAGTCAACATGGACTGATTGCCATTGGCGATCGTCTGCACCTTGAAGGTGTACGAATACCGCTGCCCTGGGCTCAGGGCGACCTGCAACGCGCCCACGGTGTGCCCGTCGTGCGTGGTCAGCAAATCGAAGTTCTTCTTCCCGTCCGGCAGATTCCAGCTCACCAGTCGGCCGCTGGCGGGCGCGTAATTGAACACGTTGACGCCGATCTGCCCGGCCTGCATGCCATTGGCCAGATCGCCGAGAACGTACTGCGGCGTGGAAGCCACCTCATCGGCGCTCATCGTGTTGGTCAGCGTCACCTTGACTTGATAGACCTTGGAGCCGTCCTCATTCTCATGGTCGAGCTTCGTCGAGACCGAGCGCTTCAGATACCAGTCCATCTTCGACTGGCCCAAATCATTGAGGTACACTCCGACGGACGGCTTGGCGGGAGTGTCGTTCAGGCCACCGCTGATCGCGGTGTCGTCGATGCGGTTCTGTTCGGCGCTGTGGCTTGACCAGAACGAGATGTGACGGCCCTGCGCGCTGGATCCGACACCCATTACCAGACGCACCAGATTGCCGCTGCCGATCACCTGATCGAACACGGCCCGCACGGTCTGGGAGAAGAACTCGTTCTGCCAGTTGCTGTCATCGGAGCGCGCATACACATCATGCAGAAGCACCTGCGTGATATTCGAACCGTCGAGCACGGTGCCGTCGGACATCGTCACCGCACCGACGTTCTTCAGCATATCCTGCAGCGCCACGACGTCCACTCCGATGACGCCATCTATCTGCTGGCCATCATGGGTGCGCTCCCACAGGGCCTTGGCGGCCTCGCCAGCCCGCGGGGAATCCGGAGTCAGGTTCACGTCCTGGGCGATCCTGCCCATCATGTCGCTGAACAGACCCCGCTCCTCGTCGGTCAGCGAGACGACCGACTGGTCCTGAGCCGCGATGGTGGTGTCGGGCACGAATCCCTGCAGCTGGATATGCCCCTGCCGCACCGTCAGCACGCCCCAGGAACCGGGTATGCCGCCAGTGGCGCGCAATTCGGCGTTGTTCTGCGCGAGAATCAGATAGTTGCGGGCCTGCGAGGAACTGTCCAGATTCAGTATCGACGGCGCGACGTCCGCGAAACGCGAATAGCCGTCTATCGTCTCTTCCCCGATATTGGAAATACGCTTCGCCTGCTCCACGATCTCGGACAGCTTGCCGATGTGCCCACCTTCGACCGCCTGCATATCCGTATTGGCCTTGTTCATGGCCACGTCCGCGATTTCCAGATTGGTTGCGGCGTTCTGCACGCCCGACAGGTTCACCGTGCCGTTCTTCAACGAAACCGCGTTGAAATCAATCACTTTCACCGCATTGCGCAACTGCGGCATGACGTTGTCTGCGATGTCGTTCGCCACGGCCACCGTGTCCCGCACGGCCTTGACGTCCTTGCCATAATACGGAACATATTCAAGCACCGTCCACCCCGGGCTCTTCATCTGACGGTACACGCCATTGATATGGTCGGACAGATCATCAAGCGACCGCATCATCAGCGCCTTGTTCACCGTGCCTTGGGACATATCGACCGAAGACTGCAGCTGCTGTACGGAGGAGACCGCGTCCTTCGCCTCTTTGACCATGACGAACGCGCTTACCGCCAAGTAGCCCAGATAGGCCACAAACGCCAGCATGAGTGCCAAGGCCACGCGAACGATACGCCTATGGCGTAGACGCCTACGCCGTTGTTCCAACTGCTCGCGCGTCAGTTTCCTGCGTCGGCGATTGTCATTCGGATCATCAATGACGTTGGAGTAATCAGGTGCGATCACATCTTTTTCATCATGCCGCCCATCCTGCGAGAGCGCGTCCATAAATACCTCTTAATTACCGCCTGCCAATGTGTTTGACGCATGTCTGCACGCCCGTTCCTCAACCTTAAACCGCCCATCAACGCGTGCAAATTCCGCCGAGGGCACAGTATACTCATCAGCCGGTCCAACATGGTCCCTTCAACGACCAAAACACACCGTTCGCATCTCCAAAAAGACTACAAATGTTTAGATATACCCCCTCGGAGGAGGAAACACCGAATCACCCTAAATGCACGCCGAATGTTAAGCCTCTCTATAATTACAAAATGGTCTATGTGATGGGTCACCCACTTGAACCACACGATTTACGCGCACAAGAAGAGGTGGGAAATCAATGAAAAAGATTCTGTCATTAATTGCGGCTATTGCAGCAGTTTTGGGCTTTGGCTTCGCAGCAGCAACCGCATCGGCGGATCAGTACGCACCGACCATCAATCCTAACGAAATCAGCTACGACGCGAGCACCGGCACCATCAACGTGACCGTGCACTCCAGCGGCGCCGTCGAGCAGGGTTACAAGTACGCCTACGCACAGTACGACCACACGCAGGTCTCCGACGTGAAGCTCGTGTCGGATTTCGACACCGTCAAGTACCTTGGCGAGGTCTCCTCCGATGATTTCAAGCTTGCGCTGGAGCTTACTGACAGCGCCCGCAAGAACGCGGGAACCGTGAAGTTCAAGGTGTACCTGTCCAAGGAACACCTTTCCACGGCTGACCTGTTGAAGAACATTAACAATGAGGCGTTGGTGAAGGTCGTGCCCAACAGCGCCGACGCCAACAACAACACTTTCGAAGTGACGATTCCGGCTGTGGGCGAGATCACGAACAACAACAGCGGCACCAGCGCAACCACCGCCAAGACCGGCGCCTCCGTGGCACCGATCGCCTTCGGCGTAGCGGTTCTTGCCGCCGCCGGATTCGCACTGGCGTTTGCACGCAGGCGCAACAACTGAGTCCAACTGCCTCAAGGCTTCCGATTCTCCGAGCCGAAAGCCTTTTCTTTTCCTTCCAATACTTTTGTCCTCTTCCATGGAGCAACAATCATGCGCATCATGTTCGTCTGCCACGGCAACGTCTGCCGTTCGGCGTTATCGGAATACCTGCTTCGCGACGCTTTGCCGAATGCGACGGTCACCAGCAGCGGACTGCTGTATCTCGAAGGGCATCCCATGGAGCAGCATTACGTGCGGGAACTCGCCTCCCGCCACATCGACGGCACCCCGCACAAGTCGCGCCACATCACCGATGCGATGGTCGATGGCAACGATGTGATCCTGGCGTTCACGGACGCCCAGCTCAGCGAGATCCTGCAGGAGTATCCGATGGCGGCACGCAAGACGTATCTCATCGACGATTTCGCCAATCTTGCGCACGCATGTCTCTCCGACGGGGATTTCGCACAGGCGACGACCCTCGGGGAGCGTTTCGAAATCATGCAGATGAACGAACCGTTCAAGCGGCCGACACTTCCGCGGGCGAAGGAGATCGAAGACCCTTACGGAGGCACGGACGCGCTTTACGCCGAAGTCGCGCAGACCATCGAAGCCGATATCCGCACCATCGCGGACGCGCTCACCAAGTGAATCGAGATTGGTGAAGCGGGCTGGGTTGGTTGACCGACTGACCGGTCAATCAGCCAACCCAAAAACTTGCTCTCTGCGGGAATTTTTCATATCGAATTCACTATGCGGACATTCTCAGTCCACGAAACGAACTCGCCACCTTACGACGCCATGGTGTTTCCCATATACACCATGGCGTGTTCTGTTGCGAGTTTTCCGCGTCATCGGCATCAACGTGGCGCCCACACCGTGGTTTTCACAGCTTCTCGCGGGCCTTGCGGCCACCGCCCTTGCGCTCGTGCCGCTGACCCTCGCGAACCTTTTCATACAACGCTGGATGTGGTGGGCCATAGGCAAAAAACGCCCATAAACCCGGGTATGGGGCTGCGGACATTTTCTTGGAGTTAATCACGCAGCCAATCCATGGCTCAGCCGGTATTGTACCGGGCTCATCCAACCAAGCGATTGCTTGATGCGATCGTGGTCGTACCAGTGGATGCACTCGTCAATCAACGCGAGCACCTCCCCACAGGTGCGCTCCTCCCACCACTCGGGGTAGACGGACCCGGCCCTCATCCCGCCGAAGAAGCCCTCCGCGGCCGCGTTGTCCGGCGAACGGCCCTTCGCGCCCGTCGATCTCGTCAGCCCGAACCGCTCCATGAGTTCCAGCCATCCCGACCGCTTATGGTGACGACCGCGGTCGGAATGCGCCAGAGGACGCGCGCCTCGGGCAACGTGACGGCCACCTTCTCCAGCATGGTGTCGGCGAGCTGCGCGTTGGGGCCGTATCCGGCTGTGTAGGCGACTATCTTGCCATCGTGGCAGTCGATTACCGGCGAGAGATACGCCTTGCCGTCCGCCGCCTTGATCTCGGTGATGTCCGTCAGCCGCTTCTCGTTGGGACGTTCTGCGGTGAAGTCCTGGGGCAATCAGGTTCCCACGGGGAGTCGTCTCGCCCCCCGTGGGAACCGTACCTGCGACGTCCGGGAACATGCGCCACGAGCCCGTCCTCGACCATGATCCGTCCGGTCACCTTCTCCGAGACGCCGGTTCTGAGCTCGGCCTTGATCCCGCGGTACCCGTAACGACCCTTGGACGCGGCGAACGCATCGGCCACCTCCCGCATCAACGCGTTCTCCAACTCCAATTCCTCGACCCTGCGGCGCAGCGCCTCCACGTCACCGTCATCGCCAGGGAGTCCGTCACGCCGCGGCCTCGACAGCGCCCCGCCGTCCTGCGCGGCGTTCCCGTTCCTGGTCGGCAACGCGGCCATGCCGCCCTCGCGATACGCCTTGACCCAATGGGCCACGGTGCCCACGCTCACGCCGAGCTGCCGGGCGGCTTGCTTCTGCCGCATGCCGCCCAATACCAGTTCGATCGCCTTCTGCCCGGTTTCCATGGGGATGATGGGACTCCTCATATGCCCGGCATGACGGGGATCCTTCGCCAGCCAGCGTTCCAGGCACTGCCTGGTCGGATAACCGAGACGTTCGACCACTTCGGCGGCTATCATTGATGTTGCGAGACAGGGTTCCACCGCCCGCTTGCGTTCCTCAGGACTGAACACAACCAAATCCTTTTGTTCGGTCTCCAAGAAAACGTCCGCAGCCCCCCTCCCCAACACCAGGAAAAACTGCCATTGTTTAACGAAATCTTACTGTTATACCTTGCCTTCTATCAGTATGCACCCTTATGAGTAACGACGGCACCGACAGTGCGGAAGAATAGCACAACGTCTCCCAACATGGACCAGTTCTGCACATAGCTGACGTCCAAAGACTCGGATTCTTCCTTACTCAAGTTGGATCTGCCAGACACCTGCCACGGACCGGTAATACCAGGCTTCACCAGCATACGAGTGGCATACGTCTGATTGTATTGAGCCACCTCCTCAGGTAACGGCGGGCGCGGGCCCACCACGCTCATGTCGCCCTTCAACACGTTCAGGAACTGCGGAAACTCGTCAATGGAGAACTTACGGATAAACTTGCCTACCTTGGTGACTCGCGGATCGTCCTTCATTTTGAATGATGAAACGACCATTCTGACCGGTTTCTTTCGCCAGTTCTGCCTTCATCTTGTCCGCGTTCACCACCATAGAACGGAACTTGATCATCTTAAACGGCTTGTCACGGCGCCCAACGCGAGTCTGCGTGTAGAAAATAGGACCGCCATCGGTAAGCTTGATAGCAATCGCAATAGGAACGGTAACAATCGCAGTAACAGTCACGGCAAACAGCGAAACCAGCACATCAAAAACGCGTTTTTTGCACATATCCCATGGCGAATACTGCGGCAGGCTGATCGTCATCACCGTCGTACCCTGAATCACACGGATGTTGGTCTCATGACCACTCACGTCCACTGCGGAAGTGACCACCGCAATCTCCAGATTCATGGTCTCCATGTCCAGCACGAACGTGTTGAAATTATCGGAGAAGCGCTGCATAACATCCGTAACCATCACCGTCTGCACGCCCATCGAAGCGGCACGTTCAGCGAAGTTCCCGCAATACGGCAGCATGGAGATGTCCCTACCACTGATCTTACGGATTCGTTCCTTGAAATCGGCAGACGCGGCAACGGCCTCCACAAGCCCAGTCCGCTCGTTCACCCCAATCGGGGCACACCGCAATGGCATGATAATTCAGCTGGCGCTTCTGGCTCAGAAATTCCAACGCATGCTCAATGCCATCAGGAGAACCAACCACCACGGTGCCATACGAATATGCGCCCTTTTCACGACTAGACAGAACAAACTGGCGGATAGTCAAACGCTCCAGCATGGTAATCAGGAATGCGCACAGCAACACCAAGCCGGTATGCACCAAAGGTATATAAACGTTGAGAATAGAATCAATTGCACAAATCATCAATCCCGTGAAAAACGTGCCTTTGACCAGTATCGCGTTCAACTGGTAACCGTCACCCATCACATGACGGTGGTACACGCCAACACTATGCAGGCAGTAGATCCAAATCAACGAGCAAGCAAGCGCATACAACCACAAACCAATATGGAAATGGAAACGGGAAGAATACAACGCTTCCCTGCCCTGCCACACATCGTATTTTCACTGATAAGGGGCTGCGGACGTTTTCTTGGAGAATGAGCGGAAGGATTGTTGCCGTGTCCGGTCGCGAGGAGCGCGAGCGGGCGGTGGAGCTGTATTTCACGACGTCGATGTCCACGAAGCAGGTTGTGGAGCATCTGGGGTATCCGACCAGGCAGTGCCTGGAGCGGTAACTGCATGCCGATCCACGGTATGCCGACGTCGTTCCCAAGCCTCCCATACCGTTGGGGACGCGGCGTCGCGCGGTGGAGCTGTGCCTGTCCGGCATGCAGCAGAAGCAGGCGGCCGCAGAACTTGGCGCCGGCACCGGCGCGGTGCATCATTGGATGAGACTGTACCGCGCCGGCGGAATGGCGGCGCCGGAGACCGGAACGGAGGGACGCCATGCCTCAGGCCGGAACCGAACACGAACTGCTGGGCGACGACCCGGATGAGCTGCGCCGGCGGATACGGGAGCTAGAGTTGGAGAACGCGTTGATGCGGGAGGCGGTTTTGTTCCGCTCCAACATACGCTCCGCACACCCGTCCGACACCGAGTGCCCGACCAAGTGCCGGGTGCCGAGCAACGGGTGCCGAACGGAACCGCGCGTCCAGCAATCCTAGAGGAGAGCCCCAGCCATGACGAACCGCACCACCGATACCGCCACCAATCCACTGCTCGGGCATGCGATTTCACATGGCGGCACGGTGATCGGTTTGTTCGCCGTCGTGTTATGGGGTTTCATGGCCGGTCTCATGCGGCTCGCCGCGGACGCGTTCGGAGCCACGCTCGGCGCCGCCTTGGTCTACACGGCCGGTGGTGTCATGCTGCTGCTCACCCGCCGCCCCAAACCGCTCTCCCAAGCGCCCCGCCGTTACCTGCTGCTCGGCGGCATCATGTTCATCACCTACGAGACGTCGATTTCCCTGTCCATCGGCCTTGCTTCGACCGCCGCGCAATCCGTCGAAGTCAGCCTCGTCAACTACCTGTGGCCGACCCTGCTGGTACTGTTCACGGCGGCGCTGTCCGGCCGAAAAGGCGCAGTCTGGCAGGCTTTGCCGGGAGCGATCATCGCCACGGTCGGCGTTGCGATGGCGGTGGGCGGCAACAGTCTGGACGTGCAGTCGGCCCTGCGCAATATCGCGTCGAATCCGCTGCCGTTCATTCTGGCGTTCGCCGGCGCTCTGATCTGGGCGGTGTACGCGGCGATCACGCCGAGCATGTCCGGCGGCTACGACGGCACGACGGTCTTTTTCTGCTGCGTGGCGGTCACCCAATGGATCATCCACTTCATGTCCGGCGACGGGATACCCGTGCAGGCTCCCGGGATTGGCGGCTATCTTGCGTTGATTGCGTGCGCCGTGTCGATTGCCAGCGGATACGCGTGCTGGGGGTACGGCATGCTGCACGGCAATATGGAAACGCTGGCAGTCGGATCCTATGCGACGCCGGTGTTTTCGACCGCATCCAGCACCCTGCTGTTGGGGGTCGCGCTTGGGCTGCCGTTCTGGATTGGCGTGGTGCTTGTGGTCACCGGCTCCCTGCTCAACGTGTGGTTCTCGCGGCGGGCACGAACGCGGGTGCGGCAGGCGCGGACATCGGGCGCGGCGCACATGCCAGACGCGAGCGGGGCGGCCAATTGATGAGCCGGGAATGAGCTAGGAATCTATCGACCTGCGATGATGACCTGCGCTGGAGACCTGCACTGATTCGCATCAATCCGTCTCGGTCTGTTTTCAATCCACATCGATCCGCATTCTGCAGTACCGATTCCGCAGTGCTGGTTCCGCAGTGCTGGTTCCGTAGTACCGGTTCCGTAGTACTCACTTTGTGAGAATCCACTCACACAACGGGCATCGCAACACCCGAAACCAGCAAATCCGATGTCTCCGCACACTGTTGTGTGAGGATTCGCTCACAAACCAGGTAACACGAACACCGAAACCGACAGAACCAGCACCTCCACACCCCACCGTGTGAGGATCCACTCACAAACTGCGCCCCATGACGGCCACCATCAATCCATCCGGCACAGCCCACACCCCACTTTGTGAGGATTCACTCGCACAACGGGCATCACAACGCCCGAAACCAGCAAATCCGACGTCTCCGCACACCGTTGTGTGAGGATTCGCTCACAAACCGCGACACCCGGAACTACTCGGAACCACCCAGAGCTACTCAAAACCACTCGGAACCAGCCGGAACTACTCGCAACCACTCGGAACCACCAGCCCGCCGCACGCCGCACGCCACCCACAGCACACCATGGTGCGGGAATCCCTCACACGCGACGAACAGCACCCGCCGCAGCCAACTCACACCAGAATGCCGTCGAGGTGGTCGACCTCGTGCTGGATGATCTGTGCAACCCATCCGGCGTAGCTGGTCACATGCCTGTGGAAGGAGTCATCCTGCCAGGCGACGGTGATGTTCTCGTACCGCTTGACCCGCGTCACGCCTTCCAGCGACAGGCACCCCTCCTTCGTGAGGTACATGCCGGAGCGCTTGATAATCACAGGGTTGACCATAACGACGTCTTTTTCACCCATCGTAACGATGATGATGCGCGTCAAACTGCCGATCATGTTGCCGGCCATGCCGACGCAATCGTCATGATGCGCGGCGAGGGTGTCGCGCAGGTCCGTGATCACCGCCGTATCATCCGCCGTCGCGGGCGCTGATTTCCGGGCAAGGAACGTCCTGTCCTTCACGATGTCACGCTGCATGATATCTCCTGTCCAAAGCTTTGTGCCGATTGGCGTTTGCCATCATACCGGCAGCCGCCGATGCGATTCGCGTGCCGACACAATCAACCGCGCCCGACGCACTCGCACCACTCACCGCGCGGGATCGCACAACCGGTACACGCACCACACGAGAACGGGTGTCAGAACGAGCGATGTGCACACGTCGGTCGGGTAGTGCACGCCGTAAATCACGCGGGACAGCGCGACGACGAACGGCACGACGACCAGAATGACCGTCAGCACGGTCCGCAGAACACGCCAGACGAGCGGCGATCGCGGCGATTGTGACGATTGCACTGTCGTGCCAGCCAGCCCGCGGGAATCCTTGATTCGCGCATCGATGACATGCAAGGCGAACAGCGCGAGCGACACGACCACCACCGAGCAGGCTGTGTGCCCGCTGGGGAAGCTCGGGTCGGGCATCAATGCGCCGCGGGCAGTGCTGGGCCGCGGCCTGTCAACAATCGTCTTGATAAGGCCGACGACCGCCATCGGCAACGCAGCCATAGCCAGCCCCCGCAACATCTGACCGGCGCTGCGCGTTACCGCCCAAATCACGCCAAGCAGCACGACAATCACCGGCACGGCCACCACCGCGGAGAAGCATACGGCGATGGTATGCGCTGCCGGCACGAACGCCGCCCAACGCGCGCCCGCGGCAAGAATCAGCCGCATTTCCGCGACATGGTCCGCCGTATTGGACCGCAATATCAGACCTTCGACGATGGCAAGCGCAACGACCGCAAGCGCGAGCGATACAATGCCGATTGACGTTCGGTGGCGCGAAATCGCATGCGTGGCGGACTGTACTGCGGTCTGCCCGGTCGCGACACCGATAGCGGCGTCATCAATTGCAACGTCATTGATCGCAACATCGCCGGGGAGTCCTTGGATGTCTTGGGATTCTTGAACTTCCTGTCGCCAAGTTTGTGCCACGGCCGAATCCTTTCATCCACATTCGCTGTCATTGCGTGCGTCTGCCGGCCAAGATGGCGGCGGCACGAACACGAGCCATTTAGCATACCATCGAAGAAATCGCCGGAACGCGACAATCGACTCGCCGGCACCAAGGCGTCACAACCGCCCGATTCTCAGCGTCGGTACAAGCTTCTGCCGACGCCCGGCACCCACCTTACTGTCGATAGTCAGCGGCCGTACTGGGAGTAAGCGGGCTGGGCGGTCTGCTGGTAGGGCACCTGCGGGGTCTCGCCCGGCATGGTGACGGCGGCGCCGTGCATTTCGTGGGCCATCTGCATCAGCCGGTTGATGCGGTCGGCGGTCGGCGGATGGGTGGAGAAGAGCTTCTGGAAGCCTGCCTCGCTGAATGGGCTTTCGATCATCATGGCTGCGGTGCTTTGATTTCCAGCGGTCGCGGCCATCGGATGCTCCTTGACGCCATACGAAATCTTGTACAGCGCGGATGCGAGCGCCTCCGGGTCTCCGGTCAGCTTGCTGCCGTCCTCGTCGGCGTCATACTCACGCGTCCTAGAGATCGCAAGCTGAATCAGCGACGCCCCGATCGGCGCGAGAATCGCACTCAATATGACCCCCAGGAAGCCCAGCGGCCCGGAATCGCGGTCATCGTCATCGCCACCGCCGAAATACATAAGCGCATAGCCAAGATATGTGATGACCGTCGCCATGGCGGATGCAATGGCCGAGGTGAGAATGTCGTGGTTGTACACGTGCATAAGCTCGTGACCGAGCACACCGCGCAGTTCGCGCTCGTTGAGGATCTGCAGGATGCCTTGCGTGCAGCAGACGGCGGCGTGATGCTCGTTACGGCCGGTCGCGAAGGCGTTGGGGCTCATGGTCGGCGCGATGTAGATGCGCGGCATGGGCTTGCCGGCGCGGGCGGACAGTTCACGCACGATCCGGTACAGTTCAGGTGCTTCCTGCTCGGAGACATGACGCGCGCCCATCGATGCGATGGAGATGCGATCCGAAAACCAGTATGAGATGAATGTGCTGGCCACACCGATGACGAGATACACCCCCAGCGTGTCCTGACTCGCACCGGTCAGCCACCATATCAGCATGATGATTGCCCACATCAGCCCAAACAGAAAGACTGTTTTCAAGCCGTTGCAGTGACCATGCACCTTCATGTTGCCGTTCATGGTGTTCACACTAAAAGCCGTCGCTGAGTTTTTTCTGAATACGCGCTTGATGTACGGCGCGATGGCTGTTCCAGATACGCGACGGCGGTGCCGCAACGTGCAAAAAACGTTGCGACACCGCCGTTTCTTGGGGTTATGCCGATGGGGTTCTGCGGCGCTACGCCTTCAGCTCAGCGCGTCCCGGTTCCGATCAATCCGGGATACCAGCGCGTCAGCGTGCCAACGCGCAATGCCGACCCGCCAAACTCGCCAGCATGCCAGACTGAAGACCCACCAGCGTGTCAGCCCGCTGGATCAGTCCGCCAGCGCCAGACCGCCAACTCATCAGTCCGCCGCCCGCATCACTTCACACGCGTCCACTTCGTCCGCATCACTCGGCGTGAGCGAGCGTACGCATCTGCTCAGGCTCAATGACCTTCTTGTGCTCACGGCCTTCCTTCGCGCCCTCGGAACGTTCGAACGCATCGATACGCTTCCATCCGGCGAAATCAATCGGCTCGACACCGCGTTCGGCAAGCAGTCGGTCGATGGATTCGGGATCGCGATCCGGGGCGATGCGGCCACCCTCGGCGGCCTTCGACAGGTCCTCAAGCATATTGGTGACGATCATCAGGGCGTCGGACTTCGTGGAGCCGATCAGGCCCACCGGACCGCGTTTCGCCCAGCCGGTCGCGTACAGGCGGTCTCGCACCTCGCCGCCTTCAGCCTCGGTGGTGATACGGCCGTCGCCGCCCGCGTTCGCCAGATGTGCGTGCCGCTCATCGTAGGCGATTCCGGGTGCCGTCGCAGGCTTGTATCCGATGGCATGGTAGACCGCCTGCACCGGGTAGTCGGTGAATTCGCCGGTGCGGTGCATCACGCCATCAGCTCCGGTTTCCGTGCGTTCCACACGGATTGCCTTGACTTTGCCGTCCTCGCCGAGCACTTCGGTCGGAGCGGAATTGAAGTGCACGTAGTATTTGCGGTCCGCGGGGTTGCCTTCGAAATCGACGTCGCCGTCATCTTCCATGTCTTCGGCCATTTCTCGGATTGCAAACAGCTCTTCGACCATCTGACGGGTCAGCTTGTTCTTGCCGGCTTCCTCGATGGTGTCGTCGTCAAGTTCGAAATCGTCCTCGTTGATAATCAGCTGGACTCCCGGCAGTTTCTCCATTTCACGAAGCTCCTGCACGGAGAACTTCGCCTGCGCGACGCCACGGCGGATGAACAGGTGCAGTTCGCGCGCCTTGTTGTTCTTGATGCCTTCGTACACATTGTCGGGAATGTCGGTGCGGGCCTTGAGATCGTCGGCGTTGCGCATGAGCTCGCGGGCGACGTCCATGGCCACGTTGCCGCCGCCGATTACGGCGACCTGCTGCGCGTCCAGCGGCCACGTGCGGGCGCCGGTGGGATAGCCGTCATACCATTCGACGAATTTTGCGGCGCCATACACGCCGTCCAGGTCTGCGCCAGGCAGATTCAGCGGCTTGTCCTTGACCGCGCCGGTCGCGAAGAGCACAGCGTCGTAGCGCTGCAGCAGATCGTCCAGCGTCACGTCCTTGCCGAACTCCACATCGCAATACAGGTGGATGTCAGGATTGTCAAGGGTTTTCTCGAGCGCATCCGCAATGAATTTGATGCTCGGATGGTCCGGGGCCACACCGTAGCGCACCAGGCCGAAAGGCACCGGAAGCTTCTCGAACAGGTCGATGCGGGCGTCCGTGCCCACGCCGAGCTTCTCGCCTTCCTTGCGCAGCTGGCGCAGGAAGATATCCGACGAATAGACGCCTGCCGGGCCGGCGCCGATCACTGCAATCCGCAGTCCATTCTTGTCATCATGTTGGTCAACCATGCGTTCCAGCCTAACGCAACCTCGGTAATTGCGGAAGATGTACGAGCGCCGTGCAGCCGGCCGATTACACCACGGACCGATAGCGAGCGCCCGAGCAGGATTCCGTCACAAAACTGCCCGCCGTGCGATCAATCAATCACACGACGGGCAGATACCAAGCAGAGAAAGAAGGAACCAGGGTCGCACCCCGCCGCCATGCGACTAGCGAGTCACGCAGCAGACAAATACCAACCCCGAAGCCCGACCCCCTACTCGCGATCGAGCAGCGCGGTCAGCGCCCACAGGATCGACACCACGTCAATCAACTCCTGCAAGAACGCGCCGACCACCGCGGGAATCAGATTGAACGCAGCGCACACCATGCCCACAATCGCCAGCGACAAGCCGGCAATCACCGCCTGCAGCATGACACGCTTGGTCCGCCGTGCAATCGCGATCGCCTTCGGCACGCATGCGATGTCGTCGTTCATGATGACCACTTGTGCGGATTCGGAGGCAGCGGTCGTCGTGCCATCGGTCATCGCCATGCCAATATCGGCAGCCGCGAGAACCGGAGCGTCGTTCACGCCGTCGCCAACCATCATCGACACCGGACGCGTGGTCGACTCGCCGACCAGCTTCTGGATGATGCGATCCCACCACGGCTGTGGAGCAACCTTGTCTTGGGCGGCGGAACGGACAGTATTCACCTTGTCTTCCGGCAGCAACTCGGAATGGACGTCGCTGATACCGACCTCGTCGGCGATGATACGGGCGCTGGGCTCCTTGTCGCCAGTCACCATCGTCAGATGTTTGACACCCAAATCGCGCAGACGCTGCAATGATTCCTTCGCATTCGGCCGCGGAATATCCTTCATCACGATACGAGCCGCAAGCTTGCCGTTCACCGCCACATACGTGGCCATCTCATCAGGGGCGAGACCGCCGTACCGGCTGTCCGGGAAGAAATCAAGCGGTGTAGCCGACTGAGGTTGCAAGCCGGCGTCCACCTGACCTTGCGTGACATATGCGAAACGTCCAACGCTGACGTCCAGCCCATTGACGGTGCCGGTAATCCCCTTGCCGGCATCCTCGTGGATGTTCTTGACGACCGGGTAATCACCGCGGCGATGCCCCGGATCGGTTGCGGGTTGCGCACAGTTGCGGTTGCCCTTGTCGAAGCGGTCATGCAAACGGTCGATTGCCGCCGCCCCCGCCTTCACAATACCTTTTGCGAGGATGTGCACGGAGTAGGTTTCCACGACCCCGGCGAGCATGAGAATATGATCCTTGTCGAGGCGGGCGTGGGCGGAGCCTGCTCCCGTCCCAGCGGCATCGGCTCCCGAGCCTCCAGCGACCACGGCAGCAGCGGTATTCGCGGCAGCGACAGCGGCGTCTCCCGCCGGTCTGCCCACCATGGCGGCCGTTCCGGCTTCGGTGACGCGCATCGGGATTCCGGCGCCGGCATCCGGCAGCAAATCAACGCGCACGACCTGCGGCTGCTTGACTGTCAGCGTGCCAGTCTTGTCAAAGAAGATATGTGAAACGCGGCCAAGATTCTCCAAAATATCCTGGGCTTTAATCAAAATCCCAGCCTTCGCCAAGCGACCAGTGCCTGCCATATACGCAACCGGGGCGGCGATGAGCAGCGGGCACGGCGTAGCAAGCACAAGCACCTGCGCGAACCGCGTCGGCACGCCGGACACACCCCACGCCACGCATGCGATGATCAGTGAAATCACTGTGAACGGCACAGCAAGGATATCCGCGGTTTTCACAACGGTCGCACGCGAATTCTGCGCTGACGCAACGAGTTCGAGAATGCGCTGGTACTGGGAGTCGTGCGACAACTGGGTGGCGCGCATGGTGAACGCGGTCGAACCGTTGACCGCCCCCGACATGACGCGGGCGCCGGCGAATACCTCACGCGGCACCGGCTCACCGTTGATATTGCTCAAATCGAGGGTTGCCTGGCCGCTCATCAGCACGCCGTCGACGGGGACGGTCTCGCCGGGAAGCACGGTCAGCACGTCATCCAGTTTGACTTCCTCGACGGGAATCGTGCGGAAGTGCACATTGCTGTCATCGGTCGCCGGAGCCGTTGAAGTATGGGAGTCATCGGCGCGGTCGGCACTTGTCGCGTCTGCGGTCTTATGGAAGCCGTTCTCGCCATGCTGCGCCCTGCCTGCCGCCGAGCCAACACCCGGCAGTGCGGCGACATGCGCGGTCTGCGGGGCAGCCTTGATCAGCGCGGTCAGGTTGCTTTCCGCCTTGGACTGCGCGTATTCCTCAATCGCCTCGCCGCTCCAAACCATAAGCACGACAGTCCACGCCGCCCAGTACTCGCCCACGGCGACCGTGGACAGAATCGCGATCACCGCGAGAATATCGACACCGACGTGACCGTGACGCAAATCATCCACCATGCCGATAATCGTGTCTACGACGGTATACGCGACCAACGCGATGATGATGTACTGGCCCAGTGACGGGTCAAGGGAACCGAGGGAATGGCCCCACGGCCGGAAACCCCACAGCAACGCAATCGGCAGCGCACTGATGATGGTGATTGGAAGAAGCGGTACTCGCTTGCAAAGATCGATGATGCGTCTCATCGTTTCTCCTTACGCTCGTATACGGGGCCGGATGCAAGGTGCTTGCACCCGGTTCTGCAATCACGCCTTGTTAACCCACCGACTGCGTTGTTGGTGCCGGGACTTGAATCCCGGGACAAGCGCCTCCGATACACGGCGTAAAGATGACATATTCAATTATGAAATTCAATTATCGCAACGCGCATGTGCGCGACTTCTGCCATGGTATCAGTTTGCGGACACCACGCGAGTCAGGCGCATATGGCGTGTCGCGCCGGACGGCGTCTGCGGATTGTTCGTCGGGGATCCCGCTGGAAATCGCCTGTCGCAAATCGCCCGCGGCAAGCGCAATGTCACAGGCAATCCGTCATGAGCCGCAGCCACGTTCCGCTTCGCTGCGACAGGATGCCGGCCACAGGCGATGACTCTCAGTCAATTCACAGAGAAACACGGGCGTGTTCAATGACTTGCCCGGTAGTATGCAAACTATCAGCGGGCATCCGCTGACCGGGCGCAAACCCGATAACTCAATCCCTTCTCTTCTTCTCTCTGACCCGGCGGTTCTCTTCTCCCCGCCGGGTTTCTCTTTTCTTTTTTGCGCAGGCGGCCCCACAGTGCGGCACACCACAATCCACCGTGGAAGCCCCGCCGCCGAACCGGTTACAGCGAGAGGTAATCAACGCAACCCGTTCAGGGAAGCACACCAACCAAGCGGCTCAGTAATACCAAGCCTGCTCCGCATAACCGGTTCGGGGAAAAGGATCGCAATCAGCGTCAGTGCCCGTCACTCATCCGCAGGCGCAACCGTAGTGACCATGTACCGCATCAAATCGGAACGGCTGATCACACCGACCACCTGCTTGCCATCCTCACCACCGGTAACCGGGAGCTTCTTGATGCGATTGCCGGCAAGCATTTCGCACACGCGACGGATCGTGGCATGTTCATTCACCGTGACCACACGATGCGTGCAGATCTCCATCACATTGGTCTGGCGCAAACCAGCCACGCGCTGCGTGAACTTGTCGCCCTGCACCCACAGCGCATAGACATACGCCATCGACGCCTTGTCATTCGTATCGCCAATCAGCGTGCGCATAATATCGCCATCCGTCACGAATCCGACAGCATGATGATGCTCATCGAGCACCGGAATGCCCGTCGTGCCGTTTCGCACAATCACCACAAGCGCATCGTAAGCGCTGTCGGCGGCGGTGACAGCATACACATCACGCTTCATCGCATCAGCAAGCGACGGCTCACCGGCATGCTCCAAATCCTGTTCGCGCGCTTCGGAAACCTCAACGCCGGCAGCCGCGGCCGCCTTCGCCTTAGCCTCAACCCGAGCAAGCGCAAGCGCAGCAATAAAGCCCAGCACATCCACCACGAACGCGACACGGCACGCGATATCGAAGCCCGCAGCCGTACCGACCGCAACAGACTCGCCAGACGCCTCATGAGCGGCGGACACCGCAGACAGAATCCCAACAAACACGGATGAACCCACACAACCAGCAATCTGGAAAGTCGTGGACACAATCGTCACGCCATGCGGATACATCCGGCGGTCAAGACTGGACAGCGCATACGACTGCGCAGGCCCCATCACGCAAGCGCAACCGGCAATCGCAGGCGCGTAAAGCAGTACAATCCGCACGCTGGTCGTCGAACCGCCAGTGAACGACAACGCCAGCACGAAGCACGCAATCACCGCCATACCGACACTCACCAGCCAGCCCACGCCGAAACGGTCAAACACCTTGCCCGCCACCGGCGACAGCACACACGACACAAGGCACGCCGGCAGCAGTGTGAGCGCCGCCTGCAACGGAGTGAAACCAAGCGCACTCTCCATGAACAGCGGCAGCAGAATATTCATCGAAAAGACCGTCATCAGCGCGGCGATCACCAGCAGCACACCCAGCACAAACGCGCGGTTGCCAAACGGCTCCAGATTCAGGAACGGCTCAGGAATACGACGCTGGCGCAACACGAAAACAACAAGCGCCACCACGCCGATAACCAACGCGACAACAGCGGCAACCAGCTGACCGGAGAACACCGTAGACACGCCGTACAGCAGGCCGATCAAACCGATGGCGGCGAGCACCACCGACAACGCATCCATATGTGGGTGCGTCAGCTGCGCGATATCACCGACCCACAGGACCGAACACACCAAGCAGATCGCAGACAAGGCGGCGAGCGCGAAAAACAGCGTATGCCACGTGCCATGCGCCAGCAGCGCGCCTGCCACAATCGGGCCGAACGCCGGGCCAAGTGTGGTCATCGCGCCGATGATACCCATGTAAACGCCAATCTTGTTCTTCGGCGCGACAGCGAGCGTCAGATTCATACCGACCGGCACGATCATACCGGTGCCAAGCGCCTGCACTACGCGCGCCACAACCAGAATCGCGAAATTCGGTGCGACTCCGCCGATAATGCTCATGTACGGTAAGGAAGCAAGCAACCGAAAACAAGAGATAGACCGCCAGCACTACACTATTCCGAACCAAAGACCAAAAGATAAGCATTGTGGGAAAATCTAAACTTTTGGATTTTCCTACAATGCCAACTACGGCGGAATCCCTCCCACTCCTTATATCTTTCTGTATACATTGAATTTGTATTTAGTAAAATGCAGACAACACCACGGATCGGCTTTTGGTTGGACAATTCCAACCAAACACCACAGCAGACAGCAGAAAACATTCTGAACGCTAGGAAGCCGGTATGATTGTTACATATAAGGGGAAGAAAAATTTCTTTTAGGTACTTGCTTTCCTAAAACTGATGTGATACAATGGTTTAGTCCAGAAAAGGAGTAAAAAATATGCGGCAAGATATTCTTAAATAAAACTATAATCAAATAGTGGGAACAAAGGATTATGATAGCTCCTTTTGTAGGGGCTTAGTTTTTTGTACCCAATTTAAGAATACTTTTGCCTTATCAATTTTGACATATCCCCAAAAACAGCAATCACAAACAGGTGTATGCTGTATATGTGTATGTCCGCAACTTATAATCCCCAGTGGTAAAAGTATTTTACTGCTGGGGATTTTTATGCCCTTTGGGGCTGTAAAGGGAGGACAATCACATGAAAATAATCAATATTGGAATTCTTGCCCATGTAGACGCTGGAAAGACGACCTTGACGGAGAGCCTGCTATATGCCAGCGGAGCCATTTCAGAACCGGGGAGCGTCGAAAAAGGGACAACGAGGACGGACACCATGCTTTTGGAGCGGCAGCGTGGGATTACCATTCAAGCGGCAGTCACTTCCTTCCAGTGGCACAGATGTAAAGTCAACATTGTGGATACGCCCGGCCACATGGATTTCTTGGCAGAGGTATACCGCTCTTTGGCTGTTTTAGATGGGGCCATCTTGGTGATCTCCGCTAAAGATGGCGTGCAGGCCCAGACCCGTATTCTGTTCCATGCCCTGCGGAAAATGAACATTCCCACCGTTATCTTTATCAACAAGATCGACCAGGCTGGCGTTGATTTGCAGAGCGTGGTTCAGTCTGTTCGGGATAAGCTCTCCGCCGATATTATCATCAAGCAGACGGTGTCGCTGTCCCCGGAAATAGTCCTGGAGGAAAATACCGACATAGAAGCATGGGATGCGGTCATCGAAAATAACGATAAATTATTGGAAAAGTATATCGCAGGAGAACCAATCAGCCGGGAAAAACTTGCGCGGGAGGAACAGCGGCGGGTTCAAGACGCCTCCCTGTTCCCGGTCTATTATGGCAGCGCCAAAAAGGGCCTTGGCATTCAACCGTTGATGGATGCGGTGACAGGGCTGTTCCAACCGATTGGGGAACAGGGGAGCGCCGCCCTATGCGGCAGCGTTTTCAAGGTGGAGTACACCGATTGCGGCCAGAGGCTTGTCTATCTGCGGCTATACAGCGGAACGCTGCGTCTGCGGGATACGGTGGCCCTGGCCGGGAGAGAAAAGCTGAAAATCACAGAGATGCGTATTCCATCCAAAGGGGAGATTGTTCGGACAGATACCGCCCATAAGGGCGAAATTGTCATCCTTCCCAGCGACAGCTTGAGATTAAACGATATATTGGGGGACAAAACCCAACTTCCTCGTGAAATGTGGAGTGATGTTCCCTTCCCTATGCTGCGGACGGCGATTGCGCCGAAAACGGCAGAGCAAAGAGACCGGCTGCTGGACGCTCTTACGCAAATTGCGGATACTGACCCGCTTTTGCACTACGAGGTGGATTCCACCACCCATGAGATCATTCTTTCTTTTTTGGGCCGGGTGCAGTTGGAGGTCGTTTCCGCTTTGCTGTCGGAAAAATACAAGATTGAAACAGTGGTAAAGGAACCCACCGTCATTTATATGGAGCGGCCGCTCAAAGCAGCCAGCCACACCATCCATATCGAGGTGCCGCCCAACCCGTTTTGGGCATCTATCGGACTGTCTGTTACACCGCTCCCGCTTGGCTCCGGCGTACAATACGAGAGCCGGGTTTCGCTGGGATACTTGAACCAGAGTTTTCAAAACGCTGTCAGGGATGGTATCCGTTACGGGCTGGAGCAGGGCTTGTTCGGCTGGAACGTAACGGACTGTAAGATTTGCTTTGAATACGGGCTTTATTACAGTCCAGTCAGCACGCCGGCGGACTTCCGCTCATTGGCCCCGATTGTATTGGAACAGGCATTGAAGGAATCGGGGACGCAGCTGCTGGAACCTTATCTCTCCTTCACCCTCTATGCGCCCCAGGAATACCTTTCCAGGGCTTATCATGATGCGCCGAAATACTGTGCCACCATCGAAACGACCCAGGTAAAAAAGGATGAAGTTGTCTTTACTGGCGAGATTCCCGCCCGCTGCATACAGGCATACCGTACTGATCTGGCCTTTTACACCAACGGGCGGAGCGTGTGCCTGACGGAACTGAAAGGGTATCAGGCCGCTGTCGGCAAGCCAGTCATCCAGCCCCGCCGTCCAAACAGCCGCCTGGACAAGGTGCGCTATATGTTTCAGAAGATAATGTAACGTCTTGCGCAATGCAAGCGTTCATTGCTGGCTATTGCGAAATATCATTGATAAAATCAGTATCAGAGAGGAGAAACTGGGCTATAGGAACTAAACGTGGTGTTTTAGACTTCCATTTTTGGTTAGTGGACGTGTCCTTTGCGGATGTAGAATCCAGGTTCGTTCGTCGGATCGTCGTGGTTGTTCGCC